>CAZVZP010000152.1:4587-6799 GCA_964631625.1 uncultured Hyphomicrobiales bacterium | reverse complement strand
ACGGATCGATGACGACGCCGTTGCCGATCACCGAGAGCTTGCCGCGCACCACGCCCGAGGGCAGCAGGCTCAGGCGGAACTCTTCGCCGTTGACGACGAGGGTATGGCCCGCGTTGTGACCGCCCTGGAAGCGCACCACGATGTCGGCGCGGTGCGCCAGCCAATCGACGATCTTGCCCTTGCCCTCATCGCCCCATTGGGCGCCGACCACGGCGACGTTGCCCACGCTCTAGCCGCCCTCCGCCAACGGCAGCGCAACGACCCGACCGTTCTCCAACCAGTGACTGCAGCCGAGCCGTGCGGCCTCCCGGCGCGCATCGGCGATCGGCTCGAGCCCGGCGAGCGTGGCCCAACCATCGGCACGCAAGCGCACCGCGTCGCCCGGCGCCGTGCCGAAGGGCACGAACAGCCGGCGCGGCGCGGCGAGCGCGCGGGCGCGGCGCAAGATCGCCGGCATGATCAGCGTGACACCGGTCGCGGGTTCGCCGCCGGCGCTCGAGCCCACCCGGTAACGGCCGCCGCGACCGAGCTCGCCCCGTGCGCCCACCGCGAAGATCGAGAAGGTGACGCCGCTGTGATACTCGAAGCCCCGGTGCTCGACGGGATCGAGGGTAAGGTTCAAATCCGGTCGTGCCGCGCGCACGCGCTCGGCGACCTCGCGCAGCTCCGCCGCACTCGCACGCGCGCCTTCGGGCAGCTCGATCGCGGTGAGCGCAGCGAGCGCGCGCTCGGCCATCCCGCTCGCATCGAGCAGCGCGCCGAAGAGCCGGCCCGCGGCACCGCCCAACGCCGCCACCGCCGCCGCGTCCTTGCGGTCGAGCGCGGCGCGGGCCCGGCGCACGAGACCCTCCTCGAGCTCAAGGCCCGCGGCCACCGCCGGCACGAGGGTCGGCGCGTTCAGATCGATCGAGAGCCGGTCGATAGCGAGCATCTCGAGCCCATCGAGCGCGAGCAGAATGACCTCGGCATCGCCCGCCGCAGCGGCGCTCCCGATCAGCTCGACGCCCACCTGCATGAGCAATCGAGCGGGCTCGAGCTCGCCGCCCTTGACGCGCAACACCTCGCCCGCGTAGCTCAAGCGCAACGGGCGCGGATCGTGCGCGAGCCGGGTCTGTGCGATGCGGGCGATCTGCATGGTCATGTCGGCGCGCACGGCCATCATGCGCTGGGACAAGGGATCCATCAGGCGGAAGATCTCCTTGCTCAGCGCCTGCCCGCTGCCCTGCAGGAGATTCTCTTCAAACTCGACGAGCGGCGGCTTGACGCGCTGATAGCCGTGCCCGGCGAAGCACGCCATCAGGCGCGAAACCGCATCGGCCTCGCGCTCGGCTTCCGGCGCCAGCAGGTCCTCTAGGCCCACGGGCAGCAGGCCCTTGACGACGCTCTCGTTCATGCCCGGGCAAGTGTACACCCCGGTTTCGGCAAGGATAAGGAGGAACTCGGGTTGCGCGTGGCGTCAGAGCTCGATCGTGCCCTCGAGGTATTGCGCCGCGGCGCCGATCAGGGTGACGCGCGTGCCGTTGTCCTCGCAGCCGATCTCGCCGCCGCGCGCCGAGATCTGGCGCGCGAGCAAGAAGCGCTTGTTGAGCCGCTTCGCCCAATAGGGCACGAGCAGGCAGTGGGCCGAACCAGTCACCGGGTCTTCGGGGATGCCGGCCTTGGGCGCAAAGAAACGGGAGACGAAATCGCAAGTATCGCCGGGCGCAGTCGCGATCACGCCGCGCCGGTCGAGCCGCGCGAGCGCCGCGAAATCGGGCGTAAGTTCGGCGACCTCGCGCGCCCCTTCGAACACGGCGAGGTAATCGAGCGCGGCCAGCGTCGCCGCGGGCGCGCGCCCGAGCCCGGCCACGAGCGCCGGAGGCGCTTCGACCGGTTGCGGTGGCAAGGCCGGGAAGTCCATGGCGAAGCGCTCGCCCTCGCGCCACACCGCCAAACGTCCGCTCTTGGTGCGGAACGCCACCTCGGAGCGCTCCGGCTCGAGATGGCGCATCACGACAAAGCCCGAGGCGAGCGTGGCGTGGCCGCACAAATCGACCTCGATTGAGGGCGTGAACCAGCGCAAGGCATAGTCGCGGCCCTCGGGCACGAAGAACGCGGTTTCGGACAGGTTGTTCTCAGCCGCGATGGCCTGGAGCGTGCCATCCTCGAGCCAACGTTCGAGCGGGCACACGGCAGCGGGATTGCCCGCGAACACGCGGCTCGTGAAGGCATC
>CAZVZP010000152.1:0-4577 GCA_964631625.1 uncultured Hyphomicrobiales bacterium | reverse complement strand
AGGTTGCGCGGATGGGCCGCACCCGTGCGCTCGCCCCCGCGAGCGAGCCTAGCCCCTTTGGAACAAAGAGAAAACCCCAACATTCAGCATCTGCGTGCAAGCCCCTGGCGCGCGGGAAAACCCTGGAAAATTATCCCGAGTCCGGCGATACTGCAGCACAAGTCTCGGTCGCGGCGAAGGCTCGGGCGTCCTTGCGGGGGCGAGCCACAAGGCGGGCCGCGAGAGCTGTTCCATCTCAATTCCTCAAAGGGAGAACTCGATGACGAAAGTAGCAGCCAGAAACATCAGCCTCGAGATGCTCGATGCGGAGACCACAATCCATCCCTACACCGAGCTTCGGACCTTCTCGGAAAAGGGCTCGTGGGTGATCGAGAGCGGCAAGGGCATCTACATCACCGACAACAAGGGCGAGACCTACATCGACGCCATGGCGTCGTTATTCTGCGTCAACATCGGCTATGGCCGCAGCGAGGTCGCCGACGCCATCTCGAAGCAGGCCCACAAGCTCGCCTATCACCACAACTTCGTCGGCAACTCGAACGAGCAAGAGATCCTGCTCGCCGACCGCTTGATCCACAAGCTCCTGCCCAAGCACATGAGCAAGATCATGTTCGCGAGCTCGGGCTCCGAGGCGAACGACGCCAACCTCAAGTTCGCGTTCATGTATCACTATCTGCGCGGCAAGCCGAAGAAGACCAAGGTGATCTCGCGCCATATGGGCTACCACGGAGTCACCATCGCGGCGACGAGCTGCTGCGGCATCCCGTACATGCACACGGGCTTCAATCTGCCGCTGCCCGGCTACATCAAGATCTCGAAACCCCACTACTTCTGGGACGGCAAGAAGGGTGAGAGCGAGCGCGAATACGCCAAGCGGCTCGCCAAGGAGCTCGAGGACACGATCGTACGCGAGGGCCCGGACACCGTCGCCTGCTTCATCGCCGAGCCGATCTTGGGTGCGGGCGCCAGCGTGGCTCCGCCCGAGGGCTACTTCGAGGAGATGGGCAAGGTCCTCAAGAAGTACGACGTGCTGTGGATCGACGACGAGGTCATCACCGGCTTCGGGCGCTTGGGCGCCTGGTTCGCCGCGCAGCGCTACAACTTCAAACCCGACCTGATGACGCTGTCCAAGGGCATCACGAGCGCCTACGTGCCGCTCTCGGCCTCCGTCATCTCGCAGGAGATCTGGGAGGTCCTGCGCGACGGCATCCCGAGCAAAGACATCCCGCTGTTCGCGACCGGCTCGACCGCAGCGGGGCATCAGATCGCCTGTGCCGCGGGCAACGCCAACCTCGACGTCATGGAAAACGAGAACATGGTCGAGAACTCCGACAAGATCGGCAAGTACTTCAAGGACCAGCTCAAGGTCCGCTTTGGCGATCACCCGCTGATGGGTGAGATCCGGGGCGATGGGCTCATGCTCGCGATCGAGCTCGTGGCCGACAAAGAGAAAAAGGAGGTGCTCAACCTCGAGTGGGATTGCTCGCACCGCCTCTTCGACCTCTGCTTCGAGGAGAAGCTGATCACGCGCGGCTTCTACGGCCACAACTCGACGTCGTTCTCGCCGCCTCTGTGCATCACCAAGAGCGAGGTCGACGAGGTGTGCAACCGCTTCGGTCGCGGCTTGAACAAGCTCACCAACGAGCTCGTGAGCTCGGGCCGCTGGAAGCCCAAGCACTAGAGTTCGGGCCGCGCTCGATCCGGTGTCGGACCGGCCCGAATTGCCTCGGGCCGGTCCTTTCGTTTCCCCGGCCGCGGCAAGAGGCTCCCGCCCGCATCGGCTGGCACGCAATCGGCCTTTGCATGTTGAACGGACGCTGTCCCATGCACTAGGCTTGGCGCTTCCGTTGGCGGCCTTCAAGGCACGGCCCCGACGCTTCTTCACCTGCGCGAGGACGAGCATGGCAACCGATCCGGCACGCAACATCTCTCTCGAGGAGATGGACAAGCACAGCTTCTTCCATCCCTACACGGCGCTCGACGTTCATGCGCAGACGGGGCCCAAGATCATCGTGAGCGGCAAGGGCGTGCGGGTCGTCGATAATCACGGCAAGGAATACCTCGACACCATGGCCGGCCTGTGGTGCGTCAACATCGGCTATGGGCGCAACGAGGTGGCCGAGGCCGTTTACGCCCAGCTCAAGAAGCTCTCCTACTTCCACAGCTTCGGCTCGATGGCGAACGAGCCGGCTCGCCGATCGCCTGGTCGAGCTCACCGGCCCCAAGTTCGGCATGAGCAAGGTGCTGTTCGGCAACACCGGCTCGGACGCCAACGACACCAACATCAAGCTCGTCTGGTACTACCAGAACGTGCGCGGCAAACCGAAGAAGAAGAAGATCATCTCGCGTAAGCGTGGCTACCACGGCGTGACCATCATCGCGGGCGGCCTGACCGGCCTCGATCTCGTGCACACGGGCTTCGATTTGCCGCTGTCGGGCGTGGTCTATGCGGATACGCCCTACGAATACCGGGACGCGCCCAAGGGGGTAGCGGGCCGCGCATATGCGCGCCATCTCGCGAGCACACTCGATCGGCTCATTCAGGCGGAAGGCGCCGAGACCGTCGGCGCCATGATCGCCGAGCCCGTGATGGGTGCGGGCGGCGTCATCGTGCCGCCCGAGGGCTACTTCGAGGAAATCCAGAAGGTGCTCGCAAAGCACGACGTGCTCCTGATCGCCGACGAGGTGATTTGCGGTTTCGGACGCTTAGGCCACTGGTTCGGCAGCGAGACGCTGAGCATCAAGCCCGACCTCATGACCTGCGCCAAGGGCCTGACCTCAGCTTACGTGCCGATGTCGGCCTCCCTCGTCTCCGAACAGATCTGGCAGACCATCCTCGAGGCAGCGCCCAAGATGGGTGCCTTCGGCCACGGCTACACCTACTGCGGGCACCCCGTCGCGGCCGCGGCCGGGCTTGCCAACCTCGAGATCATGGAGCGCGAGAATCTGCCTGGGAAGGCGCGGACCGTCGGCGCCTACCTGCAGAAGCGCCTGCGCGAGAGTTTTTCGGACCATCCTCTTGTCGGCGAAGTGCGCGGCGTCGGGCTCATGGCCGCGGTGGAGCTGGTCAAGAACAAGGCGACGCGCGAGGAATTCCCGCTACCGCAAAAGGTGGCGATCCGCGTCGTCGGCAAGGCCTACGAGCACGGGCTCATCACCCGCTCGCTGGTCCAGACGAACTCGATCGCCTTCTCACCCCCGCTTGTCGTCACCGAAGGCGAGATCGACGAGATCATCGCGCGCTTCTCCAAGGCGCTCGACCAGGTGATGGGCGAGCTCGTCAAGGAAGGGCTCTGGAAGCCGAATTGAGGGGCCGCCCAAAGGCTGCGGGCAGTCGCTAGGCGGAGGAGAGCCCCCGCCCTCGCATCCGGGCCGCCTCAACAGCGGGCGAGCACGCTCTGCCACGCCTGCGCGAGGGCATTGCGCGCATCGGTCTCGACCGGCGGTCCGTGCGCCAGAACGAGCCGGGTCAATCCCGTGTCGAGCGCACGCCCGAGCGCCCCTTCGACCTGGGCTTTGTCCTGCACCATCCACGGGTGATACGCCAGACAGCCGAAGCGCCGGTGCTGGCCCCAGAGCCAGCAGTAGAAGTTGCCGAAGCGGCTCGCGGGCTCCGCGCCGTTGGTGGCGAGGTCGGTCAGGATCAGGCTGCGGCTTGGCCGGTGATAGAGGGCCGTCTCGTCGAAGGCGTGGCCAGCGAAGTGAATCTGATCGATCTCGCCGGGATAAATCGGCGCCACGTCGCTGAGATATCCGGCATAGGGGAGATCCCGCACCTCGGGCTTGGTCCGGTGCAGTTCCGGCCCGAAGAGCTTCGCCGCCGGGTAGCGGCGCAAATAGTCCGCGATGAAGAAATAATGAAAGCCCGTGTTCGTGACCACGGATGCGACCGGCCCGAGCGCCTCGAGCGCGCGTGCCAGTTCGCCCGACAGGCGGATCGGGTTGACGAGCACGAGGCCGCCCGAGGCGAGACGGATCACGCTCATGCGTTCGGGAAATTTGAGCGGCCCGCCGGGCAGAATGTCGTACACGCTCTCGACCGACCACAGGTTGGGCCCGAGGGTCTCAAGACGGGTCGGAAGGCGTTCTTGCCCGGCCAGCACCTCGGCCGTGAACACGAACTCCTGCTCGTGGGGCTCGGCCGAGGCCGCGGCCTTCTCGAAGGCGGCGCGGCCCGCGGCCGCAGCGCCGAGCGCCATCAACACGATGCCCTCGACCTGATGGGTGGCGAAGCGGCCCGCTTCGCCTTCGAGGAGTTGGTCGAGACGCGCGCGCGAGGTGTCCGGCGCCGTGAACAGCGACCAGACCGTCTGCCGTGCCGCCTCGAAGAACTGGTCCGAATACATGCGCCGCTCGAAGCCCGTTCGCCCGTTCGGACTCTAGAGCCGTCTCCGTTGGACCGAAAGCATACCGGATGTGCCGGATGCTGATGGAAGACCCCCACCCTCCCCCGCAAAGTGGGGAGGGGGAATAAACGGTGTGGCCTCTTGCTTCCCTTGATGCGGCCCCCGCAAAGGGGGGAGGGAGCTATTTGTTTCGTTCCCCCTCCCCCTCGCGGCAGGGGGTAGGGGCAGGGG
>CAZVZP010000151.1:2930-6812 GCA_964631625.1 uncultured Hyphomicrobiales bacterium | reverse complement strand
TTGATCTTCTCGTGCACGTAGTCGAAGCCCTCGGGCAGCAGCGGCGAGCCGGTCGAGGCGAGGGTCTTGACGCTCGAGAGATCGTGGGTCTTGGCGGGCTCGAGCCCCGCCTTCCGGGCCGCATCGACGAACTTCGCCGACATGCCCAGCAACGTCATGCGCTCACTTTCCGCGAAGTCGAAGAGCACCGCGGGCGTCGGATAAGAGGGCGAGCCGTCGTAGAGCATGATCGTCGCGCCCGAGGCGAGCGCCGAGGCGAGCCAGTTCCACATCATCCAGCTCAAGGTCGTGAAGTAGAACACCCGGTCGCCCGGCTTGACGTCGAAGTGCAGCCGATGCTCCTTCGTGTGCGTGATCAGCGCGCCGCCCGCGGAATGGAGAATGCACTTGGGCACGCCGGTGGTGCCGGAGGAGTACATGATGTAGAGCGGGTGAAGGAAGGGGAGGCGGCGAAACGGGATCGCGCCCGCGCGATAGGGGCGGACGAAGTCTTCGAGGCGGACCGCGTTCGCGACGCCCGAGACATCGGGCTTGGCCTCAAGATGCGGAAAGACGATGGTCCGCTCCACGCTTGCGAGCTCGGTCACGAACTCGGCGACGCGCGGAAGCGACTCGTGACGCTTGCCGGCGTAACGGTAGCCGTCGGCCGCGAACAGGAACTTGGGCCGCGACTGGCCGAAACGATCGAGCACGCCGGCGACGCCGAAATCCGGCGAGCACGAGGTCCAGATGCCGCCGAGCGCGGTCACGGCCAGCATGGCGATGACCGTCTCGGGCATGTTGGGCACGAAGCCGGCGCAACGCTCGCCCGGCTTGAGCCCGGCGTCCTCAAGCGCCTGGGCGAGCCGCGACACCTCGTCGTAGAGCGCGCGCCAGGAGAGCCGGCGGTGTTGGCCCTCCTCGGCCCAGAACACGATGGCGTCGCTCTCGTCGCGCTTGACCAGGAGATTCTCGGCGAAGTTGAGCTCGGCCTCGGGGAAGAAGCGCGCGCCCGGCATCTGGTCGGCGTCGATCAGGATGCGCGACCCCTTCTTGCCCGCGCGGACTTCGGAAAAGTCCCACCAGGCGTCCCAGAACGTCTCCATGGCGTCGACGGAGAAGCGGTGCAGAGCCCAATAGTCGGGCAGCGAGAGGCGGTAACGCTCCTCGCAATAGCGGCGGAACCGCTCGATGTCGCTCGCGGCAATCGATTGGGGGGTGGGTTGCCAGAGCGGTGTCACGGCCGATCACGTCCTGGGGTCAAACCCGAGCGGCGCGGCCCGCTCCCGCCCCGATCGGGGAAGTCGAGAGCGGCCCGAGGGAAGCCTCGCATCCGTCCGGCCGTTCGCCCGCGGTCAAGGGAAGGACTTCGAAAACCCGAACGCCAAGAGAAAGGGCGCGCGTGCCGCACATTCGCCGGCCGGGCGAACTCCGCTTCGCGTGTCGCCGCGCTCCTTCGTGCCGAGGGCGCCGAGCGCTCCGCTCTCAAACGGCGGTCTGCCTCACGTCCGCCGGACCGAGGTCCTCAGCGTCTTCTTCGAGTCACTCGCTTCGGTCAGATCCGAGGCCGACATGGTCGCGGACGCCTGGTCCTTGAGCAGCAGGATCGGATCGTTCATCTCGTACCAGCCGAGATAGGGGGCGTGAAGCTGATAGCCGATGAGCTTCTGCAGCTTCTCGGGCAACTTCTTCGCGATCTCGGGCGGGGCCACGAGAAACTGGTTCTCCTCTTGCCGCAGCCAGCCCAGCGCATAGCCGAGAATGATGCCGCTGCGCCATTCGCTGGTGTAGTTCTCCGCGCCGCCGTGATAGATGGCGCCGTCGTAGAAGAAGCACGAGCCCTTGGGCATCACCGCCTGGACCACATCGTGGCGCTTGGCCACCCGCTTGTCGTCCCACTTGTGGCTGCCCGGCGTACATTGAGTGGCGCCGTTCTCCTCGGTGAAATCGGTCATCGCCCAGATCGTCGTGACGACGCTCGGTTTCGAGGGATGCTTGAAGGGATAGATGGCATCGTCGCGATGCAAGGGCTGAAGCGTCTCGCCGTGGCCGATCGAGACGATCTGAGTCGGCGAGAGGTGATAATGCTGGCAACGGTCGAGCAGCATCTTGTCCATCACCTCGAGCACCAGGGGATGCATGCCGAGCCGCTCGCCCGCCGTCGGCGACTTCGCCACAATGCCCGAGGTGCGCCGCGTACGAAAGCCCACGAAATCGCCGGAGCCGGTCGGCGTGTTTTCGAGGTACGGGTTAAGCTCGCCCATGACCTTGTCGACGATGCGCGCCGGGACCAGGTTCTTGACGATGCAGCACCCGTTCCTGCGCAGCGCACGCGCGATCTTGTCGGCGGTCGCTTCGCCTTTGTCGAAATAGATCATGTGCGGTGCGCCCCGCTGGTTCTTGGGCGCGTATCTCGGACGCTTGTGGGGATCGTTGCGTGGAAGCCCTGCGGCAGCGGCAGACTGTGCGGTCATCGATGCATCCCTGGGTCAACGGGCGTTGCGCCCGGAAGTTGTCCGACAATCTTTTATCTTATTTGAAACCAGCCGCCCCTGCAAGTTTAGGGGCCCGCGCCGCCGATCCCCCCGTGCGCGGCCCGCTCCCCCTCGCTGCGGCCGAGGAGACAAGGCGTTAAGGGAGGAGGTCGAAGGCCTCGCCCCAGGTATCGGAGAGAAGGAAGCCCAAGGGGTAGGGATCGGACGGATCGACGCCGATCTGATGCACGCCGTAGAGCCAGCCGCGGCCCGAGATGCGGGGCAACACCGCGGGCCGGCCGGCCACCCTCGCCTCGCCCCGCAAAGCCACCTCGAAGGTGCTGCCGATGATCGAGTAGGCGGTGAGCGTCTCGCCCACCTTGGCTTCGCCCCGGGCGTGCCGCACCGCAAGCCGCGCTGAGTTGCCCGTGCCGCAGGGCGAACGGTCGATGCGCCCCGGCGGCAGGATGGTCGCGCCCACGAGGTCGCCTCGCTCGTTGCGATCGACGAACATGGTGTAGGCGATGCCCCGGATCGCCGGAAGCTCCGGATGGCGTATCGTCTGCGTCTCGTTGAGCGCACGATGAATGCGGCAGCCGGTGTCCACCAGCGCGCGCGCCGCTTGGGGCTCGATCCGAAGCCCGAGCGGCCTGGGATCGATCAGGGCGTAATAGACGCCGCCGAACGCGATATCGACGCGCACCGATCCCAACCCCGGCACCGCGATCTCGACATCGAGCGCCTCGACGAAGCTCGGCACCATATCGAGCGCGACGCGCTCGCATTTTCCCGCGCGACAGGTCGCCGTCGCCACGACCAGGCCGGCCGGGGTCTCGAGGCGCACCACGGTCTCGGGCTCGCGCATGGGCAGCGCCCCGGTCTCGAGCAGCACGGTCACCACGCAGATGCAGTTCGAGCCCGACATGCTATGGGCCTTGTCGCCCTGGAGGATGATGAAGG
The DNA here is from genome assembly GCA_964631625.1 of uncultured Hyphomicrobiales bacterium. GTDB lineage: Bacteria > Pseudomonadota > Alphaproteobacteria > UBA828 > JAPUJA01 > CAZVZP01. Next base: position 3,399 of record CAZVZP010000151.1, on the reverse strand, counting down.
CGGCATCCGCGTCGGGACGCGAGGGCGGCAGCAACAGGTTCGTGCTCATCTGGGCGCAGCCCCGGGGCTCGAACACGCAAAAGCGGCGGAGCGAATCGTCGGTCTCGTTGAGGTAGGTCATCTTCTCGAGCATGGAATGACCCGGAATGTCCAGCACGCCGCCCGTGACCACGCGGCCGACCTCGCCCTCCGCATGGGCCTCGATCAGGGTGAGCGTCTTTTGCCAGCGCACCTGCCCCTCCCCGTCCTGCCGCACTCGTGATCTGTTGCAATGATGCCATTGCCGCCAAGTGCTGGCGAACCGTATAGTCGGAACGGGCCGCCACACCAGCGATAAGGGGAGCGCCCGCATGCGGTTCGAGGGAATCTACACGCCCGTCATCACGCCCTTCCGCGAGGATCTCTCGCTCGATGAGCCCGGCTATGCGCGGCTCATCGAACATCAGATCGCGCAAGGGGTGCACGGACT
>CAZVZP010000151.1:0-2920 GCA_964631625.1 uncultured Hyphomicrobiales bacterium | reverse complement strand
TATCATCGGCGGCACGACGGGGGAGTTCTATGCGCTGACGCACGAGGAACGGCTGATCCAATTCCGCCTCGCCCAGCGGGTGATCGGCGGACGGCGCCCCTGGCTCGCCGGCGTCAACCACCTGCGCGCGGACGAGGTTTGCGCGCTCGCGGCGGCCGCCCGGGACGCCGGCGCCGATGGGCTGTTGCTCGGTGCCCCGCCCTACGCCATGCCCACGGGCCGCGAGCTGGCGCAGCACGCGTTGCGCGTCGATCGGGCGGCCGGGCTGCCCATCATGCTCTACAATTACCCAGGCCGCACCGGCGCCGAGATGGATCGCGCGTTCCTTAAGGCCGTCAAGTCGAGCGCCAACATCCGCGCCATCAAGGAAAGCAGCGGCGAGCTCGCGCGCCTCCAGCTCATCGCCTGCGAGTTCCCGGAGCTTCAGCTCGTGTGCGGAGCGGACGATCAGGCCCTCGAGTTCTTCGCCTGGGGCGCGCGTGCTTGGGTCTCGGGTGCGGCGAACTTTCTCCTGCCTGAAGCCCTCGCTCTCTACGAAGCCTGCGTGGGGCGCGGCGACTTTGCCGAGGGCCGGCGCATCATGGCGGCGCTCTTGCCCGTGCTCACGGTGCTCGAGCGCGGCGGGCAGTTCCTCGCTTGCGTCAAATACGCCTGCGGCGCACAAGGGCTGCCGGCGGGCCCGGTGCGCCCGCCGCTCGGACCCTTGAGCGCGGAGCTGATCCGGGAGACGGATCGGGCGCTGGCCTTGGCCCGCAAGATTCTGGCCGAGCCTCAGGCGCCGAGCGCGGCCACGCGCCAAGCGGGCCGAGGCGCTCGACCTTGAGCGCGCCGGCCGCAAAATCCGCTAGCGAGCCCTCAAAAGCGATGCGCCCGGGCGTGGCAAACGCACCCGGGCGCAGGAGAACCTTCGCTGGGCGCTGGGCGCCGGCGCGAGACTAGACTTCCGCCTCGGACTCTTCGTCGAGCGCCTCGATGATCTCGCCGATCAGGGTGTCGGTGCCCTCGAGGCTCGGATCGGGGAGCACGGCCGCACTCTCCTCGCCCGAGCCCACGCTGTCGCCGCCGTCGCCCGCAACCGTCTCGCTCTCTTCCGGCGTCCCCAACACCGTATCCTCGCCGGGCGTCTCGCCCTCGGCCACGGTGCCCGGGGTCTCGGCGCCCTCATCCGAGGGCGGAATCTCGCCCGTGCCGTCGGTGGTGGTGCCGTCAGTCGTGGCGTCGTCTGCGGGTGGAGTCTCGCCCTCGACCGGGGGCGTCGCAACCGGAGCCACGAAGTCGCCGCGCGCGAGGCTCGAGACCAGGCGGCCGAACGGTTGATCGGCAAGCTCCGGATACTGCTCGATCAACGCCCGCGCCCGGTGGGCGACCGAATGGGCGCCCGGAGCCTCTGGCTTGCCGCTCTGGCCTTGGCCCGAGATGCGCCGGCCCTCGTCGCTCAAGCTCACTTCGACCGCGGGCGCCAGGGTGCTCGTGGACGCCCCGCCGGCCGCATCGGCCGGACGATTGCCCCGCTCGGCGCCGTGGCTCGCCGGGACCGGGGGTAGCGGATGATGGCTGACTTTCATGGAAAACCTCGCGCGTTGGATTTTTCACCTCTGCCCGAGCAAGGCCCATGCCATCCGGGGCAGCCGATCGGGCGCTTGGAACCTCTTGATCGGAAAGGCGGCGCGGCCTCGAAGCGCGTTATGGTAAGCGCAGCCGTTAACCCTTACGGCAAGATCTGCCGAGCGGGCGAGTCGATCGGACGCTGCAGCCTCGAACCGAGATTTCGATAGGGATTCGGCGTTCGGACGCACCCTGGGTCGAATGCCATTGCGCGGCGCTGGCCGGCTTCGGTCGCGCGCCAGACCGGGATGGTGTCGGACGTGGAACCTTGGACCCCGGTTCCGATGCAGAGTTTAAGCGACGCTAGGCTCGGGCATGAGTCTCTTTAATCTCACGGCCGATTAGGCTCGGGCATGAGTCTCTTTAATCTCACGGCCGATGATGTCCTCGCGCGCTTGGGCTCGGTGCGCTCGGGGCTCAGCGCGGTCGAGGCAAGCCAACGTTTCGCCAAATTCGGCCCCAATCGCTTCGAGCGGGTGCGGCGACAACGGCTCGGGCTTCGCTTTCTCAAGAGCTTCACGCATTTCTTCGCGCTTCTCTTGTGGGCCGCCGCAGGCATCGCGTTTGCCGCCGAAGCGCACCATCCCGGGCTCGGCATGGCCACCCTCGGCTACGCGATTATCGGGGTCATCCTGATCAACGGGCTGTTCGCCTTCTGGCAGGACTACCGCGCGGAACGCTTGCTCATGGCGCTCGCCCGGCTCCTGCCCAGCCAGGTCAAGGCGGTGCGCAACGGCGACGTCGCAATGATTTCGGTCGAGGCGGTCGTGCCGGGGGACGTGCTCCTGTTCGCGCAGGGCGACAGCGTTCCCGCCGACTGCCGGGTGATCGAGGCCTACGGGCTCAAAGTCAACAATGCGACCGTCACGGGCGAGTCGGCACCGCGAACACGCACGGCGAAGCCCGTCGAGGCCCCGGACAGCCTGCATAGCGACAACGCCTTGCTCGCGGGAACCTCGGTCGTGGCGGGCGAGGGCGTCGCAGTCGCCTTCGCGACCGGCCGGCACACCGAATTCAGCAAGATCGCCGGACTCGCCCAGCGCGCCGAGCCGCGGCCTTCGCCGTTCCTCAAGGAAGTGGCCTTTGTCAGCCGAGTCGTTGCCGTGCTTGCGACCGCGCTCGGCGCCGTCTTCTTCGTGATCGGACTGAACACCGGCCTCTTATTCTGGCAGAGCGCCATGTTCGGCATCGGCATCATCGTGGCGAACGTGCCGGAGGGCCTCTTGCCCACGATCACCCTCGCGCTCGCGCTCGGAGCGCAGCGCATGGCCAAGCGCAAGGTGCTGATCCGCAACCTGCCCACCGTCGAGGCGCT
>CAZVZP010000150.1:0-6907 GCA_964631625.1 uncultured Hyphomicrobiales bacterium | reverse complement strand
CACCGTGACTTGGGCGCCGACCCATATCACATTCGGCACGAACAACCGCTCGGCGATGTATCGCTTCCCGCAGAGTCGCCACGCGATCGAGAACCGCGCGGTCGACCTCACGACCAACATGTACCTCGCCTCGGCCATGCACATCGCGGCCGCGCTCGAGGGCATCGCGAAGAAGATGAAGGCGCCGGCTCCCACCGAGGAAAGCCTCTATGACGCGGACCCCGAGAAGCTCCGGAAGGCGGGCGTCGAGCGCATTCCGACGACGTTGATCGAGGCGGTCAAGGCACTGGTGGCCGACCCAATGGCCACGGAAGTGCTGGGCCCGCGCATTCTGAACGGCTATGTTCGCTACAAGCAGGACGAGTGGCGCCGGTTCTACTCCACCGTGACCGAGTGGGAGCGGCGCGAGTATCTGCGCTTCTATTAGGGTGACGGCCGATGGCACAGGCGGCGGCGCAGCGCGAGCGGAACGCCCCCGCGGAGGGGCGGCGGGTCAAGCTCTCGGTGCGCGAGGTCATCAAGGACTTTCCGCTGCGCAAGAGCGAGACGCTGCGGGCCGTCGAGCGCGCCTCCTTCGACGTCTACGAAAACGAGATCTGTCTGCTCTTGGGGCCTTCGGGCTGCGGCAAATCGACCCTGCTCAAGATGGTGGCCGGGCTCGAGGAGCCGACCGAAGGCTCGATCGTCCTCGACGGGCAGGAGATTCTGGCGCCCGGGCGCGAACGGGGCATGGTGTTCCAGAGCTACACCTCGTTTCCTTGGCTCACGGTGCAGAAGAACGTCGAATACGGCATGCGGCTCAACCGCGTTTCGAGGGAGGAGCGGCGCCGGCGCGCGGGCCACTTCATCGAGCTCGTCCACCTCACCAAGTTCCGCAATGCCTACCCCAAGCAGCTCTCGGGCGGCATGAAGCAGCGCGTGGCGATCGCGCGCACGCTGGCGAACGATCCTGCGATCCTGCTCATGGACGAACCGTTCGGTGCGCTCGATGCGGAGACCCGCTGGCATATGCAGGAACTCTTGATCGAGATCATCGAGAACTCGAAGACCACCGTGCTGATGGTCACCCACGACATCGAGGAAGCGATCTTCCTGGCCGACCGCATCGTCTTTATGTCGGCTCACCCGGGCCGCATCCGCGAGAACATCCTGACCGAGTTCAAGAACGGCAAGAGGTTGCGCGACAAGGAGGAGATGCTGCGCGCGCCGGGTTACGCTGAGATCGAGCGTAAGATCGTGCGTATGATGCGCGAGGAGAGCCAGCAGCTTAAGGAGCACACCTGAGCGGTATCGTGGGTGGCATCTTTCTATCCGCGCTCAATCCAGGGTCAAAAAAAGCGCGGGGCCCGAAGGCCCCGCGCGCCGATTCCGGTCCAAGCACGGGAGGAATGGCTTAACTCCCGTAACCGGAATCAACCAGTTCCTGCATCAGGCTGCAGTCGATGCCCAAGGCCGGGTCGTGCATCTCCTTGACGAGCCCGAGCTTCATCCACCACTCGTTGGTCAGCTTGACCATATCGTAGAAAACGCCGTTGGGCTGCTCGAAGGGTGCATCGCCGTCGGCAACGCCGCAGAAGCGAGCGGCCTCGAGGAAGCTGTACATGTAGAGGGTCGCGTCTTCGAGCATGTTGCCGGTCTTGCCGATCACAAACTCGACATCGGGCACGGGCCACTGCAAGTGATCGGCAATGATCTGGTTGCCCTCGGCCGGATTTGCTCTCCACCACTCGAGTCCGTCCCACCGGGCCTGAATCACCTTCTTCGCGGTTTCGCGATGCTCGGCGATGAACTGGTCCGACATGAAGATCGAGTCGGCGAACATCGCCGTTTTGAGGAGATAAGGCTCGTCCGAATGAGCCGCCTTCGTAGCACCGGGGAGATTCTCGAGGACCTGGGTCGACCACGGGTCGTAGACGTACGCTGCGACGAGGTCGCCCGCCATTATTGCGCCAACCGCCTCATCGGCATTCAAGTTGACCCATTCGACCTCATCGACCCCCACGCCCATCTTGTCGAGCCATACGCCCATGAGCAGTTCGCCGATGAAGGCGTCGGGTGCCGCGACACGTTTGCCGCGGATGTCGTCACCGCTTTCGACCCCCGGCGCGGCGATGATGTGATCGACGCCGTAGGAGATGTTGCTGTAGGTGACGTTCTTGACCTTGAGCCCGTTCTCGATCGCAACCGGGATGTAGTCGACCGTGCTCTCGTAGACGTCGAGCTGATTTGCGGCGAGCAACGAGTGGCCGTTGAGGGGATCGTTGAGGCTGATGATCTCTAATTCGAGGTCGGGTGAAAGGCCCTTGACCTGCGCCAAGTGCATGAGGCCGTAACCCGGCCATGACACGGCGGTTCCGACCCGCACCTTCTCCGCCGCCGATCCCTCGCTCGGCGGCGCGCTTAGAGCGAAAACAACCGCTGTGGAAACCAGCGCGGCGGTGCGCAGCCACTTACCCAATGGTCCTGTCTTCATATCGGCTCTTCTCCCTGTTGCGGCCGTGTTTGCCACGGCGCAGCGCCCTCTCGTGTTCGCCCGGCGTGGGACGCGGGATCGCCCTCGTGCCGCGTTGGCCGAGGACCTTGCGCTCGGCGGGCCCGGTGCCCGTCGGCGACCCTGCACCTCCTCCTCCGGAGATGGGGAAGGCTAGCCGCCTTCCGGGCGCGCTTCAACTGGGCTTAAAGGCCGCGGCGGTGACCAAACCAAGTCTCTTGAAGCACCTTAAGAAAGCAGGGTAAGATTAAGAATATGATGAAAAAATTGCCAAATGGCATAGGCCATAAGCCGTGACCGTCGCAGCTTCCGAGAAGACCTCGGCCCTGGCCAGTCTGCTCGCCCAGTCCCGGAGCACGGTGGTCTTCACGGGCGCCGGTATCAGCACCGAGTCGGGCATCCCCGACTATCGGAGCCCGGGCGGCGTATGGGACCGCTTTCGGCCGGTCGAGTTCGCCGACTTTGTGGCCTCCGAGGCGATGCGCCTGGAGTTCTGGCGTCGCAAGTTCGCAACCCACGGGCTGATCGCGCGCGCCGAACCGAACCGCGGCCATCGCGCTGTGGCGGAACTGGTGCGCCGCGGCACGGCGCTCTGTGTCGTGACCCAGAATGTCGATGGGCTGCACCAGAAGTCGGGCGTGCCGCAGGACAAGCTGGTCGAGCTTCACGGCAACACGACCTATGCGCTCTGCCTGCAATGCGACGAGCGCTACGACCTCGAAGCGATCCGCGCGGCGTTCGAGCGAAACGAGTCCCTGCCCGTGTGCGCGGCCTGCGGCGGCCTCGTCAAGACGGGAACGATCTCTTTCGGCCAGCCGATGCCGGAGGACGCGATGCGCCGCGCGGAGGTGGCAACGCGCGCGTGCGATCTGTTCGTGGTCGTCGGTTCCTCCCTCTCGGTCTATCCGGCGGCGGGATTCCCGGCCCTGGCGCGCCGTTGTGGTGCGAGGCTCGCCATTCTCAACCGCGACCCGACGCCGCTCGATGAGTTGGCGGAGATCGTGCTGCACGGCTCGATCGGCGAGACGCTGGGCGAGGCGGTCGACGTGGCCTAGCGCCTTGCCAGCGTGTGCCCCCGCGCCCAAACTGCCCGCGGGAGGCGACGGGGAGGACGGCCGGGATGGTCAATCTGGTGCGGCTTGCGGCCCGCTTGGTCGGCCAGGGCCAGCGGAACTGGGCGGTGTTCGAGGCGGGGCTTTCCGATCTGCGGCGCAAGCGCTACCGCGAAGCGCGGAGCGCCTTCGAGGCGCTGGCGGCCAAGGGGCATTGCGAGGCCCAGTATCAGCTTGGCGGCATGCTCCGCCAGGGCCAGGGGGCCGCGGCCGACCCCGCGCGTGCGGCCGAGTGGTTCCGCAAGGCGGCGGAGGCCGGTCACGGCCGGGCCATGGGCGCGCTGGGCGTGCTCCACCTCCAAGGCTTGGGCGTGCCCGTGGACGACACGGAGGCTTACAAGTGGTTGCTGCTCTCGGCGGAACACAAAGCCGGCTGGGAGGACGCGGAGCTCTCCCTTGCCTTACTGCGCCGGCGCATGAGCGAGGAGGACATCGCCCGCGCCGAGGCGCAAGCCCGAGCCTCGGCGGCCGAGTCGGCCCGCCCCTAAGCGTTCATGCCGCAAACGAGTCCTGCGCCGCGCGGCGCTCGGCGCGTGGCGCCCGGCCGTACATTTGTCGATAGCACTTGGAGAAGTGCGAGGCCGAGACGAAGCCGCAGGCGAGCGCGACCTCGAGTACCGGCAGATCGGTCTGGCACAAGAGCTGGCGCGCGCGCTCGAGCCGCCGCTCCAAATAGAACCGGGTCGGGGGGCGGCCCAGGTTGGCACGGAACAGGCGCTCGAGCTGGCGGCGCGACAGGCCGACGTAACGCGCGAGCGCGTCCGTCTTAAGCGGCTCCTCGAGATGGGCGTCCATGATTTCGACGCTACGGCGCACACGGGCGGCGGGGCGCGCGAGGCCGAGCCGCAGCGGCATGCGCTGGGGGTCCTGTGCGCCCCGCACGCGATCCAAGAGGCACTGCTCGCTGACCTTGGCGGCGAGCGCCTCGCCGTGCTCGCGGGCGATGAAGTGGATCATCAGGTCGAGCGCCGCCGTGCCGCCGCAGCAGGTGAAGCGATCGCGGTCGATCTCGAACAGATCGGGATGCACGTCGATGGCGGGGAAGGTCTCGCGGAAAGCCGGCAGGTTTTCCCAGTGGATCGTGCAGCGATAGCCGTCGAGCAGGCCGGCGTAAGCCAGGATGTGCGCGCCGGTGCACAGGGCGCCGAGGTCGCGTCCCCCGCGCCCCTGTCCCTGGAGCCAGCGGATCGTCTCCTTGTCGCGAAAGCGCTCCGCGTGAAGCCCGCTGCACAAGATCACGGCGTCGAAGGTCTCGGCGCCCTCGGCCGGCACCTGTGCGAGAGAGCGATCGACGGCAACCGCGATGCCGTTGCTCGCTTCGACGGGCCCCCCGTCCTTCGACAGCAGGCGCCACGCGTAGAGTGCGCGCCCGGCCATGCGATTGGCGATGCGCAACGGCTCGACCGCGGCGGTGAACGCGATCATCGAGAAGTCGGGGATCAGCACGAAGCCGACGCGCTGCGGTAGGGTGCCCGAGGCGCCGCTGAAAGCCATGGTGACGCTCCGTAATCTGCGGGCCCGGAGGCGAGGCTAGCATATGTCGCTTCGGGGACATAGCGAGATGCCGCACGCGCGGCCTGCTCATTTCTCAGAGGCCCGGAGGTCTCGAATTAAGCCTGGAATCGACCGCTAAGCGGCCCACCCGCTTCGATTGTCGGCTGTTGGGGCGGTGTCGCAAAAAGACCAATTTATGGCGAACACTCGCGCCCCGCGCGCGGGCGCGAAGCCGATAGTTTACCGGCGCGTTGTGAGGGCCGCGGGCGGTCCGACGCGAGGGGGAAAGGGCGGACGGCGATGAATCTGAAGAGGCGGAGCGTTCCCATCAACCTGAAGCAGACCGGCGACAGCAAGGCGAAAGTTCTGATTTACACGCATCTGCGCAAGTCCTGCTACTGGCATCTCTCGGAGGAAGAGGGCTGCTGGTGTTACGCCACCTACAACCACATGTACCATCCGCGCGCCTACATCCCTCTGAGCAAGGGTGGGCTGCTCAAGGAGTACGAGTACCTCACCAAGGGCGTGACCCTGTGGAACGTGGCGGTCGAGCGGCAGATTCAGATCAAGGGCCCCGACGCGCTCAAGTTCACGAATTATATGGTGACCCGCGACCTCGAGAAATCCTGCCCGCCGGGCCAGGCGCGCTATGTCGTGCTGTGCGATGAGAACGGCGGCATCATCAACGATCCCGTGCTCCTGCGCGTGGCCGAGGACGAGTTCTGGCTCAGCCTGTCGGACACCGACGTGAGCTTGTGGGCGAAAGGTCTCAACAAGGGCTTGGGTTACGACGTGACGATCAAGGAGATCGACGTTTCGCCCGTGCAGATCCAGGGGCCGAAATCCAGGGCCTTCATGGGCAGCGTGTTCGGCCCGAGGCTGCTCAAGATGAAGTACTACCAGCTCTGGGAGACGAAGCTCGCGGGCGTTCCGATCGTGATCTCGCGTACCGGCTGGTCGGCGGAGGTGGGCTACGAGGTCTACGTCATGGACTCGATCGAGAACGGCGAGACGGTGTGGCGCGAGCTCAAGAAGCGCGGCCAAAAGTTCGGCCTCAAGGTGATCGCGCCGAGCCACATCCGGCGTCTCGAGGCGGGCATTCTCTCGTGCAATCAGGATTTCACGATCGAGGACAACCCCTTCGAGGTCGGCTTGGGGCGGCTCGTCGACTTCTCGAAGAAGGATTTCGTCGGCAAGGAGGCGCTGCAAAAGATCAAGCGCGAAGGGGTCAAGGAGAAGCTGGTCGGCCTCGCCATGGGCGGCAAGCCGCTGACCTGGTACAATACTGACTACTACGTCGTGTACGACAAGGGCGGGAAGCGCGACGTGGGCTTCGTCACGAGCGCCTTTTTCTCGCCCCAGCTCAAGAGGAATATCGCGCTCGCCTGGTTGCCCAACTCCCACAACGAGCTTGGCACCAAGCTCACGGTGGCGCTGCCGGGCGAGAAGAAGCCGGTGCCTGCGGAGGTCGTGCCCGTGCCCTTCGTCGATCCCAACAAGGTGATTCCGGCGGCCTAGAATCGCTCTTGTCCGCGGCGCCGTGCTCTCTCCCCGGCGCCGTGGCGGAGAGGGGCGCGGAGCTTGTCGCTCTGCGCCCCTTGATGTTTCGGGGCTCGCGCGTTGACACGGTGCAGCCGCCGGGCGGAGACTTGGCGCCGCTTCACAGGGTTTCTGGGAGCGTCATGCGCGGGGGAGGAATGACATGGCCCTTTCCGCCCGAAAAATCGGCTCGCGTTCGGGACGTGCGCACCGGGCCACGCAGACGGCCGCGGCGAGCCTGCGCACGCGCAAACCGACAATTCCCTATCTC
>CAZVZP010000149.1:0-6958 GCA_964631625.1 uncultured Hyphomicrobiales bacterium | reverse complement strand
ACTCGCGCGATGTCCGATGCTACGCTTTGATCGCGCGGTTCTCCGGATCGTGGGGCGAATCGGGGATGATGCGCGCGGGGTAGCGCTCGCCCAAGATCTCGATCTCGAGCTCCGTCCCGGGCGCAAGGCAATCGGGCGAAAGATAGGCGAGCGCCAGGCTCTTCCCGACCGTGTGGCCATAGACGCCCGAGGTCGCGCGTCCGATCATCTTGGCGCCGTTGTAGATCGGCTCGTTGCCCAAGGGATCGGCGTTCTTGATACCCGTAATCTCGAGCGTGGCGAAGCCGCGCGGCAAGCCGTCCTTGAGCTGTTTGACGAGCGCGGAGCGGCCGCGAAAATCACCCTTCTCCAATTTGACGAAGCGCCGTAAGCCCGCTTCGAGCACCGTGTACTCGCGCGTCAGGTCGAGGCCCCACATGCGGTAGGACTTCTCGATCCGAAGCGACTCCATCGCCCGCATGCCCACCATGCCGAGGCCGAACGTCTCGCCCGCGCGCACGATCTCATCGAACAGGTGGTTCTGGTAGGCAATCGGGTGGTGCAGCTCGAAGCCGAGGGCGCCCACGAAGTTGACGCGCAAGGCCCGCACGTCGGACGCAAGGCCAAGCCGGATGGTTTGGGCCGTAAGCCACGGGAACGCCGTATTCGAGAGGTCCGTATCCGTCAGTGTTTGCAGGAGATCGCGCGCGTGCGGGCCGACCACGACGAAGACGCCATGGCTCGTGGTCGCATTGTGAAGCCGCACGCTGCCGTCCGCGGGCAGGTTCTTGCGCAGGTAGTCCTCGTCATAGCGCTCGGCCGCGCCGGAGCTCACGAGATAGAAGCGATCTTCCGCAAGCCGTGTGATCGTGAACTCGCTGCGCACCCCGCCGCGTTCGGTCAACGCATGGCAAAGCGCCATGCCGCCCTGCTTCTTCGGGATCGCGTTGGCCACGAGCCGGTCGAGGTAGGCAAGCGCGCCCGGGCCGGAGACCTCGAACTTGGAAAAGCTCGTGATGTCGATGAGGCCCGCGCGCTCGCGCACCCTGCGGCATTCGGCCCCGACATGGGGGAAGTAGTTGGAGCGGCGGAAGCTCCACACATCTTTCGCTTCGACGCCCTTGGGTGCGAACCAATTCGGCCGCTCCCAGCCGTAGCGCTGGCCCCACACGGCGCCGCGCGCCGCGAGCTTGTCGTGGCACGGGCTGGTCTTGGCGGGGCGCGCTGCCGGGCGCTCCTCGTCCGGGTAATGGATGACGAAGATGTGCTCGTAGGCCTCGATGTTCTTAAGGCGCGTGTATTCCTTGTTGGCGTAGGCGCCGAAGCGGCGCGGGTCCATGGCCAGCATGTCGATGCCGGGCTCGCCTTCGGTAATCCATTCGGCGAGCTGCCAGCCCGCGCCGCCCGCAGCCGTAATGCCGAACGAAAAGCCCTCGCACAGCCAGTAGTTGCGCAAGCCGTAGGCCGGGCCGATCAGCGGGTTGCCGTCGGGCGTGTAGGGGATCGGGCCGTTGATGCAGTCCTTGACTCCCGCCTTCGCGAAGGAAGGCACGCGCTTGATCACGGCCTCCACATGGGGCTCGAGCCGCTCGAGGTCGGGCGGCAGGAGTTCCTGGCCGAAGCCTGCGGGCACGCCGTCCACGGCCCAGGCCTTGGCGCCCTTCTCGTAGGGCCCGAGGATGTAGCCCTGGCGCTCCTCGCGCAGGTAATAGGACGCATCGCTCTCGCGTAAGACCGCAAGCTCGGGCAGGCCCTGCTTGTGGCGCTGGATGAGCTCGGGCACGGGCTCGGTCACGATGTACTGGTGCTCGACGGGAATGACCGGAACGTCGAGGCCGACGAGGGCCGCCACTTGCCGCGCCCACGAGCCGGTCGCGGTCACGATATGCTCGCAGGCGATGTCGCCCTTGTCCGTGCGCACGAGCCACTCGCCGCTCTTCGTGCGCTCGATCGCGATCAGTTCGGTCCTGCGGTAGATCTCGGCGCCCCGCTTGCGGGCGCCCGCGGCGAGCGCCTGAGTCACGTCGGCCGGCGCGCAGTGACCGTCGTGCGGATGATAGAGCGCGCCCACGAGGCCTTGCGTGTTGCAGAGCGGCCACAGCTCCTCGATCTCCTTGGGCGTGATGATCTTGAAGGGCACGCCGATGGTGTTCGCCGTGCCGCAGTATTTGTAATACTCGTCCATGCGCTCGTTGTTCGTCGCGAGGCGCAAGTTTCCCGTCTTGTGGAAGCCGACCGACTGGCCGGTCTCGGCCTCGAGCCTCTGGTAGAGATCGATGCCGTACTTGTGGAGCTGGCCCACGCTGTAGCTCATGTTGAAGAGGGGAAGCAGCCCCGCCGCGTGCCAGGTCGAGCCCGCGGTCAGGTCGTTCTTCTCGATCAGCGCGACATCCACCCAGCCCTTCTTCGTGAGGTGATAGAGCACGCTGCAGCCGACGACACCCCCGCCCACCACCACGACCCGCGCATGGGTTTTCATGAAGCTCCCCTCACTTGCATCTTCCGGCAACCGCAGTCTGTGCCCGTGATGCCCTCAAGAGCGCCGCCGGCGTTGACCAGTTTGCGGCCTGCTCCGCCCCCAATACGACCTAGGGCACCGTAGCGTGAGAACATGATGCCAGTTATTTCAGGGCAAGGAACAGAATGTACAGCGCAAGGATACCGACCCCCACGCCGATGACAAATGCGCGAAGAGCCTTCCAAAGATTTGATATCCGACGTCTTGCCATAGTTCCGGAGTGGCCGGTACGTGCGTCTGTCTTCGCTTGGGTTAAGCGAGGCGGGCGACATCCAAAGTAAGACTGTGCTTGCTCTTCCAAGATTCGTCGAACTCACCCTGGAGCATTGCGGCAAGGCACTGTCCGAGCGCCCAGGGCACCTCTTTTCTAGGGTTGGAACTATTTCCTGGCGTGTGCAGCAAAGCATCCGTCACGCCGCAACGATCCCAAGCAACCTTCTTCAGAACTCGTGCATAGTCGGCGCTGCTGCTGGCGAACAACCGCGCTCGGCGCAAGCCGTGTTTTTGGGCATAAGCAACAATAACTTCCTCCAACAGGCCACGCCACCACTTCAATTTCAATTCCAGGTTATATATGCCGATGGGCTCTTTGGCGCGTACGATACCGTAACCGCCACTCAGGATGAGGAGGTGGGGAAGATTGCCGTCCTCGATTGCATTTTCGAGCGTCGGCGCCGCAGCCTGATAGAGGTATCCAGCGTAGCGCTGCCATGCCGGCAAGAGCGTCGTTTCATTGACCTTGGCAATAGCGGCAACGCCCTGTCGTGCCTCTTTCAGCCGTTGCGATAGTTCGGTTGGCAGATCATCAAGGATCGTCGGACCCGAGCTCCGAGCAGACGGGCGGTTAGCTTTGCCGCCGGAGCAGGGGATAATCACGAGCACCTCCTTGAAATCGGCAAGTGTTGTGAACTCGACTGTCGAACGCCTGCCTATGGCGGCAGGCGGTACTGCCGAAGGTTGCCTTGCAGCCGGCTGGGCCGGCGTAAGCGGCCGTTGTGGTTCGCCTGTTTCAAGCAGACGATTCACAATTTTCTCCCTTGGTCCTGGTCGGCGATCAAGCACCCCTTTCCCTTCAAGAAGACGGCATTCCTGATTCACGCTATGACGGTCAATACTGCACTGTGCCGCGATCTCGTCGTCGTCGAGATCGGACCGTTGGCGGAGCACGGCGATAATGCGGTCGGCGTTGGTCGTTCTCATGGGCTTTCCTCCAGCAACGTAATGCGTGGTGTTTGCTCAATCCGTCAATGATGTGATCCCATCCCTTCGATGAGACAGTCCAACCTGTCGAGGAACTCCGGTTCGTATGTTTCTTCGACGTGATTGTTGTTCCATAGCCCGGATCGCACTACACGTTCACGCGGGCAGTAACTTCCGAGCCATCCCGGAGACGGCGCATCGATGGCGGGTTTCCCGAAGTTGCTAAGGAGTGCGATTGTGTTGCGCTCGACGTAACCGCGCAGGCTCGTGGGGGCCGCGTCGTCGTCGATTGCAAGCCACGTCACTGACATAGCACCGATTGTCCGGCTGACGAGGGATTCCAGATGTCTCTCTCCCTCTCTAACTCCAGAAGGCGCATTGCTGCCTACTCCCCAGCTTGGAGACGCAAGAGAGGAATTCCGACCTGCCAATGCGAGCCCGATAAGCAAGCGGAAGATGGATCCACGATGGTTGCCCCCGGCAGGATTCTGTGTGCCGCGATGCTGCGAAAGACGGCCCCATAACGTGGATTTGGAACCGCCTTTCAGTGCATGGGTGCCGATGCGTACGACTCGTGGTCCGGTACCGCTCTCGCGCCGTGCCTCTCTGGGCTCGAAGATGAAGTACACGCCCCGTCTCGGCCATCGTTGGCTTCCGTTGCAGTGCGAAAAGAGTCGTGCACCGCCGGTCAGCGAGGCCAAGCGCTCGAGTAATGCATAGAAGCGCTGGATATCGGCGAGCCGTGCCCTTTCGTGGGCGATTTCGGGAGTCATGGATGCCGCTAGGAGCCGTTCATGCGTCAAGTTGCTACCAAGCGACCATCCCGCGCTAGTTCAAAAATGATGGTTGCTTTCTCGCGTAGCGAAATCGAACAACTTCACATAACGCTTGTCTCGTACACAGTCTCAGAAACGCAGAAATACGGCCTAACCGTTTGGATTAGCGCCTCTATTTTGATTGATGGAATACGGACCCGCACCCTATGATGCGTCTGCCCCGGCTTTGGGCGCTGGGAAGGAACCGCGTGCGATGCCGCGCGATCCCAAATACGATTGCCTGTTCGAGCCGATCAAGATCGGGTCGAAGACGATGAAGAACCGCTTCTACCAGGTGCCCCATTGCACCGGCTCGCGCTCGACCTCGGTCCTGCGCGGCCTGTGGGATTGATGGCCGAGGGCTGGTCGCAGGACAAGGAAGGCAAGAGTTCAGCGGAGAGCCGGTGAATTTCCGTCACCCGAGCAACTTTTCGATGAGTTGGCGGAAACGCTCTCCAAGCGTGTGTCCGAAAAGTTTCTCCAGCCAGCCCTGCCTGCGAGAAGGTGTCGCAGACACGAGCTGAAGGCCGGCACGCGCGACTCGATCGCCCGTGAGTTCCCGCACGATAAGCGCGACGTCGCCTAGAATGATCTGGTCGCCGATATCGGGCTGGGTGTCGAAGCGTTGGGCGAAAAGCTCGGCGATCGTGAGGGCACGTTCGTCTTCTTGCAACTCCATCTTGTAAAGCTGTGAAAGCCGATCCAAACGGACGCCGCCATCAAAGGTGAATTCACCCATCAACACGGCCCGGCCCTGCGGGCCTTCGGAGAAGGCACCGAATAATCGATCGAGCTGGTGCACCCTTGCGGAGGGCGCCAAGAGGTAAGCAAAGTCACCCGATTCCAGATCTCCGGCCTCGGAGGTATCCAGAATTCTCTCCTTTCTTACAACGAGAACCGGCCGGGCCCAGGTCGGTATTTGCCCGCCGCTCATGACCGGACTGTCGGTGACAATGGGGTACCCCACGAGCTCGTACTCGAGCTGACCCGGCAGGTCGAGTTCCACACGCCGCACGGAGGGAGTCGTGCGAGGCAGGGCGAGACCAAGCCGTCGCGCTGTAAGGTTCACGGTCCAGCCTTGAAACACCAGCGAGGCCAGGACGATCACGAAGGCCACGTTGAAGTAAATGTCGCGATGGGGCACACCGGAGAGCACCGGGATCGCCGCGAGGAAGATGCTCACGGCGCCACGCAGTCCGACCCAGGAGATGAAGAGTTTTTCCTGGCGGCTGAAGCCGAAGCTCCAGAGGCAGAGCCACACCGCCGCAGGGCGTGCGACCAACATCAAGAACCCGGCCAGCACGAGAGCCGGCACGATGTATTCGATGAGGCGCGAGGGCGTGACCAGGAGACCGAGAAACAAGAACATGACGATCTGCGAGAGCCATGTGGCCCCGTTGTGGAAGCTCAGGATGCTCGGGAATCCTCGCACCGGCCGGTTGCCCAGGACGAGACCCGCGAGATAGACGGCGAGAAAGCCGCTGCCATCCAAGACCGACGTGAGGGCGTAGATCAGCACGGCACCGGCGACCACGAAGGGAGGCTGAAGTCCTGAGGGAAGGGCAATCTTGTTGAGTGCCCACACGGCCATGAGGCCTCCGACGAACCCAATCGCGGCACCAAGCGCGGCTTGCCGACCGAGCGCGGCAAATATCTCCCAGGTGAATCCCCCTCTCTCGGCAAGGACAAGGTGAACGAGAATCACCGTAAGAAATACGGCGAGAGGATCGTTCGTGGCGGATTCGACTTCGAGAGTCGACCGAACCCGCCGCTTGAGTTGCAGTCCGCCGACTCGCATGAGGAAGAACACCGCGGCCGCATCGGTCGAGGCGATGATCGCTCCGAGCAAGAGACCTTCGAGCAGAGAGAGATCCAGTAGATACGTTGCGAGGGCGCCGGCGAGCGCGGCCGTGATCAGCACGCCGCCCGTGGCCAGGACCAGCGCCGGAGCCAGCGCGCCTCGAAGCAAAGAGACTTTCGTCCGCAGGCCGCCATCGAACAGGATGATCGCCAGAGCCCCCGAACCGACCATGTAGGTCAAGCGGTAATCGTCGAACAGGATTCCGCCGGGTCCGTCTTCCCCGGCCAGCATCCCGAGTAGAAGAAAGATGAGAAGGACAGGCGTGCCAAGGCGTGTCGCGATCAGGCTCGATAAGATCCCTGCGACGACCAGGAGCCCGCCAAGGAACAGGATGGTCTGGACTTCGCTGATGTCGGCCATGACCCTGTCCGAGTTGCGCTCCTTTGCTGCATAGTAGACTCGATGGAAGGGAACGACGATCCCGCAGTCGTGTGGTCCGCTCGCAGGGGGCGATGCTGACCAGCCAGCTTGTTCTGGACCAGGCTGTTCGGTCCCGGAGGATGGCGGGGTAGCTGCTCGAAAGAGGAGAAGGAGAGCCTTGCGGCGCGAGGGCCGTGCCCCGCGAGGGCCGTGCCCCGCGAGGGC
>CAZVZP010000148.1:0-7014 GCA_964631625.1 uncultured Hyphomicrobiales bacterium | reverse complement strand
GGCGACGAATCGACCCTCCGAGCGCGCCCATGGTGACTTCTTCAACAGCCTGCTAGCGAGCCGGCCCTGGCCGAGGACGCGGGCGCGACCGACGAGCGCACCTACAACGCGCTGCGCATCCGGGCCAAGAAGCAGCGCTACGCCGCCGATTTCTTCGCCGGCCTCTATCGGAAGAAGGCTGTCGCGCGCTACGTCAAGCGCTTGGCCGCGGTGCAGGACGCCTTGGGCGGCGTCAACGACGCCGCGCTCTGCGACCGCCTGCTCGGCGAGTTGTGCGCGCGCATCGAGAGCGCCCTCGACGGGCCTGCGGCGATCGAGGCGCGCGAGGCGGCGGCGGCGATCCGCGGCTGGCGGGCGGCGCGGGCGAGATCGGGCCTCGGCGAGCTCAAGCGCCAGATGCGCAAATTCCACAAGACCAAGCCGTTCTGGCGCGCCTGACGCCGCCCCTCAATCGGCATCGCACGGCCGGAAAAAGCCGGCGAGGCGCGCCGGTGCTTCCCCGACCTCGGCCCAGCGGTTCGTGTCGATCTCGAACACGGCGAGTGCCCCACTCGGAAATTTGTTCCGCAGTCGCTTGAGCGCCGCCTTTTTCGAGCCAGGCCCCGCCAGCCGCGAGGCCAGCTCCTCGAGGCCCGGATTGTGTCCGAGGATGAGCACCGAGGGCGTGGACTCGGGAAGGCGCGTCAACGTGGCGAGCAGGGTCTCGGGACTGGCGAGGTAGAGGGTCCGAAGCGTGCGAACCCTGAGGTTCTCTTCGAATGCGGGCGCCGCCAGCATCCAAGTCTCGCGTGTTCGCGCGGCGGCCGAGCACAGCACGAGCGCAGGCACAAGTCCGCGCCGGACCATCAGGCGACCCATCCCCTTGGCCGCCGCCCTGCCGCGGCGATTGAGCGGTCGGTCGAAATCGGCGCGCGCGGGCCCAGCCCAATCGGATTTGGCGTGACGGAGCAAATAGAGCGTTTTCATGAGCCGGGCTCCCCGTAAGTATAATTAAGAATGTGTCTGTTCGGGGACAGGGTGCGCCGTGCTCGGGGCCGGGAACGAGGCGCATTTCGGCCGAACACAAAGCTGCTGCGGCGGGTGTCAAAATACGGTTACAATGGACGCCAACCGTCAGATAGGGAGAGAGCCATGTGGCAGGGAAGCGAATCAGGCCGGCTTTTCCGGTCTCTGATGACGTCGAAGGAAATCGCCGGCCTCACGCGGCGAGGTTTCATCAAAGGCGCGGCCGCGGCCGCCGGGGTCGGGGCGCTCGGCCTGGGCTCGCGGGCCGCGCACGCCGGTGCAACAATCGGCTGGATGGGCTGGGAGGAGTACGGCTATCCGCTTCGGGCAGGCACCTACGTGACCGACAACGACATCACGCTCGAGGGCACCTTTGCCTCGAGCATCGAGTCGATTCTGACCAAGCTGCGCGGCGGCGGGCTCGGCTCGCTCAATCTTGTCATGCCCACCTGGAATTATGTGCCGCTGTTCCAGGAGTCGGGGGTGTTGCAGCCGATCGATGCGAGCAAGTTGCCCAACTTAGCGAACCTCGATCCGTTTTGGCAGAACTTCGAAGGCAACATGTACAAGGGCGAGCAATATCTCGTGCCCTACCTGTGGGGCGGTATACCAATGGTCTACCGGAAAGACATGGACGTGCCCGTGCCCCAGAACTGGGCGGACCTCGAGAAGCCCGAGTACAAGGGCAAGTTCGCCATGATCCACGACACGACCACGACGATGTGGCATTGGGTCTACACGGTCACCGGCGTCGACGTGGCCTCGCGGATTACGCCCAAGCAACTCGACGACGTGATCGCCTACATGATCAAGATCAAGAAGGAGCACGCGCGCATGCTCGCCATGAGCTACGGCGAGGGGCTCGACGCGCTGATCCGGGGCGAGGTCATGATCGCGGCGCAGGGCTGGGAGCCGATGGCCTCGTGGGCGCGCGAGAAGGGCGTCGAGCTCGGCTGGGTCTATCCGAGCGAGAAGTCCTACGGCTGGATGGATACGCTGTGCATCGCAGCCGAAGCACCCTCTCTCGAGGAAACCTACGGGCTCTTGAACCACGCGATCGGCACCGAGGCGCAGGTCGTGGTGGGCGATGTGATTTACTGCGGCGCGGTCAATCCGTCGGCCGTACCGCTGATGAAGCCCGAGGCGGCGGCGATTTATCCCTACGGCGACATGGTGAGCTTCTACAAGAAGGCCCCGCTCATTCCCTTGCCGCCGCTCGAGGACGATGGAGAGCACGCGACCTACGACCAGTGGCTCAAGGGCTACGAGCGATTCCTCAAGGCATGAGCGACATCCGTTCGGCGCAGCCGGGCGCGGGGACCGAACCCCTGGTCCGGCTGCGCGGTGTGTCCAAGCGATTCGGCAAGATCGCGGCGGTCGAGCCGCTCGATCTCGAGATCCGTCACGGCGATTTCTTGGCCATCCTCGGTCCCTCGGGCTGCGGCAAGACGACGCTCTTGCGGCTTATCGGCGGCTTCCTGACACCGACCGCCGGGCGCATCGAGATCGACAGGGTCGATGTGACGGAGCGCGGGCCCGAACGCCGTCCAACCAATATGGTGTTCCAGGGTTACGGTCTGTTTCCGCACATGAATGTGCGCCAGAACATCGCCTACGGCCTGCGGCTCGCAAAGGTGCCCAGGGAGCAAATTCGCGCGCGTGTCGATGCCATCATCGATCTCGTGCATCTCGGCGAATTGGCCGAGCGGAGCCCCGAGGAGCTGTCGGGCGGGCAGCAGCAGCGGGTCGCGCTCGCCCGAGCTCTAATCATGAAGCCCAAGGTGCTCTTGCTCGACGAGCCGCTGGCGGCGCTGGATCTGCAGCTGCGCAAGGCCATGCAGGAGGAGTTGCGGCGGATCCACGCCTCGATCGGCGGCACCTTCGTGTTCGTGACTCACGATCAAGGCGAGGCGCTCGGGCTCGCCAATCGCATCGGCGTCATGCAGGAAGGGCGGATCGTGCAGGATGGCGGGCCCGAAGAGATCTACACGCGCCCGCACACGCGGTTCGTTGCGAACTTCATCGGGGATGCGAACATACTCCCCGGCCGGCGCCAATCGGGCACGGTCGTGCTCGAGGGCGGAGGCCGCCTGCTCGAACCCGGTTCCGACGGGCCCGTGCTCATCGTCGTGCGCCCCGAGGTGGTCCGGCTCAATCCCGACCTCGCGGCCGACACCGTGCGGCTGTCGGGGGAGGTGGCGGACAGCGTCTATTTCGGCTCGCACGTGAAATTCCGCGTCCGGCTCTCGCCCAACCTCGAGATCACGGCCCACGAGCCCCGCGTGGAGCTACGGACCGCCCTGCCAGTCGGCGCCCGGGTCGAGATCGGCTGGCCGCGCAATCAGCATCGGGTCATCGAGAACCCGTGATGGGGCGGGTCTTCGGCGGGCGGCCCGCCCTGCTGCTTCCATCCCTCGTGGTGTTCGGTCTGCTGTTCGTCGCGCCGATCGCCTATTTCTTCGTCGTGAGCTTCTGGGAAGTCCGGGCCTTTCAGCTCCGGGTCACGTTCACCGTCGAGAATTACGTGCGCACCTACGAGGAGTATCTCGAGGTCGGCGCCGAGACCTTTCTCTTGGCCGGCCTCATCGCCCTGTTCACGACCCTGCTCGCCTTCGGTTTCGCCTACGTGCTGCGCTTCAAGGCGGGCCGTCTCGCGCCCCTCCTGCTGTTCGGCACGATCATCGCGCTCTTCGGCGGGTATCTCGCCAAGGTGTACGCGTGGAAGACGATCCTCGGCACGCACGGCATTCTCAACGCCGCGCTTCTCGGCCTCGGCCTCATCGATGAGCCGATCACGGCCTTCATCTTCAACCCGGGCACGGTGGTCGTGACGCTGACGCACTATCTGCTGCCGCTCGCGGTGCTGCCCGTCTACGGCGCGCTTCGCGGCATCAAGGACATCACCCTCGAGGCGGCGCGCGATTTGGGCGCGGGGCCCCTTCAGGTCTTCGCCGGCGTCATCCTGCCCCAAT
The DNA here is from genome assembly GCA_964631625.1 of uncultured Hyphomicrobiales bacterium. Taxonomy (GTDB): domain Bacteria; phylum Pseudomonadota; class Alphaproteobacteria; order UBA828; family JAPUJA01; genus CAZVZP01. The sequence goes on along the minus strand of CAZVZP010000148.1, from coordinate 3,037 downwards.
GCCGGGCGGGGCTCTTCGCAGCCTTCGCCTTTGCCTTCCTGATCTCCGCCGGTGATTACGTGACCCCCCGACTCGTGGGCGGCGTGAGCACGACGATGATCGGCAACTACATCGAAAGCCTGTTCGGCTTCCGCTTCGATTGGCCGTTGGGCTCGGCCATGTCGTTCTCGACCCTCTTCTGCTGCGTCGCGATTCTGGCCGTGGCGAATCTCCTGCTCGCGCGGTCGAGGCGCCGATGAGCGTCGCGCGAGACTGGATGTGGCGCGCCTTCGGCGGGTTCGTGTTCCTGTTCATGCTCTCGCCGCTCGCGCTCGTCGTGCTGTTCGCATTCGCGAACACGGCGGTCACGACCTTTCCGATGAAGGGCGTTTCGTTCAAGTGGTTCGAGACGCTGTTCGCCAAGCCGGACTTCTGGGGCGCCTTCGAGAACAGCGTGATCGTCGCCGGCTCCGTCGGCGTCGTCTCCACGGTCGTGGGCACGATGGCGGCGCTTGCGCTCGCCCGCATGCGCGAGCGGATTGCGACGCCCCTCATGATGGCGATTGCAACGCCCCTCATGGTGCCGCCGCTCATGCTCGGCGTGGCGCTCATGGTGTCCTATGTGAGCGCCGGCCTGCAGCTTTCGCTCTTCACCGTGGTCCTGAGCCATCTCGTGTTCACCCAGCCGTTCGTCATCCTGATCGTCCACGCCCGCATGATCGGCTTCGACTACGCGGCGGTCGACAGCGCGCGCGACCTCGGCGCCTCGCCGCTCAGGGCCTTCCTCACGGTGACGCTCCCGATCATCCGCTCGACAGTGATTGGCGCCGCCTTCATCGCCATGGCGCTTTCGCTCGACGACTTCATCATCACGTTTTTCACGATTTCCGGAGGCAACACGCTGCCGACCTTCATCTGGGGTATGATCCGCACTCAAACGGACCCCACCATCAACGCCATCGCGACGCTGCTCGTGGGTCTCACGATGGGGTCCTCGCTGATCGCGATGGCGCTGACGCGCTATCGGGGCTGAAGGCGCGGCGATCTTGTGCGCATAGGGAGAGACGACGATGGTTGAACGCTACTTTCCGGTCGAGGAGTACGAAGCGCGGCGCGCCCGGGTCGAAGCGGAGATGAGGCGGCGCGGCTATTCGGCCTGCGTCGTGTGGGGCCGCGGCGGCGGCTTCCACGAGCGCGGCCAGGACACCCTCTACCTCACGAACTACTACTCGGCCGCCTCGGGCCAAGAACCGGACAACCAGCTCCTGAACGCTCGCTCCTTCTGCGCCCTTCTCCTCGAAGCGGGCCAGGAGCCGGAGCTGCACGTCGATCTGCCGGGCCGGCGGCCCGAACTGTTCGCCATCGACCGGGTGGAGGATCACTACGACCCGGTCGCGGGCGTCGCGGCGGCGCTTAAGCGTCGTCGCATCGAAGGGCGCGTGGCGCTCGTGGGCAGCGACATCCTGCCGCTCAAGTACGGACGCCAGCTCGAGGCGGCGACGCCCGCCATCACCTGGGTGCCGGAGGACGATCTGGTGGCACGGGTGCGCCGCCTCAAGAGCGCGCGCGAGCTCGAGATGTACCGCGAGGGCGGCGCGATCGCCACGCGCGCCATCACCCGCTACATGGAAGGGCTGATCGCGGGTAAACGCGAGGCCGATTGCGCGGCGGATGCCGCGAGCGAGATCATGCGCGCGGGCGGCGGTTTCCTCATGCTGCCGTGCAACCACGGCACGACGATCCAATACTGGGTGCGCCAACCGCTCTACGGTTACAGCACCGATGCGCCGAATCCGGGCGACATCGTGCGCGGCTGGCTGCTCGGCCCCGTTCATCAGGGCTACTATCTCGATCCGGGACGAACGGCGGTGTGCGGCGGCAAGCCCGCGGCCGCCCAGAAGGAATTGATCGAGGCCACGGCCGGCATCGTCGAGAGGGTCATTGCCGCGATGAAGCCGGGGGCGAAGATCATGGAGATCGCCCGACTCGGCGAGCAGCTCACCCGCGAGGCGGGGGGCGGGGACGACCAGACCTCGCGCCAGTGGCCGCTCTACGGCCACGGGCTCGGTCTGTTCTGGGAAGACCCCTACATCAGCACGCAGATGTGCGCAGAAACCGATACGGTCGAGCTCAACATGGTGTTCGGCATCGAGGCCTTCCTGGGGCGCGAGGGCGTGGGTGCGGCGGGCTTCGAACAGAATATAATGATTACCGAGCGGGGCACCGAAATCTTAACCACGGCGCCCATGATATGGTGGTAGGCGCGCGGGGTGGTTCGGCGAGGAGAAAGGCGATGACGACACAGGCGACGCGGTTCACCCGGATGGATCAGAGCACGGCCGAGGAGTGGCGCCACATCATGGCGGAGTGTGCGCAGGGGGACTCGGAAGTACCCGACAAGGCGCTCGGCCTGCTGAAGCAGATCGGTGGCCACACGCTGGGCTTTGCCGTCGATCGTTACGAGCATTCTTTGCAGACCGCAACGAGGGCGCTGCGTGGCGGTGCGGACGAGGAGATGATCGTCGTGGCGCTTCTGCACGATATCGGCGACTTCTATGTGCCGGGCAACCACGCGACGATTTCGGCCGCGATCCTTCAGCCTTATATTTCCGCCGAGAACTATTGGCTGGTCAAGCATCACGCGATCTTCCAGGGCTACTACTACTTCCACCATATCGGCGGCAACCGTGACGAGCGCGAGCGGTTCCGTGGCCATCCGGCGTTCGAGAAGACCGCCGAGTTCTGCGAGCGCTGGGATCAGACCTCCTTCGACCCCAACTACGACACGCTGCCGCTCGAGACGTTCGAGCCGATGGTGCGTCGTATCCTGCATCCGAGCCGGATGCGCGGCAACGAAGGGCCCCTGGCCAGCCAAGGCTGATCGCTCGCCCGGGCGCGGGATGCGGACGACTCTTCGGATCGGCCGGCGTTGACATGCGCGTGCCCGGCGCGCACTCGGCCGCGCGCCGAGCGCCGAGCGCCGCGTTCCGGTGCGAGTGCGTGCTAGAGCAATATCCACTCAGATTGAACCGGACGGTTCAATCTGAGTGGATGAAAT
>CAZVZP010000147.1:0-7144 GCA_964631625.1 uncultured Hyphomicrobiales bacterium | reverse complement strand
GCAATCTGATTGCCGCATCCGCTCTCGCCGCCTAAGACATTCAACGCCTCAACATGAAGGGTAAGGAGAAGGTCATGACGCATCGCACTCTGATCGCCGCATCCGCTCTCGCCGCGCTCGTCGCCGGCGTGGCGCACCCGTCCTTGGCCGTTGAGATCGCCCCGGCCGCGATTTTGGGGGTTGACAGGACAGACTAGTCTGTATATTTCACCCCGTGACCTGGGCGCTCGGCCTAGAGCCGCTCCGATCCAGGGACGTGACCCCAACCCGCACCCGCCGCTTCCCCCGGCGGGCACCGATTGAAAGGACTTTTGCCATGATCCGTCGCAATCTGATTGCCGCATCCGCTCTCGCCGCCTTCGTCTCGGCCGGAGCGGCCGCGATCGCCGAGCCGGTCGAGGAGCCGACCTACGATTTCGAGAAGTGCTACGGCATTGGCAAGGCCGGGCACAACGATTGCCAGACCGCGACCAGCTCCTGCGCCGGCACCTCGAAAATCGACGACCAGGGGGACGCCTTCGTCTACTTGCCCGAGGGCACCTGCAGCAAGATCACCGGCGGCAGCCTCGAGCCCGCGAGCTAGCGCCTTTCGCAAGGGCGGAGCGTGGCGCTGTTCGCCTCCGCAAACCTACTGCCGATTCCGGTCCAGCGGGCCGGAATCGGCCTGCGCCACCCCCACCTCGCCGCCGTGCTCGAAACCACGCCCGCGGTCGGCTTCCTCGAGGTCCACGCGGAGAATTACATGGGCGGCGGTGGCGCGCGCCGCGCGCTTGAAACCCTGCGCGCCCGCTATCCGGTGGCGCTGCACGGCGTCGGCCTCTCGCTCGGCTCGATCGAGGGGCCCGATCACGAGCATCTCGAACGGCTGGCTTCGCTCGTCGAGGCGGTCGAGCCTTGGGCGGTCTCGGAACATATAAGCTTCAGCGGCTCGGAGGGGCTCTATCTCAACGATCTTCTGCCGCTGCCCTACACCGAGGAGGCGCTCGAGGCGCTCTGCCGCAATGTCGAGAGCGCGCAGACGCGGCTCAAGCGTTCGCTGCTCATGGAAAATCCGTCGAGCTACGTGGCCTACCGGCACTCGACGATGTCCGAGGGGGAATTCATCGCCGAGCTCGTGCGCCGGACCGGCTGCGGACTGTTGCTCGATGTCAACAACCTCTACGTGAGCGCCCGCAATTTTGGCTTCGACCCTGCGCTCTATCTTGCAAATCTTCCGGCAGCCGCCGTGGCCGAGATTCATCTCGCGGGCCATACGCTCAAGAAGCTCGCCGGGGGCCAGCAAATCCGCATCGACGATCACGGCTCGGCGGTCGCGGAGCCGGTCTGGCGCCTTTACGAAGACACGATCGCGCGCATGGGTTTGCGCCCCACGCTGATCGAGTGGGACACCGACATCCCGCCGCTCGAGGTCCTTGTGGCCGAGGCCGCGAAGGCCGATGCGCGGGCCACACGCGCCCGCTCCAACCAATGCCATGATACCGCGGCCCGCACTGCCCGAGCTTGAGCGCGCCTTCGGCGCCTACGTCGCCGGCGGCCGGCTGCCTGCGCCGGCGCTCGAGGGCGCCGTGAGCGACCCGGCGCGCTTGTCCATCTACCACAACCACTTCCTCATCACGCTGAGCGAGGCGCTTGGGGCGACCTATCCAGTGGTCCGCCGGCTCGTGGGCGAGCGCTTCTTCGCCCAGACGGTCCGCGCTTTCCTTCAGCACTCGCCGCCCCGCAGCCCTTGCCTGTTCGAATACGGCGAGGGCTTTGCTGCGCACCTTGCGCAAGACGACCGCACGCGCGCGCTCCCTTATCTGCCGGACGTGGCCCGCCTCGAATGGGCGCTCAATGCCTGCGATCACGCGGCGGAGGCCGAGCCGCTCTCGGCCGAGGCGTTGGCCCGGCTCGACCTCGACGAAACCGGCCGACTCGAGCTTGCGCTCCATCCGGCCTGCCGGCTCATCGAGTCGGATTTTCCGGTCGACCGCATCTGGCTCGCCCATTGGCAGGATCCCGTGCCGCCGATCCCGCTCGAGGAGGGCTGCGTGCGCCTGCTGATCCGGCGCGACGGCGAGGGCACGGTGGGCTTCACCCGGCTGGTGCCGGGCGACTTCGCGTTGCTTAAGGCGCTGAACCGCAGCGCCGCGCTCGAGGCCGCAGTGGGCCTCGCGCTCAAGGCGGAGCTCGGCTTCGAGGCAGCGCAGCGCTTCGCCCGCCTGCTTAAGCTCGGCCTCTTCGTGGCCGCAGCCGATGCGCCGGGGCGCTAACTCATGCTTCCCGAGTACGTCACCAGCCTCGGCTTCGTTGCCGCCCTGTTCATCGTCGTGGTCGGCACGCGCCGCGGCCAGCGAAGCCGAGCGAGGCCGCGCCGCGTTCTCGGTGCCCGGCCAGCATTGACCTCTTAAAGACAGCCGACGTGGAGGGGAGGCAAAAACAATGACGGATCATCAGACGCCGGCCCGGGGCAGCCTCCTCGCGCTCGGCTGCTGGCTCAACGATCTGGCCCAATCGGTGCCCGACGGCCTCTTGAAGCTGCTGCTGCGCCTGGGTATCGCCAGCGTGTTCTTCAAGTCGGGGCTGGTCAAGCTCGCAAGCTGGCAGAGCACCGTGATGCTCTTCGAGATGGAGTATCGGGTGCCCGTCGTGGGCCCCGAGACGGCGGCCGTGATCGCCGCGATCTTCGAGCTCGGCATGCCGCCGCTTCTGGCCCTCGGTTTGTTCACCCGGCTCGCGGCGTTGCCGCTGCTGGGCATGACGGCGGTGATCGAGATCTTCGTCTATCCGCTCAACTGGTCCGAGCACCTGATCTGGGCCTCGATTCTCCTGTTCCTGGTCTGCCGGGGCCCGGGCGGCCTCTCGCTCGACCATTTCCTGCGGCCCCGTTTGCTGCGGCTCATCGGCCGCTGAGCCCGTGCTCGAGGCCGCCGGCGCGCGGGCGGCTTGGGCTCGGTCGGCCACGCTTGTGACGCCATCGTGCCCGGCAATCTCCCTTGGGGACGCTCGGCTTTTCCCTTGTCGCTCCGAGGAAGAGGGGTAGAGTCTCCATTCAGCAGGGGGTGTCGTGCGGGCCGCTAGAGGCTATCCCGGCGGCCGACCGATCCGCGGCCGGGCCTCAAGAGAGACCTTCCCCGGATAGAGAAACCCGTTTCGCTTCAATAGGCTGGACCGAGCGGGCGAGCGCGACGCGGCGGCTTATTGGCCCCCCACCAATGAACCAGGGATGCCTCGCCCGGCGTCACCATACACATCGGGCAGGGCCGGAGGAGGGAAGGAATGAGCATTCAGGATGCGGGCGCAGGGGAGAAACGAATCTTCCTGCGCAAGGCGTCCGGCCTGATCCGCACGGCCGGAACGCTCGACACCTTCATCTACAACATCGGGCTGGTGAGCGTCGGGCTGGGGGTGGGCACGATCATGCTTTACGGCCCGGCCTTCTACGCCGGCGGCGACCTGTTGTGGTCGTGCGTGCTGGCGGGCGTGCTCATGTGCTTCATCGCCTGGGGCATGATCACCTGGACCGTGACCTTGCCCCGCTCGGGCGGCATCTACGTATTCGGCTCGCGCATCCTGCCTCCCGTGGTGGCGCTGTCCGCGAGCCTGGTCGAGATCACGGCCTGGCTGTTCTACTGCGCGATCGCCGCCTACTGGATCGTGCTCATCGGCGTCTCGCCCACCTTGAGCATGATCGGCTACGTGACAGGGGCCGAGTGGGCGCACAGCGCGGCAGGCACGGTGAGAGAGCCCTGGCCGCTGTTTTTGATCGGCTCGGCCATCCTCATCATCTCAGGCCTCCTCATCGGCTCGGGCATGAAGCGCTACCTGTTCTCCCAGAAGATCGTGTTCACCACGGCGATGGCCGGCTCGATTCTGCTCATTGTCGTGCTCGCGATCTATTCCAACGAGGACTTCGTGGCGAGTTTCAACGCGATGATGGCGCCGGTCATGGGCGTCGAGGACCCCTACAACGCGATCATCGCCTCGGCCAAGGAGAACGGCTGGGGTTATGAGGGCACGAGCCTCGCGCAGACGCTTCAGGTGTCGAACTGGCCGTTCCTTCCGCTCATCGGCGCGGCGTTCTCGATCTGCATCGGCGGCGAGATCAAGTCGCCGGGCAAGGCCCAGACCTACGGCATGCTGGGCGCCATTGCCCTCACCGTTGTGATTTGGCTGGCAACGATCGGGCTTGCGAACGCGGTCATCGGCTACGACTTCCTGGGCGCCGCGGCCTGGAACCTGTTCAACGGCACCGGTATCACCACGCCCACCGATCCCACGATCACGTTGATGTCCGGGATCTTGACCAACTCCTGGGTCATCACCTTGCTCGTAGCAATCGGCCTCGTGTTCTGGATGTGGATGTGGATTCCGGGCATGCACACCTTCGGAGTGCGCGCGATGGTCGCCTGGTCGTTCGACCGCATCGCACCGGCGCCCTTGGGCACGGTGTCGCCGACGCGTCACACGCCGACCGTGGCCATCGCGGTGGCCGTGATCATCACGATCATCTTCATGGCTCTGTTCGTGTTCACGAGCTTCTTCGCCACGATCATCATCCTGATCGAGGCGGCGCTTTTGGCCTGGAGCATCGTGCTCTTCGCCGGCATCTTCTTCCCCTACCGGCGGCCGCAGATCTACGAGAAGTCGCCGATCTCCCTGAAAAAGGTGCTGGGCCTGCCGATGATGACGGTCGCCTGCGCCACGGGCTTCATCGCCTCGCAGTTCTACTTCTGGAACCTGTTCTTCGACAGCGTGGCCGCCGGCCACGATCCGGCCCAGCTCGCCATCGTCGGCGGTCTGTTCGGCATCGGCATCGTGTTCTACTACACGATGAAGTTCATCCGTCAGGCGCAAGGTGTCGACGTGACTCTCGCCTTCAAGGAAGTACCCATCGAGTAGCCCACGGCGGCCCTCTCGGGACACGCCGGGAAACGGACCGGAGCGGCGCTCCGGTCCGTTTCTCTTTGGGTCCGCACGCTCTCGAGCGGCGCGCCGTTGCAATTCGGCGCCGCGGACGCAACAATCCCCGCCCGCACGGCAACCGGGAGAGCGGAATCGTGGCCGAGGAACGGCAAATCGATAGCGTCTTTTCCATGATCCGGGGCGCCGAGGGCGCGAGCGACTACGTCGAGGCCGCGATCGAGCGCGCACGCCGGCTGCGCTGCTGGCGAAGACCGGTCGCGCCCACGGTGCTCGCGGGCGGGCTCTCGAACGCCAACCTCGTGGTCGAGCACGAGGGCGAGAAGTTCGTGGTCAAGGTCGGCGAGGATGCGCCACACATGGGCGTCTACCGGAGCAACGAGGTCATCGCCATGCGGGCCGCCTTCGCCGCGGGGGTCTCGCCCGAGGTGATCTATCACGAGCCCGGCATCATCGTGCTGCGTTTCGTCGAGGGCCGCTCGCTCACGCCGGCCGACGTGCGCGAGAGGGCGCAGCTCGAGCGCGTGGCGCGGCTCTTGGCCCAACTCCACCGCGAGGCCGGCAAGCACCTCGAGGGGCCGGGTTTCATCTTCTGGCCGCCGCACCATATCCGCTGGTACTTGCGTCAGTGCGAGGCGGAGAGGAATAAGCTCGGCTCGGGCTGGTATCGGCGCTTCCCGCTCTACCGGGCGGTCACCGAGGAGGCCGAGCGGGCGGTGGGCCGCGTGCGCATCGTCTTCTGCCACAACGACGTGCTGCCCCAGAACTTCATCGACGACGGCGAGCGCCTGTGGCTCGTCGACTGGGAATATTCGGGCTACAACTGCGACCTCTTCGATTTATCCGGCATCGGCATGAATATGGAGATCACGCCCGAGGAGACGACGGCGCTCCTCGAGACCTACTACGAGCAACCGATGACGGACGAGTTGCGCCGCCGCTTCGTGGCCACGATGCTCTTGACCGCGCTGCGCGAGACCGCGTGGAGCTTCTTGGCCGAGGTCAAGCCTCATCCGGTCGCGTTCGACTACAGCATTTATTCCAAGATGAACGTCGAGCGCTTCGAGCGCATCTACGCCACCTTCAAGGAGCTCTGATTCTCTATGGCGAACCTTTCGAGCCCGCGTGGCGGCATGGCGCGGCCATGACCGGCCCCTGCCCGTCCGATGTCATCGCGTTTGCCCACGCGCTCGCGGACGCCAATGCGCGCGTGACGCTGGGCTACTTCCAGAAGGGCATCGCGATCGAGGACAAGCACGACGATAGCCCCGTGACCGTCGCCGACCGGGAGGGCGAGGCGGCAATGCGGCGCTTGATCGGCGAACGCTTTCCCGATCATGGCATCATCGGCGAGGAGCACGGGAGCGAGAATGAGGACGCCGAATACGTATGGACGCTCGATCCGGTGGATGGCACCGCCGCCTTCGTGGTGGGCTCGGCCATGTTCGGCACGCTGATCGCGCTGCTTCGCAACGGCCAGCCGATCCTGGGCGTGATCGACAATCCGCCCCTAAAGCAGCGCTGGGTCGGCGCGCTCGGACACCCGACCACGTTCTGCGGCCGGCCGGTGCGCGTGCGCGAGGTGCGCCGGCTCGAGCAGGCGATGCTCTCCTGCGCCTCGGCCCACTACTTCTACGGCCACCACCGCAACGCCTTCTACCGCCTGGCCGAGCGCGTCAAGCTGCCGACCTACGGCCACTACTGCGTGGGCTATGGGCTGCTGGCCGCAGGGTTCGTCGATCTGGTCGTGGATGGGACCATGATGCCTTACGACTACCTGCCGCTGGTGCCCATCGTCACGGGCGCGGGTGGCCTCATCACCGATTGGGAGGGGCGCGAGATCACCGGGCTGCGAGGCAAGGCCGATCACCTGATCGCGGCCGCCAACCGCGAGCTGCTCGAGGCGGCGCTCGGCGAGCTCAACAAGGCACCCGACTGAGGCCGCGCGGCGCGACAGGCGACCGAGTCATGGCCTTGCAGCGCCCTTAAAGCCTCGCCAAAGGCCGTCTGGCCGGGTCCGGCAATTGTTTAACAACTTATTAAAGATCGGGTATGAGACTGAGTGCGGCGGATCCCCGCCTCCTTTTCCTCGTGCCGCGCCGGCTGGAGGGTGACCATGGCAAGCTGTCCGCACACCAAGACGATGAGGCTCAAGACCCTTCTCAGCGCCGCAGCAAGTTTCGGCATTTTTTTGAGCGCAACCGCCGTGTCGAGCGCGGTGGCCCAGGAAGGATACGAGGAG
>CAZVZP010000146.1:5594-7174 GCA_964631625.1 uncultured Hyphomicrobiales bacterium | reverse complement strand
TCCTGCCGCGCGAGACGCGACCGCGCCTGTGCCGCGCGCTCGCCATGCTCAAGACCAAGACGCTCGAGAATCCGCCGAAGAAGCATGACAACATCCCGCTTTAGGGCGCGGCTTGAGTGCGCTCGCACGGCCGGCCGAATCGCGCGATGTTCAAGAAAATCCTGATCGCCAATCGGGGCGAGATCGCCTGCCGGATCATCCGGAGCGCGCGCAAGCTCGGAATCGCGACCGTCGCCGTCTATTCGGAGGCCGACCGCGACGCGCTGCACGTGCGCGACGCCGACGAGGCCGTGTTCATCGGCCCGGCGCCGAGCGCGCAGAGCTATCTCAACGTCCCGGCGATCCTCGACGCGGCGCGCCGCACAAAGGCCGAGGCCGTTCACCCCGGCTACGGCTTTCTCTCCGAAAACGCCGCCTTCGCCCGAGCGCTGCGCGACGCGGGGCTCGTCTTCGTCGGGCCCACGCCCGAGGCGATCGCAGCCATGGGCGACAAGATCGAGTCCAAGAAGCTCGCCGCCAAGATCCGCGTCAACACCATCCCCGGCCACTTGGGCGTGATCGCGAGCGAGAAGGAGGCCGTCGCCGTTGCGCGCGACATCGGCTACCCGGTGATGATCAAGGCCAGCGCGGGCGGCGGCGGCAAGGGCATGCGGGTGGTCCGAAGCGACGCCGAGATGGCCGAAGGATTCCGCGCCGCGCGCAGCGAGGCCCAGTCGAGCTTCGGCGATGAGCGGGTGTTCGTCGAGAAGTTCATCGAGCGCCCGCGCCACATCGAGATTCAGGTGCTCGCGGATGCGCACGGCCACACCGTCTCTCTCGGCGAGCGCGAGTGCTCCATTCAGCGCCGCCATCAGAAGGTGATCGAGGAGTCGCCGAGCCCGTTTCTCGACGAGAAGACGCGCAAGGCCATGGGCGAGCAAGCGGTGGCGCTGGCCAAGGCCGTGGGCTATGTCTCGGCCGGCACCGTCGAGTGCGTGGTGGACGATCGGCGGAACTTCTATTTCCTCGAGATGAACACGCGCCTCCAAGTCGAGCATCCGGTGACCGAGCTCGTGAGCGGGATCGACCTCGTCGAGCAGATGATCCGCATCGCCGCGGGCGAAAGGCTCCCCTTCGCCCAGAAGGACATCCGGCGCAGCGGCCACGCCATCGAATGCCGCATCTACGCCGAAGATCCGTTCCGCAACTTTGTGCCCTCGCCGGGCCGGCTCGTGCGCTACCGGCCGCCCCAGAACCTGCCGGGCATCCGCCTCGACACCGGCGTCGAGGAGGGCTCGGAAATCTCGATGTTCTACGACCCGATGATCGCCAAGCTGTGCGCCCATGGCGCCGACCGCGGCGAGGCGATTGCGCGCATGCGTACGGCACTCGACCGCTTTGAGCTCAAGGGGCTTTTCCACAATATTCCGTTCCTTGCCGCGCTCATGGCTCATCCGCGCTTTGCCAAGGGCGATACGACCACGGGCTTCATCGACGAGGAGTTCCCCGAGGGGTTCAGGGGCGCCGTGTGCACGCCCAAGGAGCGCACGCGGCTCGCGGCGCTCGCGGTCTTCGTGCATCGGCGCTTGCGGCTGCGCGAT
>CAZVZP010000146.1:0-5505 GCA_964631625.1 uncultured Hyphomicrobiales bacterium | reverse complement strand
CGTCGAGGCCGCGAGCGATGGTTTGACGGCGCGCATCGGCGACGCGGTCCACCGGGTGGATGGGGACTGGCGGCCCGGCGCGTCCTTGTTCGACGGCACGATCGACGGGGAGAGTGTTGTCGTGCAGATCGAGCCGCGGCTCGACGGCTACGTGCTGCGGCGCGGCGGCATCGAGTTCGCCTGCGCGGTGCGCCGCCCGCGTGCCGCGGAGCTCGCCCGCATCATGCCGCACAAACCGCCGGCCGACACCTCGCGGCAATTGCGCTCGCCGATGCCGGGCCTCGTGGTCATGATCGCCGTGGCCGAGGGCGAGGAGGTCAAGGCCGGCCAACCGCTCGCCGTGGTCGATGCCATGAAGATGGAGAACTTGCTGCGCGCCGAACGCGACGCCAAGGTGGCGCGCGTGTGCGCCAAGCCGGGCGACAGCTTGGCCGTGGACCAGGTGATTCTCGAGTTCGAGTAGAGGATGCGCATTGCGCGCTTAATCGTCGTGACGGGCCGGGTGCAGGGCGTCTTTTTCCGCGCCTGGACCGAGGAAAATGCCTTGATGCTCGGCCTCGACGGCTGGGTGCGCAACCGCCGCCGCGACGGCAGCGTCGAAGCGCTGATCGTAGGCGAAGAGAGCGCGGTCGAGGAAATGATCGCCCGCTGCCACGAGGGCCCGCCCGCGGCCGCGGTTGCCGAGGTCGATGTCGATCCTGAGACTGGAATCGTCGTGGTCGATCGCGTTTGGATAACTCGGCCTCGAGCGCAGCATCGACCTCGGCCATCGAGGGCTTAAGCCCGAGCGCCTCGAGCGAAGTGACGCCGTAGCCCTGAAGCCCGCAGGGCACGATGCCTGCGAAATGGGAGAGGTCGCAGGCGACGTTGAGCGCGACCCCGTGCATGGCGACCCAGCGCCGCACGCGCACGCCGATCGCGGCGAGCTTGGCCTCGCCGGCCGGCGTCTCGACCCAGATGCCGACGCGGCCTTGACGGGAAAACGCCTCGACGCCGAATCGGCCGACGGTGCGGATGAGCCAGGTCTCGAGGCCCGCAACGTAGGCCCTGAGATCGGCACCCTTGGGCCCGCCGCGGGCGGCCAGATCGAGCATGACGTAGGCCACGCGCTGCCCGGGCCCGTGATAAGTGTATTGGCCGCCTCGTCCGGCGACGAAGACGGGGAAGCGGCTGGGGTCGAGAAGCTCCGAGGGCCTGGCGCTGGTTCCGGCGGTATAGAGGGGCGGATGCTCGAGCAGCCAGACCTCCTCGCCCGCCGTGCCCTCGCGAATCCGGGAGACGCGCTGGTCCATATAGGCTAGGGCCTCGGGGTAGGGCACCGGGGCCTCGCTTGTGCGCCAGAGGGGCTTGGGCATCAACGAAGGTTGCGGCTTATGGCAAGATTTGCTATTCCGGCCCGGCTTCAGAAATAGGCGTTAACGCGGTATATATTAAGGGGTTTTTTTCGCGGTCGTGGCGGAATTGGTAGACGCGCAGCGTTGAGGGCGCTGTTCCCGTAAGGGAGTGGAAGTTCGAGTCTTCTCGACCGCACCATTCGCTCATTCCGCCCGCGGGGCCCGGACGATCGTCCAGGTTTTCGCGGGCGTTCTCGTGTCCCCACCCGGGCTACCGGTCTGCGTGGCCCGGGGGCTATAGTCCGCCGGAACGGACGGTTCGGAGATGTCGTATGGCCGATGATCTGCGCCAGAGCGCGCTCGACTACCATCGCCTGCCCAAGCCCGGCAAGCTCGGGATGCATCCGACCAAGCCGCTCGAGAACCAGCGCGACCTTGCGCTGGCCTACAGCCCGGGCGTCGCGGCTGCGTGCGAGGAGATCGCCGCCGATCCGCTCAAGGCCTACGACTACACCATCAAGGCCAACCTCGTCGCCGTGATCACCAACGGCACCGCGGTCCTGGGGCTCGGGGCCATCGGTGCGCTCGCGGCCAAGCCCGTGATGGAGGGCAAGGCCGTCCTGTTCAAGAAGTTCGCCGGCATCGACGTCTACGACATCGAGATCAACGAGACCGACGCCGACAAGTTCGTCGATACAGTGGTCCGTCTCGAGCCCACGTTCGGCGCCATCAACCTCGAGGACGTCAAGGCACCCGAGTGCTTCGAGATCGAGCGCAAGCTGAAAGAACGCATGCGCATCCCGGTCTTCCACGACGACCAGCACGGCACGGCGATCTGCGTCGCCGCGGCGGTGATCAACGGCTTGGCGCTCATCGGCAAGGAGATCGGCAAGGTGCGGATCGCCACCTCCGGCGCGGGCGCCTCGGCGATCGCCTGCATGGAGCTCTTGATCGAGCTCGGCGCCAAGCGCGAGAACATCCTCCTCTGCGACAGCAAGGGTGTCGTTCACAAGGGCCGCAAGGAGGGCATGAATCCCGAGAAATCGCGTTTCGCGGCTGAGACCAACGCGCGCTCGCTAGGCGAGGCCATGGAGGGCGCCGACATCTTCGTGGGGCTTTCGGGGCCCAACACGGTCAAGCCCGAGTGGGTCAAGCGCATGGCGGGGCGCCCGCTCGTGCTCGCTCTCGCCAATCCGGTGCCCGAGATCCTGCCCGAGGAGGTCAAGGCCGTACGCACCGATGCGATCATCGCCACGGGCCGTTCCGATTACCCCAATCAGGTCAACAACGTGCTCTGCTTCCCGTTCATCTTCCGAGGCGCGCTCGATGTCGGCGCACGCGAGATCAACACGGCCATGAAGCTTGCCTGCGTGAGCGCGATCGCAGAACTCGCCCGCGTCGAGGCCTCCGACATCGTGGCCGCGGCGTACGGCACCAAATCGCTACGCTTCGGCCCCGATTATATCCTGCCCAAGCCGTTCGATCCGAGGCTCTTGAGCACGGTGCCGGTCGCGGTGGCCGAGGCCGCCATGAAAAGCGGCGTTGCGACACGTCCGATCGCGGACCTCGAGGCCTACCGGCATCACCTCGAGCAGTACGTCTTCCGCACCGGCTTCCTCATGCGCTCGATCTTCGACCGGGCCGAGGCCGACCCCAAGCGGCTGGTCTACGCCCAGGGCGAGGAGGAGCGCGTGCTCCAGGCGGTGCAAATCGTCGTGGACGAAGGGCTCGCGCACCCGATTCTGATCGGTCGGCAGGCCGCGGTCGAAGAAAAGATCGCCGAGCTCGGCTTGCGCCTCAGGGTGGGGCGGGACGTCGATCTCGTGGATCCCGAGGGGAACCCCCGTCATGGAGCCTATGCCGAGGGCTATCAGCGCCTGCTTGGACGCAGCGGCGTCGATCCCAAGACGGCGGCGGCGCGCATGCGCCAGCGCCCGGCGGCGCTCGGTGCCATGATGGTGCGCTCGGGCGACGCGGACGCACTCCTTGCGGGCCCCGCCGGACCCTACCACGGGCATCTGCGGCATGTGCGCGAGGTCATCGGCGTGCGGAAGGGCCTGCGCCAGGCCGCGGCCATGCTCGTGCTCGTTCTGGACAAAGGCGTCTACTTCCTCGCCGATACCCATGTGAACGACAACCCGGATGCGGAGCAAATCGCCCAAATCGCCTTGCTGTCGGCGGAACAGATGCGGCATTTCGGGATCGAGCCCCGGATCGCTCTGCTCTCGAGCTCCAATTTCGGCAGCAACGATTTCCCCAACTCGGTCAAGATGCGTCAGGCGCTCGGGCTGTTGCGCCGGCAGGCGCCGCACGTGGCGGTCGAAGGCGAGATGCACGCGGACGCGGCGCTCGACCAGAAGATGCGCGATCTGGTCATGCCTAGCGCACACCTCAAGGGCTCGGCCAATTTGCTCCTCATGCCGAATCTCGACGCCGCCAACATCGCCTTCAACATGCTCAAGGTTCTGAGCAACGGCCTGACCGTCGGACCGGTGCTGCTCGGCCTGCAGTGGCCCGCGCACATCCTCGTCGATTCCGCCACCGTGCGCGGCATCGTCAACATGAGTGCGTTCGCCGTCGTGCAAGCCAAGGCCCAGGGCCCAGACGCCCAACTCGCGCTCTCGCTCGCGAGCGCCGGAGAATGAGCGGATGTCCAAGCGCGAGCCGATCTCGCCGGGTGCGGCCGAAACGCCCCGGAAGGCCGAGGCGCTCTACGGGCTGACGCCGGCGCTCGTTGCCGCGTTCACCAGTGCCGTCGAGGGCGGGGACGTGGCGCGCATCCGCCGCCTCGCGGAGCCCATCCACGCCGCCGACCAGGCCGATCTCTTGGAGCGCTTGACGCCGGAGCAGCGCTCCATCGCCGTGCGCGCGCTCGGGCCTGAGCTCGATCCCGAACTCCTGACTCACCTCAACGACGAGGTGCGTGACGAGATCGTCGAGCAGATGTCGCCCAAGGAGGTCGCGGCGGCGCTGAGCGAGCTCGAGGTGGACGATCAGGTGGCGGTGATCGAGGGGCTCGACGAGCCGGCGCAGCGGGAAATCCTCGAGGCGATCCCCACCGAAGAGCGCGTCGAAATCGAGGAGGCTCTGACCTATCCCGAGGCGAGCGCCGCGCGCCTCATGCAGCGCGACGTGATCGCCGTGCCCACCTACTGGACCGTCGGCCAGATCATCGACCATATGCGCGAACAGGCCGCCGAGCTGCCCGAGAGCTTTTACGACATCTTCGTCGTCAATCCGAAGCACGAGCCGGTCGGCACCATCGGGCTCTCGACCCTCCTGCGCAACAAGCGCCCGGTGGTCGTGCGCACGATCATGAACACGGACATCAAGGTGATCCCAGCGGACATGGACCGCGAGGAGGTCGCCTATCTGTTCGACCAGTACGACCTCGTCTCGGCGCCGGTGGTCGAGCGCAACGGCCGCCTCATCGGCGTGATCACTATTGACGACATCGTCGATGTGATTCGCGAGGAGGCCGAGGAGGATATCCTGCACATGGGCGGCGTCGCGGACACGGCGCGTTATGCCGGCGTGCTCTCGACCTCGCGGGGGCGCCTGCCCTGGCTGTTCGTCAATCTCGCGACCGCGTTCCTCGCGGCGGCCGTGATCGGGCAGTTCAAGGAGACCATCGCCCAAGTGGTGGCGCTCGCCGTGCTCATGCCGATCTGCGCCTCGATGGCGGGCAACGCGGGCATGCAGACCGTGACCGTGACCATCCGCTCGCTCGCGCTCAAGGAGCTCACGGCCGCCAATGCGCTCCGCATCTTCGTCAAGGAATGTCTCGTGGGCGGAATTAACGGCTTCGTCTTCGCGCTGGTCGTGGGGCTCGCCGCCGGGCTGTGGTTCGGCAACCTCAAGATCGGCCTCATCATCGCGGGCGCCATGGTCATCAACATGCTGAACGCCGGTATCTCGGGCATCTTGACCCCCCTTGCCTTCAACCGGCTCAAGCTCGATCCGGCCCCGGCTTCCGGCGTGTTCTTGACCGCCATGACCGACGTGGTGGGCTATGCTTCGTTCCTGGGCCTCGCCACTCTGTTCCTAATCTGACGCGCCGTCCGATTTGCCATGACGCCCAACCGCCTGCCCGGCCTCAACTTCGACCTCGGCGAGACCGCGGAAATGATCCGCGACACGGTCGAAAACTTCGCCGGCCGCGAGATCGCGC
>CAZVZP010000145.1:6241-7219 GCA_964631625.1 uncultured Hyphomicrobiales bacterium | reverse complement strand
TGGGCGCGCTCGGCGGCCCCGAGGCCGCACCCTAGCCCCCCCCGCAAATTCCGCCGCTCGAGCCTTGCCAGCGCGAAATTTATTGTCATTTAATAGCCTTGCCGGTGCCACGCGAGCGAACCTTAAGACCAACCTCAAGAAGGCCATCCATGGAGCCCATCATCGGAACGGCGCGGCCGGCAGACGCAGGCGAGGACGTCGTCAAGGATACGACCACCGAGACGTTCGCGCGCGACGTCGTGCAGGCCTCGCTCGAGCGTCCGGTGATCTTGGACCTGTGGGCGCCTTGGTGTGGCCCCTGCAAGCAGCTCGGACCGATGCTCGAGAAGGCGGTGCGTGCGGCGGGCGGCAAGGTCCGCCTCGTGCGCCTCGACATCGAGCAATACCCCGAGGTCGCCCAACAGATGCGCGTGCAGTCGATCCCGGCCGTGTTCGCCTTCGTCAACGGACAGCCGGTCGACGGCTTCGTGGGCGCCTTGCCCGAGAGCCAGATCAAGGCCTTCGTCGAGCGCCTGGCGGGGCCGACGGGACCCTCGCCCGTCGAGCAGGCGATCGCTGAGGCCCAGGGCTGCGAGGCGAAAGGCGATCACGCACACGCGCGCACCATCTACGGCGAGGTGCTCAAGCACGAGCCCGATAACCTCGCGGCGCTTGCCGGCCTTGCCCGCTGTCACATCGCACTCGGCGAGCCTGCCAAGGCGAAGACGCTGCTCGGCACGGTGCCCGAGGACAAGCGAAGCAAGCCCGAGATCGCCAGCGTGCTCGCGCAGCGCTCGCTGCTCGAGGCGGCGGGCGCGAGCGCGAAGGCCGATGTCGGCGAACTCGAGCGGCGGCTGGCGCAGAATGCCAACGATCACGAGGCCCGCTTCGATCTGGCGATGGCGCACTTCGGCGCGGGCCGGCGCGAGAAGACCGTGGACGAGTTGCTCGAGATCGTGCGGCGCGATCGAGCCTGGAACGACCAGGCGGCCCGCACCC
>CAZVZP010000145.1:0-6231 GCA_964631625.1 uncultured Hyphomicrobiales bacterium | reverse complement strand
AGTGCTTCGAGGCCTTTGGCCCGGACCACGAGCTCACGCTGTCGGGCCGGCGCCGCTTGTCGTCGATTCTGTTCGCCTAGCGGCGCGCCGTCGCGAAGGCTTACACCAACCATGCCGGGATTCGCCCCCACCATCGACGATTTGCCCCGGACGATCCCGATTTTTCCGCTCTCGGGCTGCATCCTGTTGCCCTGCGCCCGACTGCCGCTCAACATCTTCGAGCCCCGCTACCTCGACATGTGCCGCGACGTCATGGCCGGGCCGCGGGTGATCGGCATGGTCCAGCCGATCGACCCCTGCGATGCGCGCGCGCGGCCCCCCGTTTACGGCACCGGCTGCGCGGGCCGCATCACCGCCTTCAAGGAAACCGACGACGGGCGCTTCCTGATCACCTTGACCGGGCTGTGCCGCTTCCGCATTGCGGAGGAGCTGCCGCAGACCAAGCGCTACCGCACGGTCGCGGCCGATTACCGCGGCTTCGCCGGCGATCTCGAAGGCGCCCGCGCCCGCCGGCTCGACCGGGCCCGGCTCATGCCCGTGCTCAAGAGCTACCTCGAGCGCCAAGGCTTGAGCGCCGACTGGCGCGCGATCGAGCAATGCGCGGCGCCGAGCCTCGTCAATTCGCTCGCCATGGTCTGCCCGTTCAGCTCGAGCGAAAAGCAGGCCCTGCTCGAAGCCGACGACCACGACCGCCGCGCCGAGCTCTTCCTTTCGCTCCTCGAAATCAGCCGGCACGAGCCTACTGCGCCGCGCGGGCCGTACCATTGAGGAGCCTTGAAGCGCGCGAGCGCCTGCGCAGGAGATCGCATCGATGACGAAGAGCCGGGCGGAGGTGGACCCCAAGCTGCTCGAAATGCTGGTCTGCCCGTTGACCAAGGGGCCGTTGCGCTACGACCGCGAGGCCCAGGAGCTGATCAGCGAGGAGGCCGGCCTCGCCTATCCGATCCGCGACGGCATCCCGATCATGCTGGTGGACGAGGCGCGTCCGCTCGCCGGGCGCTCCGAGAAGCGATGAGTGCAGAGGCCGGCCATCGGCCGACCGAGATCCGCTTGATGAAGGCGGAGAAGCGCCTCGAGATCGACTTCGACGACGGGCGCACGTTCTCCTTGCCGGCGGAATTCCTGCGCGTCGAGAGCCCTTCCGCCGAGGTCAAGGGCCACTCGCCAGGCGAGAAGAAGATCGTGCCCGGACGCCGCCACGTCGGCATCATCGAGATCGAGCCGGTCGGCAACTACGCCATCCGCATCGGCTTCGACGACCTGCACGGCACCGGCATCTACAGCTGGGACTATCTCTACGAGTTGGGCGAGCGCCAAGACGAGCTCTGGGCCGGCTATCTTGAGGCCCTCAACGCCCGGGGCCTGAGCCGAGATCCGTAAGGCCTGGCCACCTCGCAAAGTCCTGCGCCGAAGGCTGCGCTTGCCGCGCGTTTCGGCGCGCCGAACTGGCCAGCCGTGCCAGTGCAGGGCATAGTAGAAACTCCCAAGCCCTCGGCCACCGGCAATGCTTGACGGGCGGCGCGCCGCCGGGCCGCGCGCCGCCGGGCCTTGAAGCGTGGGGCAGAGGGCAAAGCACGCCCTCGTCTAGGCCGCAACGAGCCCTGGCCGAGCGCTGGCCGAGCGAAGATGCGAACCGGGAGAAACGCCATGTGCGCTGCCATCAACACGCAAGGGAGCACGGATCACCATCGGGTCGTGATCGTGGGCGGCGGAGCCGCCGGCATCACGGTTGCCGCCATCCTGCGGCGCCATCGGCACGATCTCGACATCGCCCTCCTCGAGCCCTTGGACAGCCATTACTACCAGCCCGCGTTCACGCTCGTGGGCGGCGGCGTTTACGACATGGCGAAGACCCGCCGCGCCGAGGCCGGGCTGATTCCGCCGAGCGTGCGGTGGATCAAGGACGCGGCCGCCGAGTTCGATCCCGACAAGAATGCCATCGGCCTGAAGAGCGGGCGCCGTTTGACCTACGATATGCTGGTCGTCTGCCCCGGCATCCAGATCGACATCGGCAAGATCGAGGGGCTCGAGGGCACGCTCGGGCGGGGCCGCGTCACGTCGAACTATCTGCCCGACTACGCGCCCTACACCTGGCAGTGCCTTAAGGAGGTCAAGGGCGGCGAGACTCTGCTCTTCACGATGCCGCCCATGCCGATCAAATGTCCGGGCGCGCCGCAGAAGATCGCCTATCTCGCCTCTGATTACCTGCGGCGGAAGGGCTTGCGCCACTCGGTCACCATCGAATACTTGACGGCGACCCCGACGATGTTCTCCGTGCCCTACTTCGCGGGTCCCCTGCTCGAAGTAGCCAAGGGCCACGGCATCGCGGTTCACTTCAACACCAATCTCAAGGCGATCGACGCGCAGAAGAAGATCGCCACCTTCGAGGCCAAGGAGGCCGACGGCTCGACCAAGCGCGTCGAGAAGACGTTCGACATGATCCACGTCTCGCCGCCCCAGAGCGCACCGGAGGTGGTCAAGAAGAGCCCGCTCGCCAACGACGCCGGCTGGGTCGACATCGACCCGAACGGCATGCGGCATAAGCGCTTCGCCAACGTGTTCGCGCTCGGCGACGCAGGCTCGACGCCCAACTCCAAGAGCGCCGCCGCGGTGCGCAAGCAAGCGCCGATCGTGGTGCGCAACCTGCTGGCCGCGCTCGATGAGCACGAGGGCGGCTTGAGCTACGACGGCTACGGCTCCTGCCCGCTGACCACGGCCTACGGCAAGGTCATGCTCGCCGAGTTCACCTACGGCGGCAAAGTCACGCCGAGCTTCCCGCTCGATCCCAAGGTCGAGCGCACGAGCATGTGGTATCTGAAAAAGTATTTCCTGCCCTACCTCTATTGGCAGCACATGCTGAAGGGCAAGGAGTTCGACATCGCGCACAAGGAGCGCTACGGCCAGAAGGCGGCCGCTTAGGCCATCCTTTCGGCGCCTGTGCGAAGCGGCGTCGATGAGGAGAGCGACCGCGTGGTCTTGTGGCTGCTCGAGCGCACGCCTAGAGCAGCATCCGGTCAGTTGGAATCGCTTTCAGCGATCCAACGACCGGATAAAGCTGCTCTAGCAGAGCTCGACGTGAGCATCGCGCGGGGTGCCGTCGGCCCCGTTCGTCGGATAAATGTCATCCGGGCAAGCGGAGAAAACGAGGCAGCAGTCGCTCGAGGCCTCGAGCTCCACAGAGGCGCCCGGAGCGAACGGCGGGCGCCGGTACGCGATCCGCCCGTCTTCGGCCACCGGCGCCAGCATGAACAGGTTTAAGGGCTGCGGCGTGAACGGCAGCGCGAGGCCGACCGAGCGGAGCGCAGCGGCAAGATTGTCGGCGCAATTCGGATGCTCGGGCGGGCGTCCGGCGCGGACGTAGAAGTCGCGGTTGCACGCGGCAATGAGCGAATCGTGCCGGCCCGGCCAGGTGTCGGCGCGGATCACGAGGAGCGGCCGGTAGCGGTTGCTCACCAGCGTCTGCCCGGGGGCGAAGTAAATCGTCTCGTGAACCTCGCGGCAGTGCGCCATCGAGAGGTGCTCGTGGGCCGACACCACCGCCCAGGTATCGACGCATTGGGTGCCGTGGGTGTTGACCACGCGCAGCACTTGGCCCGCGCGCACCGGAATCGCGCGGCCCCGCCCCGCGGGGATGACGATACGCTCGACTCCCGCCACGCCAGTTGCGCTCTCTAGAGCGGCTGCCCGGCCATGAGCCGCGGCAGATCGCCCATCACGCCCATGGCGTGGCGCATGAACACGCGCTTTAAGGGCGGCATCCGATGGACCGCCGCAAGGCCCAGACCGCGCGCGAGCTTGAGGGGCGGGAGCGCATTGGAGAACAGGCGGTTCATGCCGTCGGTGACGGCGCCGAGCACGAGCGCATCGAAGCGCCGCCACGCGGCGTAGCGCTCGAGCCAATCGGCGGCCCCGATATCGAGCCCAAGCCGCGCGGCTTCCGTGATGACCTCGGCCAGCGCCGCGACCCCGCGCAGGCCCAAGTTGAAGCCCTGGCCGGCGAGCGGGTGGATCGTGTGCGCCGCATCGCCCACGAGCGCGAGCCGCACATCCGTGTAGCGCAGCGCCTGGCAGAGCACGAGCGGATACGAGAAGGGCGCTCCTTCGAGCGCGAACGCGCCCAGATAATCGCCGAGCCGCGACCCGAGCTCGGAGAGGAACGACTCCCGATCGAGCCCGAGCAGAGCCGGGGCCGTTCGCTCGTCCTCGGTCCACACGATCGAGGAGCGATGGCGCGTCATGGGCAAGACCGCGAACGGCCCGGGGGCCAAGAACTTCTCGACCGCAACGCCGCCATGGGCCCGCTCGTGGGCGATCGTGCACACGATCGCCGTCTGGCGATAGCTCCACTCGAGGGTTTCGATCCCCGCCTCGCGGCGCAGCTCGGAGCGGCGGCCATCGCAGGCGGCAATAAGCCGCGCCTCGATGCGTGTGCCATCGGCGAGCCGTGCAGCGACGCCCGAGGGCCGGCGCTCGAGTTCGGCGAGCCTTGCGGGCGCGAACACCCGTAGGCTCGGCTCGGCCAAGACCCGCTCGATCAACGCCGCGCGCACGCGCGAGATCTCGACCATGAAGCCCAACGGCTCATCGCCCACCTCGCGGTGGTCGTAATGGAGGAACAGCGGCGATTCGCCGTCGGCCACGCGAATCTCGAGGATGGGCTCGGCCTCGGGCGCAAGCGCGGGCCACAGGCCCAAGGCCTCGAGCATCCTCTTGGAGGACAGCGCGAGCGCGAGCACCCGCCCATCGCGCGCCGGTTTGGCGTTAAGCGCGAGCGGCGTCCGCTCGACGATCGTTGCGGGAATCCCGGCTTGCGCCACGGCAAGCCCGAGCGTGAGCCCAGTCAGGCCCCCGCCCACGATCAGGAGATCGCTCCGCACCAAATCGCCCGTCCTGCGCGCCATGGCAGAGCGAGCATCGGGGAAAGCGCATCGCCTTGTAAAGCCGGCTCGGCGCAGGCTAGGCTCGGCGCCCGTCCATGTTGCCGAAGGGAATTCGGCTCCCATGACACAGCCTTGGCATGAGATGAGCGCGCTCGCGCTGGGCGAGGCGATCGGAGAAGGCGCAGTCGATCCGGTGGAGCTCGCCGAGCATTTTCTGGCGCGCATCGCCGAGCACGACCGCGCGCACACGATCTATCGAATCGTCACCGCCGAGCGAGCGCGCGCCGAAGCGTACGCCGCGCGCGAGCGCGCGAAGACGGGCACGCGCCGCTCCGTCCTCGATGGAGTGCCGATCTCCTGGAAGGATTGCTACGACACCTTGGGCGACGCCACGGCGCACGGCTCGCCGCTTCTGCTCGACAATGTGGCGCGCCGCGACGCCGCGCTCGTCGAGCGCGCCGGCAACGCCGGGCTCGTCTGCCTGGGCAAGACCACCTGCCCGGACTTCTGCTTCGCCGCCATCGGCATCAATCCCCACTTCGGCACGCCGCAGAACCCGTTCGATCGCACCACGCCCCGCGTGCCGGGCGGCTCGTCCTCGGGCGCAGCGGTTTCGCTCGCACGCGAGCTGTGTGCCGCCGCCATGGGGTCGGACACCGGCGGCTCGGTCCGGATACCTGCGGCCTGGAACGGACTCGTGGGCCTCAAGACCACCTTCGGTCTCTTGCCCACCGAGGGCATCGCGCCCTTGAGCCCGACGCTCGACACCGCGGGCCCGCTCAGCCGCGACGTCGCCGATGCCAACGCGCTGCTCGCGATGCTCTCGGCGCAGAAGCCGGCGGACCTGGCCGAAGCCACGCTCAAGGGCGCGCGGCTCGCCGTGGCGAAGACTCTGGTGTGGGACGACATCGAGCCCGGCATCGCCGAGGTGCTGCGCACCGGCCTGGAGCGACTGAGACAAGCCGGCGCCCTGCTTGTCGAGGACGACGTGCCCGAATTCGGCGAAGCCCACGCGTTGCTGCAGCGCCATGGCCCCTACCACGCGGTCGAAGCCTATGCGCTGTGGGGCGAACTGATCGAGCGCGAGCCCTCGAAGGTGTATCGCCCGATCTACGAGCGCATGCGTCTTGGCCTCACCATGCGGGCGATCGACGTCGAACGGCAGCGCATCGGCTTGGCCGAGATCGCCAAGCGGTTGCACGCGTGCATGAGGGCCTACGACGCCGTGCTGCTGCCGACCTCGCCGATCTCGCCGCCGCCGATTGCGGCGCTTAAGGACGGCGGGCCTGCCTATGTCGAGGCGAACAATCGCTCGTTGCGCAACACGCGGCTCGGCAACTTCCTCTTCTGC
>CAZVZP010000144.1:0-7284 GCA_964631625.1 uncultured Hyphomicrobiales bacterium | reverse complement strand
GAGCCGCCGTCGCGGCCGACGCTGCGCTCCGCGAGCAAAATCCCGCTGCCGGGTCCGCATTGCGTTCGGGCGCCGCGGAAGCCCCCTTCATTCCGCCCCAGCCCGTGCCGGCGCCCCACGGCCGGGAGCCCATGGCCGCACCCGAGCCCTTCGCCGCGGCCGCCTTCGCCAACGGTGTTCGGGAAGACAAGCCTGCGGCCAAGCCCGCCCCCACGCGCCCGAGCCTGTTCCATCGCATGACCGGGGCCGGCCGGCCGAAGGAGTCCAAGGAGGCCAGGCCCAAGGCGCTCGAGGCCGAAAAGCCCAAGAGCACGCCGGCCCAAGGCAGCTTCGACAACCTGAGCCCGCCTGCGGCCCAGAAGCCCGGGATCGAGGAGGACTTCCTCGACATCCCGGCCTTCCTGCGCCGTCAGGCCAACTAGGTGCCGGGGCCGGAAGGGACTCCCCTTCCGGCCCCGCTCCCACCCTGTAACATTTTGTTACAAATAGTGATTTGAGCCCTGCACCCGGGCTTGTTAAAGGCTGGTTGGGGTCCTTGTGCAAGGCCCTGTCGGCTTCGAGCGGGCCGAGCAGGGCAACCCCGACGCAATCCGCCCGACGAGATGAACGGCCACGATCCCCATGAGCGTGCACCAGAAGACCCTTAAGAGCCCGATCAGCTGCGCGGGCGTCGGACTGCATTCCAACTGCCGGGTGAGCATGACGTTGCGCCCGGCCGAGGCAGACACCGGCATCGTCTTCCGCCGCACCGATCTTAAGCGGGCGGACAATGCCGTGAGGGCGACCTACGACACCGTGCTCGACGGCCGCTTCTCGACCACGATCGGCCGGGATGCGGAACTGCGCATTGGCACGGTCGAGCATTTGATGGCCGCGTTCGCGGGCCTGGGCGTCGACAACGCCGTCGTCGACATCGACGGTCCCGAAGTGCCGATCATGGATGGCAGCGCCGCGCCCTTCGTGTTCCTGATCGAATGCGCCGGGCTTATGCCCCAGCGGGCGGCGCGCCGCGCCATCGAAATCCTGAAGCCCATCGTCGTGGCCGAAGAGCAACGCAGCGCCTCCCTCCTGCCGGCCGACGGATTCGCGATCGAATTCGAACTCGTCTACGACAACCCGATCATCGCCTCGCAGACCTACCGCTTCGAGGCCGACGACGGCGCGTTCAAGGCGGAGCTCGCCCGGGCGCGCACCTTCTGCCTCGAGCAGGAGGTGGATTTCCTGCGCTCGCTCGGATTGGCCCGCGGCGGCTCGCTCGACAATGCCGTCGTCGTCAGCGACGAACGGGTGCTGAATGAGGGCGGCTTGCGTCACGACGATGAGTTCGTGCGCCACAAGGTGCTCGACTGCCTGGGCGACCTCTACTTGGCAGGCGGCCCCATCCGCGGCCGCTTCCGAGGCGTGCGCTCGGGCCACGCCCTCAACCATCGCCTGCTCGAGGCGCTGTTCGCCGACCCCACGGCGTGGCGCAGCGCGACCCTCGAAAGCGGGTACGTCGAGCGCGCCTCGCTCGAGGCCCTCGCGGCCAGCGCGTAGATTCCAGAACACTCCTCGGCCGCGTCCGCCGTTCCTGCGGGCGCAACGGCTGCCGATCGGCGAACCGGCCCCTTTCGCGGGCGCCCGGACCGCGTGATATACTGCGTACCCTTGCGGGCAGGCGCCCGGCCCTCACCGGATATCGCGATGAAACCGATCCGCGTTTTCGCGCTCCTTGCCCTCGCCGCGGCGCTCGGAGCGTGCGCAGACGACGAGTCTTCCTATGTCGAGCGCCCGCCGGAGCAGCTCTACAACGAGGCGATGGATTTGCTCGAGGCTCGCCGCTACGAGCAGGCGTCGCTCGCGTTCGACGAGGTCGAGCGCCAGCATCCCTACTCGCTGTGGGCGACCGAGTCGCAGCTCATGGCGGCCTTCGCCAACTACAGCGAGAACAAGTACGACGAGGCCGTGATCGCCGCGCGGCGCTTCATTCAGCTCCACCCGGGGCACCCGGACGTCGCTTATGCCTACTACCTGATCGGCGTCTCTTACTACGAGCAGATCTCCGATGTCGGCCGTGACCAGGGGGCGACCCAGCAGGCGCTCGCCGCCTTCGACGAGCTCGTCCGCCGCTTCCCCGACACCGATTACGCGCGCGATGCGCGCCAGAAGATCGTCTTCAACCGCGACCATCTCGCCGGCAAGGAGATGGAGGTCGGGCGCTACTACCTGCGGCACAAGCAGTACATCGCCGCCATCGGCCGTTTCCGGACGGTGGTCGAACGCTACACGCGGACGACTCACGTGCCCGAGGCGCTGCACCGGCTCGTCGAATCCTATCTCGCGCTCGGCATGATCGAGGAAGCTCAGCGCACCGCGGCGGTGCTCGGCTACAACTTCCCCAACAGCGAGTGGTACTCCGACACCTTCGAACTGATGGGCGAGCGCACGCCGCAAGCCCTCGAGAAACCGGCCGGCTGAGCGCCGGATCGGGCGATGCTCGCCTCCCTTTCGATCCGCGACATCCTGTTGATCGACCGGCTCGACATCGCATTCGAGCCGGGCTTATGCGCGCTCACCGGCGAGACCGGCGCCGGCAAATCCATCCTGCTCGACTGCCTCGGGCTCGCGCTCGGCCGGCGCAGCGAGAGCGGCCTCGTGCGCGCGGGCGCCGAGCGCGGCACGGTCGCGGCGAGCTTCGAGATCGGACCCGAGCACCCGGCGCGCGCGCGGCTTGCGGACCAGGCCTTGCCGGCCGAGGACCTGCTCGTGTTGCGCCGCCAGGTCGGCGCCGATGGCAAGAGCCGCGCCTTCGTCAACGATCAGCCGGCCAGCGTGGCCACGCTGCGCTTGATCGGCGATACGCTGATCGAGTTTCAGAGCGAGCGCGAGCAGGTGGCGTTGCTCGACCCCGCGAGGCAGAGGGCCCTGCTCGATGACTTCGCCGGCCTCGATCCTCGACTCGAGTGCGTGCGCGAGAGCCACCGCGCGTGGCGCGCCGCCGAGCGCGGGCTCAACGAGGCGGAAGCCGCACAGGCCGAGGCGCAGCGCGACGAGGATTTCCTGCGTCACGCCGCCTCGGAACTCGCAGCGCTCGATGCCCAGGGGGGCGAAGAGGAGGCCTTGAGCGCGCGCCGCACCCGCCTGATGCACGGCGAGAAGCTGAGCCAGGCGCTCGAGCGGGCGTTCGGGCACCTGGGCGGCGAGCGAAGCGTGGCCGACCGGATCGAGGCCGCGCACCGGGCCCTTGCCGACGTCGCGGGGCTTGCGGCCGGCGCCTTCGGCGAGGCCGAAGCGGCGCTCGAGCGTGCGGCGATCGAGGCGCGCGAGGCCGAGGCCGCGGTGGCCAAGGCGGCGCGCGCGCTCGAACACGATCCCGCTTCCCTCGAGGCGACCGAGGAGCGGCTGTTTGCGCTGCGCACCGCCGCGCGCAAACATCGCGTTGCGGTCGAGGCCTTGCCTGAGCTCAGGCGCTTCTTCGAGCGCAAGCTCGAGGGCCTCGAGCACGGCGCCGAGGCTTTGAGCGAGCTGCGCCACGGCGTCGAGCTGCGCCACGCAGCCTACATGAGCGAGGCCAAGACCTTAAGCCGGGCGCGGGCCGAAGCGGCGCAGGCGTTGGAAGCGGCGATCGCCCGCGAGCTCAAGCCGCTGCGCCTCGGCGCCGCGCGCTTCGAGGTGGCGTTCGCACCGCTCGATCAGGGAAACGAAAGCGCCGAGGGGCTCGAGAGCGTGAGCTTCCTTATCGCCACCAATCCGGGCAGCGCGCCCGCGCCGCTCGAGCGCGTCGCCTCGGGCGGCGAGCTATCGCGCTTTCTGCTCGCGCTCAAGGTGGTGCTCGCCGGCAAGCGCAGCGCCTCGACCCTCGTGTTCGACGAGATCGACCAGGGCCTGGGCGGCGCCACGGCCGAGGCGGTGGGCGAGCGGCTGGCGCGGCTGGCGTGCTACACCCAGGTGCTCGTCGTCACCCATTCGCCGCAGGTGGCCGCGCGCGCGACACATCATCTGCGGGTCGCGAAAAGCCTGACCCGGGGCGGCGCACTGACCCGCCTCGAGACGCTCGATGAGGAGGCGCGGCGCGAGGAGATCGCCCGCATGCTGGCGGGCCGCCGGATCACGGAGGAGGCGCGCGCCGCCGCGCGCCGCCTGATCGACGGGGTGGGCGCGTGAGCGGAGCGCGCCGCGCCCCGATCCCCGTCGAAGACTTGAGCGAAGCCGAGGCGCGCAAGGAGCTCGCGCGGCTCGCCAAGGCGATCGCCCACCACGACCGGCTCTATTACCAGAAGGCCGCACCGGAGATCTCCGATGCGGCGTACGACGCCTTGCGCCGGCGCAACGAGGCGATCGAGGCCCGCTTTCCCGAACGCATCCGGCCCGACAGCCCCTCGCAGCGCATCGGCGCCGAGCCGGTGCCGGGTTTCCGCAAAGTTCGACACGCCGTGCCGGTGCTGTCGCTGTCGAACGCGACCAACCCCGACGAGCTCGAGACGTTCTGCGAGCGCATCCGCCGCTTTCTCGGACTCTCCGGCGGCGAGCCGCTCGTGCTCGTGGGGGAGCCCAAGATCGACGGCCTCTCGGCCAGCCTGCGCTATGAAAAGGGGCGCTTCACGCTCGGCGCCACCCGCGGCGACGGCGAGACCGGCGAGGACGTGACCCTCAATCTCAAGACCATCGCGGAGGTGCCGCAGCGGCTCAAGGGCGCGCCGCCCGACGTGCTCGAGGTTAGGGGCGAGGTCTACATGACGCGCCACGACTTCGCCAAGCTCAACGCCGCGCAGGAGCGTGCCGGGCGCCCGGCCTTCGCCAATCCGCGCAACGCCGCCGCCGGCAGCCTGCGCCAGCTCGATCCCGCGATCACCGCCGAGCGCAGGCTGCACTTCTTCGCCTACGCCTGGGGCGAGATGAGCGAGGCGCCGCGCGGGCGCTACGCCGAGTTCCTCAAGTGCCTCGAGCATTGGGGATTTCCGGTCAACCCGCGGCACCGGCTGTGCCCGGATCTTACGGCGGCCCATCGCCTGCATAAGGAGATCGAGCGCAAACGCGATTCGCTCAACTACGACATCGATGGCGTGGTGTACAAGGTGGATCGCATCGACTGGCAGAATCGGCTCGGCTTCGTCAGCCGCGCGCCGCGCTGGGCCATCGCCTACAAGTTTTCGCCTGAGCAGGGCAAGACGACGCTCAAGGCAATCCGCGTCCAGGTGGGGCGCACCGGTGCGCTCACGCCCGTGGCCGAGCTCGAACCGATCCGCTTGGCCGGCGTGACCGTCGCGCGCGCAACGCTGCACAACGAGGACGAGATCGCCCGCAAGGACGTGCGCGAGGGCGATACGGTCATCGTCCAGCGCGCGGGCGACGTGATCCCGCAGATCATCGGCGTCGTCAAGGAACGGCGCCCGCGCGGCGCCAAGCCCTTCACGTTTCCGGGCAAATGCCCGGTCTGCGGCAGCCGCGCCGCGCGCGAGGAGGGCGAGGCCGTGCGCCGCTGCACCGGCGGGCTCATCTGCCCGGCGCAAGCGGTCGAGCGCCTACGCCACTTCGTCTCTCGCGATGCCTTCGACGTCGAGGGCCTGGGCGAGAAGATTATCGCCGAGTTCTTCGCGGACGGACAGATCAAGGGACCGGCGGACATCTTCCGCCTCGAAGAGCGGGACGGCCGAGGTGCCGCACCCTTGGCCGAGCGCGAGGGCTGGGGCGAGAAGTCGGCGGCCAATCTGTTCGCGGCGATCCGCGCGCGCCGAACGATCCCGCTCGATCGCTTCATCTACGCGCTCGGCATCCGGCACATCGGCGACGTGACCGCGCGCCTCATCGCGCGGCACTACGGCTCCTACAAGAGTTGGCGCAAGGCGATGGACGAACTAACGCCAGGTGGCGAAGTCGAACGAATAGTTGATAAAAGAATTAAGCAGGTGGGTCAGCCGTTATTCGAAGAAATTGGGGAAATCATCGGAGAGCCGCCTCGCGGCAAAGCTCGTGGCAAGAAACGTGGCAAGAAACTCAGTGTCCAAGAGCGCTTATTGAGAGCGCCAGAACGCGACAGAATCGCGTTTCGCAGAGCCGTCAGCGAGGCGTATGCCGAGCTCGTCTCGATCGAGGGCATCGGACCTGCGGTCGCCGAGGCGCTCGCGGACTTCACGGCCGAGCCGCACAACCGCAAGGTGCTGGACGAGCTCGAGGAGCTGATCGAGGTCGAAGACGCGGCCGTGCCCTCGGCCAAGGGATCGGCCGTCGCGGGCAAGACGGTCGTGTTCACGGGCACGCTCGAGCACATGACCCGCAACGAAGCCAAGGCCCGGGCGCTCGCGTTGGGCGCCAAGGTCGCGGGCTCGGTGTCGAAGACGACCGATCTCGTGGTCGCGGGCGCCGAGTCCGGCTCGAAGCTCGCCGAGGCGCGCAAGCATGGGGTCCGGGTGATCGCCGAGGAGGAGTGGCTCAAGCTGGTCGGCGAGCAAGCATAACGCCCCTTGAATCGCTCAGGCTCCACGGCCGAGAATAGGAGCGCGGCGCACACTGAAGCTGCGCCGGCACAGGGAGGAAAGGCATGACATCGGTGGTGCGGGTCGAGGATTTGAGTTGGACCGAGTATCGGCGCCGGCTCGAGGAGGATGCGCCGGCCATCCTTCTTCCGGTGGGCTCGCTCGAGCAGCACGGGCCGCATCTGCCGCTCGGCACGGATGCGATGATCGCCGAGGAGCTCTCGGTGCGCGCGGCGCAGCGCGCGAATGCGCTCGTCCTGCCTGCGCTCTCCTACGGTTACAAGTCGCAGCCGCGCAGCGGCGGCGGCAACCACTTCATCGGCACCACGAGTCTCGACGGCGCGACGCTCACCCACCAAGTGCGCGACCTGCTCAAGGAGCTCGCGCGCCACGGTGCCCGCAAGGTCGGCATCGTGAACGGCCACTACGAGAACGAGATGTTCCTTATCGAGGGCATCGATCTCGCCTTACGCGAGCTCAGGGCCGACGGCGTCCGCGACCTCAAAGTGGTGCGGCTCGACTACTGGAACTTCACCTCGAAGACCACGATCGCCCGCGTGTTTCCGGATGGACGGGTGAACTGGGCGCTCGAGCACGGGGCCGTGGCCGAGACCTCGGTCTCGTCCCCGCCGGTCCTGCAGCCGATTTTCCGACCTACGACGTCTATCCCACGAACACGGCGATCATCCCGCCCACGGGCGTTCTATCCTCGGCCAAGGCCGCCTCGGCGGAAAAGGGCGCGCTGCTCGTCGAGGAATACGTGGACGGCATCGCCGGGGCGCTCGGCGCCGAGTTCGGCGCGCCCCGCGCCCGGCTCCGGGCCGCCGCGCCG
>CAZVZP010000143.1:4217-7341 GCA_964631625.1 uncultured Hyphomicrobiales bacterium | reverse complement strand
GCGGTTGAGCCGCGCGCTCGTGGCGGCCAGGCGCGCCGCGCTCAAGCCCTCGGCCTCGAGCGCCGGGGCGAGCCGGCGCACCCGCACCCGCGCGTAAGCGGGGTCGAGATTCGACGGATCGTGCACGAAAGGCTGGCGCCTGCGGGCGAGCGCCGCCTCGATCTCGGCGCGCGAAACGTCGAGCAGCGGACGCAGCATCCGCATCCCTGCCCGCTCGATGATCGGCGCCATTGCGGCAAGGCCGTCCACGCCGCTGCCGCGCGCCAAACGCAGGATCAGCGTCTCCGCCTGATCGTCGCGGTGATGGGCCAGCAAGAGATGAAGGATGCCGCGATTGCGGCAATAGCGCCGGAGCAGCGCGTAGCGCGCGGCGCGGGCGGCCGCGGGCACGCCGTGCGGCGGCTTGGCGCCGCGCCAGCGCAGGATCCGGTGCGCGATGCCGAGCGCCTTAAGCCAGCGGCCCACGGTGCTGGCCTCGGCGGCCGATTCAGGGCGCAAGCCGTGATCGACGGTGAGCGCGACGAGCGCGCCCTGGCGCCCGCGCGCCCAGGCGGCGGCGAAGAGCGCAAGGGCCATACTGTCGGCGCCGCCCGATACGGCGAGCGCCAGCCGGGGCTTTTCCTCGAATGGCCCGAGAGCCGCCATGAGCCGGGCGAAACGTCGCTGATCGAGTCGCGCCGACGCGGCGTGCTTCGCCGCAGGCTTCGCGCCCGCGCTCACGGGCAGCCTGCGCTCGCGGCCTCCTGCTGCGTGCGCTGGATCACGCCGGCGGACGCGTTCGGGAAGGTCTGCAGCAGCTTGGCGAAGGCGGCGCAGGCCTCCGCCTTCTGGCCCAAGCCGACGTACGACATGCCAAGCTTGAGCAAGTTCTCGGGCGCCTTGCGGCCCTCGGGATAGGTCTGGTAGTTGCGCGCGAAGGTGACCACGGCCCGCTCGTAGTCGTGGGCGAAGTAGTAGGTCTCACCCAGCCAGTAGCTGGCGTTCTCGACCAAGGGATCGTTCGGATGGAGCTCGATGAAGCTCGTGAGGGCCGCCTCGGAGCGGCGGATCGCGGCCGGCGCTTCGGGCGTGCCGGCGAGCCGCTGCATCGCCTGCACCTGATCGAGCGCGTAGGCGTACTGCTCCGGCACCGGCGCATCGGGCAGGAGCGCGCCTTCCGTCGGCGCGGCACCTTGCACCGGCAGGGCGCCCTCTGCCGGTACGCTGCCGGGCGTGAGCGATTCCGCTGGGATCGTGCCCAGCACCGTGGGCGCCTCGGAGGCGACGTAGCCGGGGGCGGCGCCCTCAGGCGCGGCGCTCGGCTGTGGCGTCTCGAGGGGCACGGGGCCCGTCTCGGCCGGCGCGCCGCCTGTGGGCGCAAGCGCGGCCCGACCCGCCTCGAGTTCGCGCAGGCGCACATCCACGTCGCCCACGAGCTTGTCCAGCCGCGCCTCGATCTGTTGGAGCCGATAGCCCAGCTCCTCGTTTTGCCCGGTCAGCGTGCGCAGCTGGTCTTCGAGCGTCGACAGGCGCACGTCGAGGTCGGCATAACGTCGCCGCGCCTCATCGCTTAAGGGCAGCGCTTCGCCATCCTCGGCGGCCCCGCCGCCGGCATAAACGTAGCTCTGCAGATCGCGCAGGTCGCGCTGCAGGGCCTCGAGGCGATTCATGACCGCCGAAAAATCCTGGCTCTGCGCGAGGGCGGAGCCCGGGGCAAGCAAGAACAGAAAACAACAGACGAGGGCAAGAACGGCAAGGGTGCGCATGGTGAAACTTCTAGGTCGTGAGTCGGCTCTCGGCTGCACCGCGGCGCGCCGCAATCGTAGCCGCCCCGAGCCGCCCCCTACCCCTCCGATATTATGACACCGCCCCGGCAGAGATGACAGCCGGGGCGGTGCGTTCTGCGCAAGACCTAAGAACGGTTGCGAACGGTTGCGGTCACTCAACGATGACCGTTACCGCCCGGCGGTTGAGCGCCCACGCGGCTTCGTCGTGGCCGACCGCGAATGGCCGCTCCTTGCCGTAGCTGATGGTCGTAATGCGGCCCGGATCGATGCCGAGCGCGACGAGATAGTCCGTCGCCGCCTGCGCCCGGCGCTCGCCGAGCGCGAGGTTGTACTCGCGCGTGCCGCGTTCGTCGCAATGGCCCTCGATCGTGACCAACTTGTCGGGATACGTCATCAGCCACTGGGCCTGACGATCGAGCGTCCCGCGCCCCTCTTCCTGGAGCACCGACTTGTCGTAGTCGAAGAACACCCGGTCGCCGACGTTGAGCACGAAATCTTCGACCGAGCCCGGAACGGGACCTTCCGTCACGCCGGTGCCGGCGCCGGTGCCGGCGGCCCCCTCCCCGGTGATCCCGGCTGTCTCCTCGGGCGTCGTCTCGCACGCCGCCACGAGCAACAGGGCCGCAAAGAGGCCCAGAACCTTCATACGCATGCGCTTATGTCCTCCAGCCGCGTTGATTTGACGAAATAATGGGTTGAAGCGGTCGTTCGCGCCGTACGGGACGGCGCCTCGAGCCGCGCCGACAACGGCACGCTGCCCTCCACGGTCACCCTCGCGCCCAACCGAGAATCTCGCTGAATCAGCCCGTCACAGACCGTTTCCGAGGATCGGCGGGGTGGCCGAGCCCCCCTTGGAAAGCCCGGGCATATTAGGCGCTGCGTTCCGCCAAATCAAGGCAAGCCCCTTTTAGGGCAGGAGGGGCGACCAGGCGGGATCCGAGGCGTCGGTCGCCGTCACGACGGCCCGCTCGTTGTGCCCGATCAAGTCGATGGTGACGAGCTCGTTCTCCCGTCCGCCGGCGCCGACGTTCTGCCGGTAGAACACGAGCACGCGCCCGTTCGGCGCCCAGCTCGGCCCTTCGACGAGGTAGCCCTCGCTCAAGAGGCGCTCGCCCTCGCCGTTGGGCGCCATGACGCCGATGTAGAAACGCCCCTGATAGCTCTTCGTGAAGGCCACGAGATCGCCACGCGGCGACCACACGGGCGTGCCGTAGCGGCCCTTGCCGAACGCGACGATCGCCTTGCAGACGGGGAGGCCGACGCGCGCCGTCATCGCATGGTTTGTCACGCCCGGATGGGGCTCGGCGACGTAGCGCTCCCGGTCGGCGATCAGCTCCTCGGCCGCCGCGAAGCGCCCG
>CAZVZP010000143.1:0-4207 GCA_964631625.1 uncultured Hyphomicrobiales bacterium | reverse complement strand
CACACGGGCGTGCCGTAGCGGCCCTTGCCGAAGCTGATGCGCTGAGGATTGGAGCCGTCGGAGCCCATGACATAGATCTGCTGGCTGCCGCCGCGGTCCGACTCGAACACGACCTGCCGGCCGTCGGGCGAGAAGGAGGGCGAGGTGTCGATGGCCGGGTTGTTGGTCAGTCGGCGGATCGACCGTGTGCGCAGATCCATCTCGTAGATCTCGGAATTGCCCCGCTCGGCGAAGGTCATGACGACCCGGTTGCCGTCGGGCGAGAAGCGGGGCGCGAAGGTCATGCCTGGGAAGTTGCCGAGCAGCTCCTGGCGACCGGTGTCGATGTTAAGGAGATAGACGCGCGGCTCGTTGTAGAGATAGAGGAGATAGGTGATCTCTTGAGCGGTCGGGGAGAACCGCGGCGTCAAGACGAGGTGCTCGCCGTTCGTGAGAAACCGGTTGTTGGCGCCGTCCTGATCCATGATCGCGAGCCGCTTGACGCGCCGGTCGGCCGGGCCGCTCTCGGCGACGTAGACGACGCGTGTGTCGAAATAGCCGGATTCGCCGGTGAGCCGCTGGTAGATCGCGTCAGCAATCTTGTGGGCGATGCGCCGCCACAGGTCGGGCATCGTGCCGAGCGCAATGCCCAGGAGATGCTGTTCGGCGAAGACGTCCCACAGGCGGAACTCGACCTTGATGCGCCCGTCCGGCTGCATGGCCACCATGCCCGCCACGAGCGCCTGCGCATTGATTTGACGCCAGTCGGCAAAGCGCAGGTTCTGGATGAAGGCGCGCGGATCGATCGGGCGGAACAGCCCCGAGCGCTCGAGATCGGCCGCGACGACCTGGGCGATCTCGCGCCCGGCGTGGGCGGTCTCCGGCGTGTCGCCGACGAACTCGCTCACCGCGATGGGCAACGGCTCGAGCGAGCCGTGGGTGATATCGACCCTAAGCTGCGCCTCCGCCGGCCCGGCCACCAGAAGCACGAACACGCCGATCAGGGACGCGATCAGCATCTCCCCTGCCCGGGCCAAGAGATGCGGGGCTCGACCTAGCATGGCATCGCTTCCTTCAAGACGGCCACAGCCTTCGCTCCTTACCATGTCTTTTTTGTGGCGGGCCACCCCTTACTCTTAGACGGGTGGGCGGAAGGTCATCAAGAGGTCGCGCCACTTGTCGTACTGCTCGGGCGGCAGGCCCTGAAGCGGGCTCGCCTTGAGCACCGCGCGCTTGGCACTCTCCGCCATGATCCGGAAGGTCTCCTCGCTCATCAGGCGCGCGAGATCGACGATCTCGGCGCTCACCACCGAGCCGTCGGGCAAGAGCTGGATGCGCAGTTCGACGATGAGCTCGCGCGCATCGCGCACCCCGATCGGCACCGCCCAGTTCGCCTCGACCTGCCGGCGGATCAGGTCGATCACGGTCATCGACAGCGGCTGATCGCTCAGCGTCGGACTCGTGTTCTGGGTCGGCTCGCGCGGTTCGAGCGCGGCGTCGGTTCGTTCTTCGCTTTGCTCGCTCTGCCGGATCTTCTCTTCCTTTTCGGCCACGTCCTTGAGCAGCGCCTCGAACGAATCGACCGGCTGCGGCGGCTCGGGCTTCACCTGCGGGGCGGGCATGAAGGCTGGTGCCTCGGTCACGGGCTCCGGCTCGGGCTCCGGTTCGGGCTCGGGTTCCGGTTCGGGCACTGGCTCCGGTTCAGGCTCGGGCTCGGGCTCAGGCTCAGGCTCCGGCTCCGGCTCGGGCTCAGGCTCAGGTTCAGGCTCGGGTTCAGGCTCGGGTTCCGGCTCGGCGGCGGCGAGATCGGTCTCGGGCTTGGGCTCGGGCGGGGGCATCGGCGGCGCGTTGGTCTCTTCGGCGAGCGGCACCATCTCGACGATGAGCGCCTGCTCCTCCGGCGGCTCGCTCTTGAACAGCCGGGGCAGGCCGAGGATCGCGAGCAGCAGGATGACGAGATGGATGACCGCGGAGATGATCCAGCCGCGTTTCACGGCGTCTCCCCGCCCGGGCGCATCAGCGTGACCAGGGCGATGTTGTTGAAGCCCGCCTCGTTGAGCCGGCCCATGACTTCCATGACGCGGCCGTAGGCGATCGCCCGATCGCCACGCACGAAGACGCGCAGCTCCGGGTTGCGCTCCGCGATCGCCCGAAGGCGGGGGCCAAGCTGCTCGAGGTCGATCGGACTGTCCTGCAAATAGACGGAGCCGTCGGCCTTGATCGACACGGCGAGCGGCTCGTCCTGCCCGGCGAGCAGCTGGGCGGCGGTCTCGGGCAGCTCGACCGGCACGCCGGCGGTCAAGAGCGGGGCCGTGATCATGAAGATCACGAGCAAGACCAGCATTACGTCGACGAAGGGCGTGACGTTGATCTGGCTCATGACGGGGTGTTGCCGGCGCCGGCGCGCGCCGGCGCCACTCGCCGCCTGGCCTGCGCCCGCCATCAGCCGACCTGCTCCTTGATCGCCGCCATGCTGCCGGCCGGGGCCTGCTCGAGCTGGCGCGAGATCACGGCCTGGAATTCGATCGCGAAGTGATCGAGTCGCTCGACGTAGCGCGAAATCTCGATGCTCAGCTTGTTGTAGGCGACGACCGCGGGGATTGCGGCCACGAGGCCGAGCGCGGTCGCGAACAGCGCCTCGGCAATGCCCGGCGCAACCACGGCGATCGAGGTGTTCTTCGAGACGGCGATCGAGGTGAACGAGTTCATGATGCCCCAGACCGTCCCGAACAAGCCGACGAAGGGCGCGGTCGAACCCACGGTGGCGAGGAAGCCCAGATACTTCTCGAGCCCCCGCTGCTCGCGCTCGATCACGAGGTCCATGGCCCGGCCAATGCGCTGGAACATGCTCGCGGTGCGTCGCTCGTCCGACAGGCGCAATCCCGCTTTCGCCGAGCGGCGCCATTCGCGCATCGCGGCCACGAAGACGAGCGCCAGCGGATGGTTTGCCTTCTCGCCGATCCGCTCGAACAGCTCATCGAGCGAAACGCCCGACCAGAACCGCTTGTCGAAGCGCTCGGCGAGCGCGCTCAAACGCCTAAGCCTGACCCATTTTTCGAAGATGATCGCCCAGACCCAGATCGAGCAGAAGAGCAGCAGGATGATCACCACCTTGACGACGAGATCCGACTGCACGAAGAGATGCCACGGCGACAGCTCGGGCGAGGCGAGGCCGGCGACGGGCAGCGTGGGGTCGAGGGTTTCCTGGTCCATGCGGGAAGCTTCCGGAGTCTAGGGTTTACGAGGGTTGCACGAGCGGCGATAAGGCGTCGCGCACGGCCGAGGGCAGCCGCACCGGCTTGCCACCCGGCCCAACGCAGGCAATGGTGACGCGGATCTCCGCCAGCGGCTCGCCCGCGCGCGCAACCGTCTGTTCGGCCTCGATGAAGGCCGCGGCGAGACGGGTGAGGCGGCTGCGCACCTCGAGGCGATCATCGAGACGCGCGGGCTTTCGGTAGTCGATCTCGGCCCGGCGCACCACGAACACCGCGCCCGTCTCCGCGCGCAGCCGCGTCTGCTCGATGCCCAGGGTGCGCAGCAGCTCCGTGCGCGCGCGCTCGACGTAGTTGAGATAGGTCGCGTAATAGACGTAGCCCAGGGCGTCGGTGTCCTCGTAATAGACACGGAGCGGAAAGACGTGCACGCGGTCCTCGAGCCAGCCCGCTGCCTCACCGTTCATGCCCTTCCTCCGCGTCCAGGAAATCGAGCTGGCGCCGTTCGGGCGCCGCGATCCCGAGATAGCGGTAACCGGCCTGCGAGAGCATCCGCCCGCGCGGCGTGCGCTGCACGAGTCCCTGCTGGATGAGGAAGGGTTCGATCACCTCCTCGAGGGCGTCGCGCTCCTCGGCGAGGGCGGCGGCGAGCGTCTCGACGCCGACGGGGCCGCCGCCGTAGTTTTCCGCGATGCAGCGCAAGTAGCGCCGATCCATTTGATCGAGGCCTTGCGCGTCGATCTCGAGGCGCTTGAGCGCGGCGTCGGCGGCGCGCCGGTCGATGCGCGCGGTCCCCTCGACCGCCGCGAAATCGCGCACGCGGCGCAGCAGCCGACCGGCGACGCGCGGCGTGCCGCGCGAGCGCGCAGCCACCTCGTGCGCCCCCTCGGGGTCGAGCGAAACCTTCAGGATTATCGCCGCGCGGCTCACGATCGCGACCAGCTCCTCGAGCTCGTAGAAGTCGAGACGGAAGGCGATGCCGAAGCGATCGCGCAGCGGCGTGCCCAAGAGGCCCG
>CAZVZP010000142.1:0-7422 GCA_964631625.1 uncultured Hyphomicrobiales bacterium | reverse complement strand
GCGGCCCGCGGCACGCTGCACAATGGATGGGGCTAGGCGGCCGTGGGCGCCGCCGGCGCGCCTCTAGCGGGCGACGCTCGCGAGTTGCGTGAGCGCGGGCAGGGTCTCGAGGTTCGTCAGGATCCGGGTGTGCTCCGCCTGGAAGCGATCGAGGTCTGCGCCCGCGAGTTGCATGCCGGTCGGCAGCTTCACGCTCATGGGATTCACCTGCTCGCCGCTGACCAGAACCTCGTAATGGAGGTGCGGCCCCGTGGCGAGCCCGGTTGCGCCGACATAGCCGATGATGTCGCCCTGGTCCACCCGGGAGCCCTTCTTGAGGCCCTTGGCGAAGGAATTCAGATGCGCGTAAGCGGTCGAGTAGGAACCGCCGTGGCGGATGCGGATGTACTTGCCGTAGCCGCCGTTGCGTCCGATCGCCTCGATCACGCCGTCGCCCGCGGCCATGACTGGGGTGCCCTTGACGGCCGCGAAATCGAGACCCTTGTGCATCTTGGTGTAGCCCAGGATCGGGTGCTCGCGCATGCCGTAGGTCGAGCTCAAGCGCGCGCCGTCGATCGGTGTGCGCAGGAGGGCCTTGCGCACGCCATGCCCCTTGGCGTCGAAGTAATCGACCCGGCCCTCCGAAGTCTCAAAGCGGAAGAACTCGAGCTTCGTGTTGCCGACCTCGAGCGCCGCGTAGTGGATGGGCCCGTCGCGCACGTGCTCGCCCGTCGAGGTGTAGACGCTGTCGAACAGCAGCTCGAAGCGGTCGCCCTTCTGAATATCGCGCTGGAAGTCGACGTCGTAGCTCAGGATGCGGATCAAGTCCATGAGCACACCGACTGGAATGCCGGCGTCCGCGGCCGCCTCGTAAAGGTTGCTCGCGATCCTCGCCGTGGCGCGGATGGTCTCGGTTTCGAGCGATCGCTCCACCTCCTGTGCGCGGAAGCTGCCGTCGTCCGCGCGGGCGATCACGATGCGCCGCTCGGGTGCCACGTCGAGCGCAAGGCCCATGAAGCGGCCGGCATCGCTCTCTTGCGAGGCGGGCGCAAACGCGAGCTCGAAGACCTGGCCGGCCCGGATCTTGCGCGGATCGAACACGGCCTTGAAGGCGTCGATTGCGGCTTCGGCCTCGGTCCTTGAGACGCCGGCGCGAACCAACACCCCCATCAGCGTTTCCCCCCGGTCGATCGAGGCGTACTGCGCCGATGGTTCCGCGGGCGCGGCCGCCTTGCCCGGCCGGGGTGCGGGCCGCGCCACCTCCGCGCTCACCACTTTGCCGCTCAGCATCGTGGCGACCTTCGCCCACAGGGAGGGGTCGTCATCGTCGTTTGCGGCCGCGCGCGACGGAGACGGATTTGCCGGCGAAGCGAAGGCGGGCTCAGGCGCGCCGGGTGGCACGACCTCGCGGAATGCCGGTTCGACCGGTCCGTCGGTCCGGCGGGCGTTGTAATGCCCGGCGGGCCCGCGCACGACCGTGACGAATCTGTTCTCGCCGAGCTTGATGCTCAGGCCCAAGAGGCCACCCGCCTCCTCGGAATCGAGGCTGACGAACACCTCCTGGCCGATGGCCAGACGGCGGGGGTTGAACAGCCCGCGCAGCGCGCGGGTCGCCGCATCGCTCGCCACGGCGCCGGCGCCGGCCTCGCGCAGCAGTGCCTCCAAGGTGTCGCCGGATTCGACCACGCGATGCACCAGGGTGTCGGTGTCGAAGACCCGATCCTCATACGTCGTGGGGCTGACCCGGCGGGCGACGAAGTCGTTGCCGGCAACCCGCATCACTTCGATGAAGGAGCCCTGATCGAGCCAAATCGTGGCGATGCGCAGCCGCGCCGCCTCAGCGGTGCCCTCGCGGAAAAAGCCGATGGTGATTTCCTGGCCGACCTTGAGGTCGTAAGGATCGAACACGCTGCGCACGGCCTGCACGGCGCGCTCGGCTTCGGCCGTGGCAATGCCCGCGGTGCTCAACAACCCGGCGAGCGTGTCGCCGGGCTGAACTTGGAAGGTGAAGACGCTGCGCTCGAGCTGTGGGACGCCCGCTATGTCGGCCGGCCCGAGCGCTTCGAGATCGGCATACGCCAGGAGCAACGGCTCGGTGTTGGCCGTCGCCTCGGACACCGACTGCTGGATGGAGAGCAACGCAGCGGTCAAACCCGTCGCGAGCCACACCGCGGCCATGCCCGGCGAAAAGCGGAAGATTCGCCGCTCCGACAATGCCTCTGATGCCTCCCCCGCGTTGTCGGTCCCGAGCGGACCGTTCATGCTCGAAAAACCCGATACCCACCAGGCGCTTATCATGCCAGCGCCCGGGCCCCGCGACCCAATATTAACCATGCGGCGGGACAAGCAACCTTGTCAACGAGTTATTAAACTAGCGTTAGCGTTGGGGTGAAATTTCGGCGAGCCTTGCGGCAAGTCTCCAGTGGGGGCACCGAACGGGGTCCGGAGGTAGCGGTCCGAAGGCTTGGGCCCGCGACCGGCAGGCCGTTGCGAAGCCTGGATGGAGAGCGCCGACTTCAGTAGGATGCCCGCGCCGCAGGCAGGGAGTGCTGAGGATCATGGCCACGGCTCTGTCCAAATTCGAGCGCTACGCGCGCGGCGCCAAGCCGATCCCCTTTACCTCGATCCCGGTGATCGACGTGGCGCCCTTGTTCGCCGGCGGCTTCGCGGCCCGGCGGGCCATGGCGGATGCGATCGACGACGCCTGCCGCAACGTGGGCTTCTTCTACATCAAGAACCACACCCTGCCGCAGCCGCTCATCGACCGAGCCTACGCCGAAGCCAAGCGTTTCTTCGCATTGCCTTATGACGAGAAGTTGAAAATTCACTACAAGAAGGCACGGAACCGCGTGCGAGGCTTCATTCCGCTGGGCGAGCTCAAGGCCGACAAGGACGCCAAGGGGGATCTGCAGGAGGGCTTCGATTACGGCGTGGAGCTGGCGGCGGAGGACCCCGACTACGCCGCCGGGAATCCGCTGCATGGGCCGAACCAGTGGCCCGAGAGCCTGCCCAGCTTCCGTGAGGCCGTGTACGCCTATTTCGAGGCGTCGGTGGCGCTGGGTCGGCAGTTGTTCCGAGCCTTCGCGCTGGCGCTCGAGCTGCCCGAGAATTATTTCGCGGATAAGATCACCAAGCCGCTCGCGCAGGGGCGCGTCATCTATTATCCGCCGGCGCCGAAGATGGTGCTCGAGGACGAGCGGCACTGGGGCATCGGTGCGCACACCGATTACGAGTGCTTCACGATCTTGGCCCAGGACGAGGTCGGCGGCCTCCAGGTGCGCAACTCGGCCGGTCAATGGATCGAGGCGACGCCGATCCCCGGCACATTTCTGATCAATCTGGGCGACATGATGGCGCGCTGGAGCAACGACCTTTATCAGTCCACCCCGCACCGCGTGCTCAACCGGAGCGACCGCACGCGCTATTCCCTGATCCTCTTCTACGGTGCCAACTACGACACCGTGGTCGAATGCCTGCCGACCTGCCAGGACCCGGCTCATCCGCCCAAATATCGGCCGGTCACTCAAGGTGCCTGGACCGAGCAGCAGCTCGCCACGGCCTACTTCTATTGATCCGCTGTCGATTGCGGGGCGGACGCCAAGCGTGAGGGGCAAGGTCTTCATCGTCACGGGCGCGAGCTCGGGCATCGGACGCGCGACGGCGCGCCGGCTGGCGGCCGAGGGCGCGGCGGTGGTGCTTGCGGATCGCGCCGATCCGGCTCCAGAGGCGCGCATCATCGAGCAGAGCGGCGGGCGGGCGCTCGCCGTGCGCTGCGACGTGACCCGAGAGCGCGAGGCGAGCGCGCTGTTCGAGCAGGCGGCCTCCACCTACGGCGGCATCGACGGCCTGGTGACCGCGGCCGGGGTCGTGCTGGTCAAGAAGATCACCGAGACGAGCGAGGCCGAGTTCGACCAGGTGCTCAATGTCAACCTCAAGGGCGTGTTCTTTTGCTGCAAGGCCGCGATCCCGGCCTTGCGCGCCCGAGGCGGCGGCGTGATCGTCACCATCGCCTCCGAATTGGGTCTCGTGGGCGGCCCGGGCTCGCCGGTCTATTGCGCATCCAAGGGCGGCGTCGTTCAGCTGACGCGCGCGCTCGCCGCAGACCACGCGGCCGAGCGCATCCGGGTGAACTGCGTCTGCCCCGGCCCGGTCGAAACGCCGATGCTTGAGGCGGGCGATGCGGCGACACCCGATCCGGTGGCCGAGCGGCGCCGGGTCGTCGAGTCGACGCTGCTCAAGCGCGTGGGCCGGCCGGAGGAGATCGCAGGCGTCGTGCGTTTCCTCTTGTCCGACGACGCGGCGAACATGACGGGCGCGATCGTCGTGGCCGACGGGGGCCTGACCGCCGTCTAATCCGTGCTTCTCACGATGGCCTTCGCGTCCTAACCTTTGGCCGATCGTGCCGGAAGCGCCCGACGCATTCGTCTGACGCCCGCGAGCAGGGGAGGGACCGATGCACTCGAAATACAAGATCCGAAAGGGGGACGAGGTTTACGCCCGAGAGTTCCTCGCCAACCCGGTGGGCCATCACAGTCCGGGCCTGCGGCGCATCACCAATTTGCTGCGAGGCCTGCCGATCAAGGGCAAGCACGTGGTCGTGTGCATCGAGCCGCACAAGGAGTGGATGCTGGGCGTTCTGCCGGGCGAGCGCGGCAAGCCGATCAAGCTCGTTAGG
Source organism: uncultured Hyphomicrobiales bacterium (assembly GCA_964631625.1). Taxonomy (GTDB): domain Bacteria; phylum Pseudomonadota; class Alphaproteobacteria; order UBA828; family JAPUJA01; genus CAZVZP01. The sequence continues at coordinate 2,768 of CAZVZP010000142.1, read as the reverse complement.
AACAAGCACTACCGCGACCTCTTGGAGGCCGAGCGCGATGTCTTCCGCCGGCGCTGGAAGCAGGTGACCGGGCGTGCGCTCAAGCTCTAGGCGCGCTCGAAAACGCTTGCGGGGGAGGGGAATGATGAAGCTCACAGCCTACAGCGACCGCATCTACGCGCGGCCCGGCGAGACCATCCGGTTCATGGTCAACTGCAACGGACCGAAGAGCTACCAGGCCGACATCGTCCGCCTGATCTGCGGCGACACCAACCCGAACGGGCCGGGCTACAAAGAGAAGGGGGTGCGCACGCCCATAAGCGGACGCTACAGGGGGCGCCGGCAGGCGATCCACGCGGGCTCGTTCGGCATCGTGCCCTCATCCCCGTTGCTTGATACCCTCGAGAGCTTCGCGGTGCAGGCGATGATCTGGCCGACCACGCCCCGGAAGGGTGTGCAGGGCCTGATCGGCCGTTGGGACGAGCGTGCCAAGCGGGGCTTCGCGCTCATCATCGACGAGCGTGGCGCCGTGGCGCTGCGGCTGGGGCGCGGCGGGCGCGCGGAGACCGTCTCGACGGGCCGGCGGCTCCAGGCGCGCCGCTGGTATTTCGTAGGCGCGAGCTTCGATGCCGCCACGCACGCGCTGCGCGTGTTCCAGGAGGCCCGCGATCCGCTCCCGGGCCTCGCCGATTCCGGCGAGCGGCGGGCCCGCGCGAAGGCGGGGCTTGCGCCGGCACGCGGCACGCCGCTCATCTTCGCGGCGCTCTATCGCGGCACGGATGCCAAGGGGCGGGTCCTCGCCGGACAGCACTACAACGGCAAGCTCGATGGTCCGCGCCTCGCCTCGCGCGCGCTCGGGCCCAGCGAGCGGGCGGCGCTCAAGGACGGCATTCCGCCCGCGCTTTCGCGCGATGTTGTCGGCGCCTGGGATTTCTCGCGCGATATCGGGGGCACGCGGCTTGCCGATCTCTCGAGCAGCGGGCTTAACGGCGAGGCGGTCAACCTGCCCGCGCGTGCCATGACCGGCGGGAATTGGACCGGCGAGGTCATGGACTGGAAAGGCGCGCCCGAACAGTGGGGCGCGATCCATTTCCACGACGATGATCTCTACGACGCCGGCTGGGCGGTGGATTTCGCCCTGAGCGTGCCGGACAACCTCGGAAGCGGCCTCTACGCGGCGCGCTTGCGCGCGGGCGGCAGCGAAGAGTACGTGCCGTTTGCGATCGGCCCTCGGCCCGGTGCGGAGAAGAAAATCGCCTTCCTGCTGCCCACCGCGAGCTACATGGCCTACGCCAACAACCACCTCGCCACCGAAGGCGACAGCATGGAGGTGGAGAACGGCTGTTTGAACCTCATCTATCCGCAGGCGGCGTTCCTGCAGGAGCACCCCGAATACGGCTACTCGCCCTACGACCTGCACTCGGATGGCAGCGGCGTCTGCTACTCCTCGCGGCTCAGGCCGGTACTCAACATGCGGCCCAAGTTCGAGTCCGTGATCGGGGGCTTCGCCGGCTGGGGCCGCTCGTCCCTCTGGCAGTTCAATGCGGACACCCATCTCACCGACTGGCTCGAGGCCATGGGCCACGACTACGACCTGATCACGGACGAAGAGCTCAACGAGCGCGGCCGGGCCTTGCTCGATCCCTACCGCGTGGTCGTCACGGGCAGCCATCCCGAGTACTGGTCGACGGAGATGTGGGATGCGCTCCAGGATTATCTGAACCGGGGCGGCCGGCTCATGTACATGGGCGGCAACGGCTTCTACTGGCGCATCGCGTACCACCCGGAGCTTCCGGGTGTGATCGAGGTGCGGCGCAACGAGAACGGCATCCGCTCCTGGGCCTCGGCGCCGGGCGAGTACTACCAGAGCTTCGACGGCCGCTATGGCGGGCTGTGGCTGAACTCGGGCCGGCCGCCCCAGAAGCTCGTAGGCGTCGGCTTCGATACCCAGGGCTTCGACCTCTGCTCCTACTACCGGCGTCTACCCGACAGCTTCAAGGCGAAGGTGGCCTTCGTCTTCAAAGGTGTTGGGCGGAACGAAAAAATCGGTGACTTCGGGCTGATCGGCGGCGGCGCGGCCGGCCTCGAGCTCGACCGCGTGGAGCCGCAGCTCGGTACGCCGCCCAACGCCTACTGGCTCGCGTCTTCCGAGAACCACACGGACACCTACCTGCTGGTGCCCGAGGAGATGCTCGAGACCATGCCGGGGCTGGGCGGTCAGGAGAACCCCAAGGTGCGTGCCGATTTGGCGTTCTTCGAGACGGGCAACGGCGGCGCCGTGTTCTCGACCGGCTCGATCGCCTGGTGCGGCAGCCTGAGCCACAACGACTATCGCAACAATGTCTCAAGAATTACGGATAATGTATTGCGACGGTTTGCGAATCCGAAGAAGTTCTAGAGTGCGACGGGGCGCCTCGAGCGAGCCGTTGAAGGGCGGTGAGCGGAGGCTGGCGCAGCAAAACCGTTGCTGGACCAATTGCGCCTCAGAAAAGCCCGAAACGGCCGGTCAATTAGCCTTCGGAAGCGGGCTCGACCGCTGATATAGTGATGGCATGGGACGGCGGCGCGCGGGAGGCCGCCGTATAACGCCACTGGGAGGTAATGCATCATGAAACCGAGATTCACACGGCGCCAAGTCATGAAGGGCGGCGCCGCGCTCACCACCGGCCTCGCGCTGGCGGGGGCGGCAAAACGCAGCCGCGCCGAAGACGGCGTGATCAAGGTTGGCTTTCTGGCGGCGCTCACCGGCGAGGCCGCAGGTTGGGGCCTGCCCGGCCTTTACGGCGTCG
>CAZVZP010000141.1:6538-7487 GCA_964631625.1 uncultured Hyphomicrobiales bacterium | reverse complement strand
GCGCACCGTGTGCCCGGGGCCCTTGGGCGCCACCATGAACACGTCGAGGTCGGCGCGCGGCTCGATCAGGCGAAAATGGATGTTGAAGCCGTGGGCGAAGGCCAGCGCCGCGCCCTTCTTCATGCGCTCGTTGAGGTGATTGCGGTAGAGGTCCGCCTGCAGCTCGTCCGGCGTCAGCACCATGACGACGTCGGCCCAGGCCGCGGCCTCATCGACCGTGCCCACGCGCAGGCCGGCGTTCCTCGCCTTGGCCATGCTGAGCGAATCCCCCCGGAGCGCGACCATGACCTCGGCCACTCCGGAGTCGCGCAGGTTGTTCGCGTGCGCGTGGCCTTGGCTGCCGTAGCCGATGACGGCCACCTTCTTGGACTTGACCAGATTGACGTCGGCATCTCGATCGTAATAGACGCGCATGATCTTCCTTTCTTCTCCCGAATCTTCTCCCGAAGAATAACCTTCCGCCGGCCCCGCCGCACCCGCCGAGCAGCGGCTCTCTTTAAGATCCTTCAGTCACCCCCGCCCCAACCCGCCCCCATCGAGGGGGCGGGCGTCGCTCGTTTGCGAAACGAGCGATCGGCTTCCCTCATGGCGAGGCAGGGGACAAAGGATCGCACCGCTGTATTTTCCCTCTCCCCATCGTGGGGGAGGGTCAGGGTGGGGGGCGCGTTCGGCATGGGCGATTCCCGATCTTAGAGCGCCTCGGGCCCGCGCGAGATGGCGACCACGCCCGTGCGCGAGACGGCGATGAGCCCCAAGGGCCGCATGAGGCGAACGAAGGCGTTGACCTTGTCGGCGCCGCCGGAGATCTCGAACACGAAGGACTCGTTCGTCGCGTCCACGACGCGCGCACGAAAGATGTCGGCGATGCGCAGCGCCTCGACCCGCTTCTCGCCGCCGCCCGCCACCTTGATCAGCGCGAGCTCGCGCTCGACCACTGGCCCGGCGGTCG
>CAZVZP010000141.1:0-6528 GCA_964631625.1 uncultured Hyphomicrobiales bacterium | reverse complement strand
AGATCGGTCACCGCGTGCACCGGCACGAGGCGCCCGAGCTGCGCCTTGATCTGCTCGATCGTCATCGGCGTGCCGTTCGTCACCACCGTGATGCGCGAGAGCGCGCCGCCCTCGTCCACCGTCGCGACGCTGAGCGAATCGATGTTGTAGCCGCGGCCCGAGAACAGACCGACGACACGGGCCAGCACGCCCGCCTCGTTGTCCACGAGCACCGAGATCGTATGCCGCTCGATCGCATCCACGCCGTCCGCCCCCTCCCTCCTGCGCCGCCAGCCTAGCGCCAATGGCGAAAGGCCGAAAGGGCGGACCTAGACGAGCACCATGCCGTCCTCGGTGCGTTCCTCGAGCGCCCCGCCCGGCCCGAGCTTCATCTCGTAGTGCGCGGCGCCGGCTGGGATCATCGGAAACACGTTCTCGTTAGGATCGACGCGCACGTCCACGACCACCGGCCGCTTGACTCCGATCATCTCGCGGATCACGTCGTCCACCTCGCCCGGCTTCTCGGCGCGCAGGCCCACGGCGCCGAAGGATTCGGCGAGCTTCACGAAATCGGGGAGCGAATCCATGTAGCTCTCCGAGTAGCGCCCGCCGTGGAAGAACTCCTGCCACTGGCGCACCATGCCCATGTACTGATTGTTGACGATGAACGCCTTCACCGGCAACCGGTACTGGCAGATCGTGGACAGCTCCTGGATGTTCATGAGGATCGAGGCCTCGCCCGCGACGTCGATGACGAGCGCATCGGGGTGGGCGATCTGGGCGCCCACGGCGGCCGGCAGGCCGTAGCCCATGGTGCCGAGCCCGCCCGAGGTCAGCCAGCGGTTCGGCTCATCGAACTTGAAGAACTGCGCCGCCCACATCTGGTGCTGGCCCACCTCGGTCGTGACGTAGAGATCGCGGCCCTTGGTCAGCTCGTAGAGGCGCTCGATCGCGTACTGTGGCTTGATGACGTCGCCCTTCTGCTCGTAGCGCAGGCAATCCCGCTTGCGCCAGCCATCGATGCGCCGCCACCATTCGGCCACCGCGTTCTTCGGCCGGCGCGGCGCCGATTGCCACAGCGCGGTCATGTCCTCGAGCACGCTTCCCGCATCGCCCACGACGGCGAGATCGACGGTCACGCTCTTGTTGATCGAGGAGGGATCGATGTCGACGTGGAGCTTCTTCGAGCCCTTCGAGAAATCGGCGAGCCGCCCCGTCACCCGGTCGTCGAAGCGGGCGCCGATCGCGATCATCAGATCGCATTCGGCCATGGCCATATTGGCCTCGTAGGTGCCGTGCATGCCGAGCATGCCCAGGAACTGCGGATCCGTGCCCGGATAGGCGCCCAGGCCCATGAGCGTATTCGTGATCGGATAGCCGGTCGCGCGCACGAACGCGGTCAGAAGCTGCGAGGCGCGCCGGCCTGCGTTCACGACCCCGCCGCCGGTGTAGAAGATCGGCCGCTCGGCCGCGGCGATCATCTCGACCGCGCGCGCGATCTTATCCGGCTCCGCCTTCGTGCGCGGCCGGTACGTGCGATGCTCGATGTTGTTGCGCGGGACGTAGCGGCCCTTGGCCATGAGCACGTCCTTGGGCAGATCGACCACGACCGGCCCCGGGCGGCCCGACCGCGCCACGTAGAAGGCTTCGTGCACGACGCGCGCGAGATCGTCCACGTTCTTGACCAGGTAGTTGTGCTTCGTGCAGGGGCGCGTGATGCCGGTGGTGTCCGCCTCCTGGAAGGCGTCGTTGCCGATCATATGGGTCGGCACCTGCCCGGTCAGGCAGACGAGGGGAATGCTGTCCATCAGCGCATCGGTCAAGCCCGTCACGACGTTGGTCGCGCCCGGTCCGGAGGTGACGAGAACCACGCCCACCCGCCCGGTCGAGCGGGCGAAGCCCTCGGCCGCGTGCACGGCGCCGGGCTCGTGGCGCACGAGGATGTGGCGCAGGCGGTCCTGCGCGAACAAGGCATCGTAGATCGGCAGCACGGCGCCTCCGGGATAACCGAAGACCGCGTCCGTGCCCTGATCGATCAGGGCCTTGATCAGTATTTCCGAGCCCGTCAGCGCCACGGGATCACCTCGACCGCTCCACCCCTTGGCCGAAACCGTGCGGGCGCCCGCGGGCTTGCCGCCCGCCCGCCCTCTCCCGACCCGGGGATCGCTTCGCGAAGAGCCTGTTCGCAACCGCAAAACGCCTTGAAAACTAGACCTCTAGCCAGACCCGGTCAACCCGATCCGGGCCAGTTCGCGGAGCGCTTCGCGCGTCATCTCGGGCCCGTGGAAGTCGGTAAAGAGCCGCGCCTCCCGCCACCGATGGCGAAACCAGGTGAGCTGCCGCTTGGCATAACGGCGCGTCGCCTGCTGGGCCTTGGCCGAGGCCCCGGCTAGGCTCATGCGGCCTTCGAGATGATCGATCAGCTCGCGCAGGCCCACGGTCTTGGCGGCGGGCAAACGCGGATCGAGCTTGAGAGCGGCGAGGGTGCGCGCCTCCTCGAGCGCGCCCCTCTCGATCATGTCGAGCACGCGCGCATCGCACGCCGCATAGAGCGCCGGGCGCGGCGGCATGAGGCAGAAGGCCGCGCTCGCGCCCGCGCGCGTATCTCCTCTCGCTGCCTCGCGCTGCCAATCGGCGAGCGAGCGCCCGGTTGCGGCGTGCACCTCGTAGGCGCGCAGCAGCCGTTGTCGGTCGCGGGGATGGAGCCGCGCCGCCATCTCGGGATCGCGCCGGGCGAGCTCGGCGTGAAAGGCGCTGGCTCCCAGGCGCTCGAACAGCCGCTCGGCCTCGCGGCGCACCGCGGCGGGCAGCGGCGGCACGGGCGCGAGGCCCTTGAGCAACGCCTGGAAATAGAGCCCAGTGCCGCCGACCAGGATCGGCACCAGGCCGGCGGCCTGCGCCTCGCGGATCGCCTCGAGCGCGAGCACCCGCCAGCGCGCCGCCGAGCACGCCTCGGTGGCGGGCAGGATACCGTAGAGGCGGTGCGGCGCGCGTGCCTCGGCCTCCAGCGTGGGCCGCGCGGTCAGCACCCTGAGCTCGCGATAGACCTGCATGCTATCGGCGTTGATGACCATGCCGCCGACCGCCTCCGCGAGCTCGAGCGCAAGGCGCGACTTGCCGCTCGCGGTCGGACCGCCGATGAGCACGATGCCTTGCGCCATGACCCTGCCGCAAGCGGCCGTGGCTACGGCTGCCCAAGCGGCAACGCGCCGCCCGATCGCGCGCCGCCCTGTTCCCGAAGCCGCTCCAAGACCAGCCGGGCGCGCGCCGCAGGTATTGCAAAGCCGATGCCGACGCTCTCGCCCGAGGGCGAGAAGATCACCGTGTTGATGCCCACGAGCTCGCCGTTCGTGTCGAACAGGGGACCGCCCGAATCGCCGCGGTTCAACGGCGCGTCGGTCTGCAGGAAATCGCCGTAGGCTCCAGCCCCGATGTCCCGCTCGCGCGCGGAAACGATCCCGACGCGCACCGTGTTGCCGAGGCCGAAGGGGTTGCCGATGGCAACCACCCAGTCGCCCACGCGCACGCGCCCGGAATCGCCGAAGTGCGCGGCGGGCAGCGGATGCGCCGCCTTCACTTCGATCAGCGCCAGGTCGGTTTCGGGATCGCGACCGACGATGTGCGCTAGGAACGGCGTGCCATCGTCAAGGAGCACGGCGATCTCATCGGCCTCGCCGATCACATGGTCGCAGGTCGCGATCAGACCCGAAGGATCGACGATGACGCCCGAGCCGAGCGAGACCATGCGTCGTGCGCCTGCGGCCTGGCCGCCCTCGTTTCCCGCCGCAGAAGCGGCGTCCTCGAAGAACTCCTCGAACGCCGGCGGCACCGGCAGGCCGGGCGGCGCGGCGGGAGCCTCGCCCGGCGGCACCGCCTTAAAGCCCGCAACGCCGACCACCGTGGGGATCAAGGGAGCGACGATGTCGGCGAAACTCTCGGGCACACCCCGCACGGGCGCGCAGGCAAAGAGGAGCGCGCCCAGCGCGAGCGCCATCAGCACGCCCGCCGGGCGCCTCAGCACGAACGGCGGGCCGGATGTGGCCATGGAGGAGAGGCGGGGGCGGCCCCTAGCGCTCGCCGCCGGGCCGCACCGTGGCGCTGCCGAAGTAGTCGAAGAACTCGCTCCGGGGCGAGAGGATCATCGTCGTGTCCGCCGCGCCCAACGAATTCGTATACGCCAGCATGGTGCGGTAGAAGGCGAAGAACTCGGGATCCTGGGAGAACGCCTCGGCGGAGATGCGCACGGCTTCCGCATCGCCCTTGCCGCGGATGATCTGCGCCTCGCGGTTGGCCTCGGCCAAGAGCACCGTGCGCTCGCGATCGGCGGAGGCGCGCACGCGCTGGGCCACCTCGGCGCCGCGCGCCCGGTTCTCCTTGGCCTCGCGATCGCGCTCGGTCTGCATGCGCTGGTAGATCGCCTCGCTGTTCTCCTGCGGCAGATCGGCGCGGCGGATACGCACATCGATGACATCGACGCCGAAGGTCTTGGCCTCGCCGTTGACGAGCTCGGTGATGCGGTCCATCAGCGAGGCGCGCTCGCCCGACACCACGGTAATCAACGGGACCTTGCCCAGGACCTCGCGGGTGCTCGCGTTGAGAATCGCCTGAAGCCGCGCGCGCCCAACCTCCTCGGTGCCGACCGTCTTGTAGAATTCGAGCGCATCCACGATCTTGTAGCGGGCGAAGCTATCCACCACGAGCCGCTTCTGGTCCGAGACGATGAGCTCCTGATCGGGCACGTCGTGATCGAGGATGCGCTTGTCGAAATGGACCACGTTTTGGATGAACGGTTTCTTCAAGTAGAGTCCGGGTTCCACGCGCGTGTCTCTCCTCGGGTCACCGAACTCGAGCACGATCGCCTGCTCGTACTGCTTGACCACGAAGGTGGAGCTCAAAACCACGATGAGCGCCAGCAGGAGCAACCCCCCGATGAGAAGCATGCGGCCGCGGCCCATGGCTACTGCCCCGCTCCGCCCGAGGCCACGGGCTCCTTGGCGCGCCGCAACTCGGGTAGCGGCAGATAAGGCACGACGCCTCCGGCGCTCTGCGCCGACTCGTCGAGGATCACCTTCGGCATGCCGGTGAGGATCTTTTCCATGGTCTCGAGATAGATGCGCTTGCGCGTGATGTCCTGGGCCTGCTTGTACTCCGCATAGACCGACAGGAAGCGCTGGGCGTCGCCCTCGGCGCGGGCCACCACCTCCTGACGGTAGCCCTCCGCCTCCTGCAAGATGCGCTCCGCCTCGCCGCGGGCGCGCGGCAGGATATCGCGCTTGTACGCCTCCGCCTCATTGATCAATCGCTGCTCGTCGGCCTTGGCGCGCTGCACGTCGCGAAACGCCTCGATGACGGCATCCGGCGGGTCGACTTTCTGCATCTTGACTTGGTTGATCAGAATGCCTGCCACGTAGCTATCGAGCACGGCTTGGGCGAGCTCGAGAGTCTGCTGCTCGATCTGGGCCCGGCCTTCCGCGAGCGCCCAGGCAATCTCGGTCTTGCCGATCACCTCGCGCATCGCGCTCTCCGCCACCGCTTTGACCGTATCCTCGGGGTTGCGGATGTTGAAGATGAAGTCCTCTGGGTCCTTGATTCTCCATTGGACGACGAACTCGACATTGACGATGTTCTCGTCGCCCGTAAGCATCAGGCTTTCGTCGGGGACGCTGCGAGTCGGGCCTGCTCCCTGCAGTTCGCCACTCAAGCGATAGCCGATCTCGACTTGGTTGACTTTCTGGACCTTGGGCCGGAACACGCTCTCGATCGGGCCCGGCAAATGGTAGTTGAGGCCTGGCTGCGTGGTCACGGTGTATTTACCGAAGCGCAGCTCGACCCCAAGCTCGTCGGGCTGCACGCGATAGAAACCCGAGAGCAGCCAGATCGCGAGCGCGACCAGGACGAGGAAGGCGAAGCCACGCCCGCTCTTCCAGCCGCCCGGAAAGCCGCGGCGTAACCGCTCCTGCGCCCGGCGCACGAACTCTACGAGATCGGGCGGCGTGCCCGCGGGGCCGCGCGGCGCCCGCCCCCAAGGCCCCTGGCCTCCTTGTCCGCCGCCACCGCCGCCTTGTGTCGTCCAGGGCATCGCGCCTATCGCCTCTCGGATACTGCCATCGGACGGCCCGCTCGACGCGCGCCGACCATCGCCGGTTTGAAAACCCGGGTCCTTGCGTTATATGTCAGCCAGCCGGCCGACGCAACCGCGCGCCGGCCGAATACAGGCGATGGCCCAGGCTCCTGTACCGCCCGGTCCTCGCCGAACGGGATAGCCGAGCATGCCCGAGGTCACGACCCAACAGGTGCTCGATGCGCTGAAAGCCGTCGAGGACAGGGAGCGCGGCGCCAACGTGGTCACGCTCGGCATGATCTCCGGCATCGTGGTGCGCGAGGGCAACATCGGCTTCTCGATCGAGATCGATCCCAAGGACGCCGAGCGCAAGGAGCCGCTGCGCCGGGCCTGCGAGGACGCCGTGCGCAAGGTCGCGGGCGTGGTCTCGGCCACGGCGGTGCTGACCGCCGAGCGGCCCGCGGCGCGCGAGGCGGCGGCGCGCGAGG
>CAZVZP010000140.1:0-7524 GCA_964631625.1 uncultured Hyphomicrobiales bacterium | reverse complement strand
GCCGATCAGGCGCGATACGGCATGGCGCTCCATGTATTCGGACATGTCGAAGCGGACGAGCTCGACGCCGAGCGTCGCCGCGAGCTGACGAGCGACTTCGGTCTTGCCCACGCCCGTGGGCCCGGAGAAGAGGTAGCAGCCGATCGGCTTCTCGGGCTCGCGAAGCCCTGCGCGCGCGAGCTTGATGGCATCCGCCAGCGCGCCGATCGCCTTGTCCTGCCCGAACACGACGCGTTTCAAGTCCTCGTCCAGGCGCTTGAGCACGATGCTGTCGCTCTTGGATACGCTCTTGGGCGGGATGCGCGCGATCCGGGCCACCGCTTCCTCGACCTCCTTGAGCCCGAGCACCTTCTTGCGCCGGCTCTCGGGCAGCAGCATCTGGGAGGCGCCGACCTCGTCGATCACGTCGATCGCCTTGTCGGGGAGCTTGCGGTCGTGGATGTAGCGCGCGGAGAGATCGACCGCGGCCTTTAAGGCCTCCGCGGTGTAGCGCACATGGTGGTGGCGCTCGTAATAGGGCTTGAGGCCCTTGAGGATCTTCACCGTGTCCTCGATCGAGGGCTCGTTGATGTCGATCTTCTGGAAGCGGCGAACGAGCGCGCGGTCTTTCTCGAAGTAGTTGCGGTACTCCTTGTAGGTGGTCGAGCCGATGCAGCGCAAGGTTCCGCTCTGCAGAGCGGGCTTCAAGAGGTTCGAGGCGTCCATCGCGCCCCCGCTCGTCGCCCCCGCGCCGATCACCGTGTGAATCTCGTCGATGAACAGGATGCTGTTCGGTTCCTTTTCGAGCTCGGAGATCACGGCCTTGACGCGCTCTTCGAAGTCGCCCCGGTAGCGCGTGCCGGCCAAGAGCGAGCCCATGTCGAGCGCGTAGATCGTCGAGCGCTTCAGCACGTCGGGCACGTCGTCCTGCACGATGCGGCGCGCGAGTCCTTCCGCGATCGCGGTCTTGCCGACGCCCGGATCGCCCACGTAGAGCGGGTTGTTCTTGGTGCGCCGGCACAGAATCTGGATCGTGCGCTCGATCTCGGTATCGCGCCCGATCAAGGGGTCGATGCGGCCCTCGCGCGCCTTCTTGTTGAGATCGACGCAGTAGGCCTGCAGCGCCTCCGAGCCTTCCTTGACGACGGGCTCGCCGTTCTCCTGCTCGTCGGCGCCGCGCACGCGCCGCGTCTCCGAATGGCCGGGCACCTTGGCGATGCGGTGCGAGATGTAGTTGACCGCATCGAAGCGCGACATGTCCTGCTTCTGCAGGAAATAGACCGCGTGGGATTCGCGCTCCGAGAACATCGAGACGAGCACGCTCGCACCCGTGACCTCATTGCGGCCCGAGGACTGAATGCCCAGCACGGCGCGCTGGATCACGCGCTGGAAGCTCGCGGTGGGCCGGGCGTCGATGCCTCGCACCACGACGATGCAGTCGAGCGCGCTGTCGAGGTGCTCGTTAAGATCGGCCCGGAGCTCGTCGATGTCGACATCGCAGGCGCGCAGGACGGCGAGCCCGTCCTGATCGCTGGTGAGCGCGAGCAAGAGGTGCTCGAGCGTCGCGAACTCGTGGCGCCGCGCCGAGGCGAGCGCCAGCGCACGGTGGATGGTCTTCTCGAGGTTGGGCGACAACATGGCGCGGTATGCGTTAGTCCGTTTTTTCCATCGTACACTGCAACGGGTGCTCGTGGCGACGCGCGAAATCCATGACCTGGTTCACCTTGGTCTCGGCCACCTCGTAGGGAAAGACGCCGCACACGCCGACCCCGTGTTGATGCACGTGGAGCATGATCCGGGTCGCCTCCTCGCGGGCCTTCTGGAAGAAGCGCTCGAGCACCACGACGACGAACTCCATGGGCGTGTAGTCGTCGTTGAGCAGCAGCACCTTGTACATCGAGGGCATGCGCGTGCGCGGCTTGGTCTGCGTCGCAAGCCCCGTCACCGTTCCGGTCCGGCTCGCCTTGCCATTCTTGCTCATGGCCTGATCGTCGCGGGTTCCGCCTCGCGCCCTTGCACCGGCCGCGCGCTGCTCGCGCGCAGGCCCCGGAATCATAACGATTCGAGGGGCGAAAGGAAAAGATTCCGCTAACTGGAGAGATGGCCTCGGCTCGACCCACGGGCAAGGGCCGAGGCCCTGGCGCCGAACGGGCTTAACCGACGATCTCGAGGCGACTGAACAAGAAGGCGATCTCGCGCGCGGCGTTCTCCGGGGAGTCGGAACCATGCACCGAATTGGCCTGGACCGATTCGCCGAACTCGGCCCGGATCGTGCCGGGCGCCGCCTTCGCCGGGTCCGTGGCCCCCATGACCTCGCGGTTGCGCGCCACCGCGTTCTCGCCCTCGAGCACCTGGACGACGACCGGCCCCGAGCTCATGTAGGCACAGAGATCGGCGAAGAACGGCCGCTCCCGATGCACCTCGTAGAACGCTTCCGCTTCGGCCCGCGACAGGCGCAGCCGCTTCTGGGCCACGATGCGCAGGCCCTCGTCCTCGAAGCGGGCATTGATGCGGCCCGTGAGATTGCGCCGCGTGGCGTCGGGCTTGATGATCGAGAGCGTGCGTTCGATGGCCATGGTTCCGGCCCCCGGAAGCGCGAAAATCGTGGCGCCTTATAGCCGCTCGTGGCGCCGCGGGCAACCGGCTCAAGGGCTCTTGCTCTCCCAGCGGCCGCTGCTGTCTTGCCGGTAGTAGGTGACGCTCAAGCCTGCCGCGCGGCAGGCCTCGTAACGCGCTTGGGCCGCCGCGAGCGCGGCCGCGTCGTTGCCGTCGAAGACATGAAGGCAGCGCGCGTAGCCCGCGAGCGAGCGGGCGTCGGCACCGTCGATGAGCACGAGCACAGGGGCGCCGTTCGGGTTCTCCTCCACGGTCGTGAGGTAGATCGGCTGATCTTCAGGGTAGGGCTCGCCGCGTCGGCCGTGGGCGAGGAACGAACCCGGATCGTCCACCCAGAGCGCCGTATCGAGCGCGCTTAAGCGCTCCTCTGACGTCGCCAAGACGACCGCACGGATCTCTTGGTCGAGCACCTTCTGCAAGAGGCGCGGCAATGCGCGCTCGAGCGAGGAGCGCGAGAGCTGATAGAACGCGACCTCGGCGGCCATCGCCCCCAAGGCCTCAAGCCTCGGTGTGATCGGCGATGAAGCGATCAAGCAGGCGCACCCCGAAGCCCGAGGCGCCGGTGGGCACCAGCGGCATATCCTTCTTGGCCCAGGCCATGCCCGCGATGTCGATGTGCGCCCACGGCGTCTTGTTGACGAAGCGCTGCAGGAACTTCGCCCCGGCGATGCTGCCCGCCTCGCGGCCCTTGCCGACGTTTTTCACGTCGGCGATCTCCGAGTTGATGTCCTTGTCGTAGGCCTCGGCCAGCGGCATGCGCCACGCGCGCTCGCCCACCGCCCGGCCGGCGCGAACGATCCGCTCGGCGAGCTCGTCGTTGTTGCTGAACAGACCCGCCTGGTAGGTGCCGAGCGAAACCACGATCGCGCCCGTGAGCGTCGCGAGGTCGATCATGAAGCGCGGCTTGAAACGGTCCTGGGCGTACCAGAGGGTGTCCGCGAGTACGAGGCGTCCCTCGGCGTCGGTGTTGACGATCTCGATGGTCTGGCCGGACATCGAGGTGACCACGTCGCCCGGCCGCGAGGCCGTGCCCGAAGGCATGTTCTCGGCCAGGCCCACGACGCCCACGGCGTTGACCCGGGCCTTGCGGCCCGCGAGCGCGCGCATCAGCCCGGAGACCGCCGCGGCGCCGGCCATGTCGTATTTCATGTCCTCCATGCCCTGCGCCGGCTTGAGCGAGATGCCGCCGGTGTCGAAGGTGACGCCCTTGCCAACGAACGCCAGCGGGGCCGTGTCCTCGGGCGCGCCCATCCAGCGCATGACCACGAGGCAGGGCGCGCGCGCGCTGCCCTGCCCGACCGAGAGCAGCGAGCCCATGCCGAGCTCGCGCAGGCGCTCGGCCTTGAGCACCTCGATGTCGACGCCGACATCCGCGAGCGCACTCAGGCGCTCGGCCAGCTTCTCGGGATACTTGTAGTTGCTGGGCTCGCTCACCAGGTCGCGGGCGAAGATGACGCCGTCGGCCACGCTCTCGAGCGGCTTGAAGGCCTCGGCGGTCGCGGCCGGATCGGGCGAGAGGGCAATCAGCGTCTCGAGCGTCGGCTTGTCCTCTTCCTTCTGCTTCGTGCGGTATTTGTCGAAGCGGTAGGCCCGCAAGCTCGCGCCGAACAGGAGGTTGGCGCCGACCTCATCCGGCGTCTTTCCGCCGACCGGGTCGCAGGCGATCGAGGCCTTTTTCTCGCCCGCCCGGTTCAAATGAGCGGCGAGCGCGCCGCCCGACTCCTGCAACGTGAGCGGGCTCAAGGCGTCGGCCTTGCCCAAGCCCAGCAGCACGACGCGCGTCGCGCTCAAGCCGTGCGGTGCGGGCAACGAGAGCACTTGATCCTTCTTGCCGCGGAAGCGCCCGCTCTCGAGCGCCCGCGCCAACGCGCCGCTCAAGCGCGCATCAACATCTTTTGCCGAGGGCTGGAGTTCCGGTCCCTCGAGTGCGCCGACCACGAACGCGCCGTCCGCAGGCAGGCCCATCTCCGCAAACTCTCGCCGCATCGCTCGGTCCTTGACTGCGAAGCCGACGTCCGAGGCCGGCCGTTTACCGAATCACTCCTCCGATACAGGGGCTTACCGGAGCGGCGCGATGAAATCCATCTAGGTCTTGGCCCCGCGCTGCCGCTATACTGGCGCCGGCATGAAACGCTACGGCCGTTACATCCTGCGCCAGCTCATCGGCCCGTTCGTCTTCATTACGCTGGGTCTCTCCGCCGTTGTCTGGCTCACCCAGTCTCTACGCTTTGTCGATCTCATCGTCAACAAGGGCCTCTCGATACAGGCCTTTCTGCAATTGACGCTGCTCTTGCTCCCGGTGTTCTTCGGGGTGATCGCGCCCGTCGCGCTGTTCTGCGCGGTGCTCTACGTCTACAACAGGCTGACGCGCGACAGCGAGCTCGTCAGCTTGACGGCCTCAGGCCTCGCCCCGGCGCAACTCGCCCGGCCGGCGCTCCTGCTCGCCAGCTTGGTCGCGCTCCTCATCTACAGCATGACGCTCTATTTCATGCCGGCGGCGCAGCGCAGCTTCAAGGACCAGCAGTTCCTGATCCGCAGCGACTACACCGGCATCCTGCTGCAGGAAGGCGTCTTCACCACGCTCATTCCGGGAGTCACCGTGTACGTGCGCGCCCGCACGCCCAACGGCGAGCTCATGGGCATCCTGGTGCACGATGAGCGCAATCCCGACGAATCGCTCACCATGATGGCCGAGCGCGGTCAGCTCGTGAAGGCCGAGAGCGGTCCCCGCTTCGTCTTGTCGAACGGCAATCGCCAGCAGATCGACAAGGCGGGCGGGCGCCTTTCCCTGCTCTATTTCGACCACTACACGATGGATCTCGGCGTGTTCGCCGCCGACGCGACGACTCGCTGGCGCGAGGCGGGCGAACGCTATGTCTGGGAGCTCCTGCGCCCCTCCGACCATCCGGACGATCTCAAGAACCGCGACAAGTTCCTGGCCGAGGCGCACCAGCGCCTGGTGCTGCCGTTCTTCGCGCCGGCCCTGGTGGCGATTGCGCTGGGCGCGTTGCTCTCGGGCGAATTCAATCGCCGAGGCCAGTGGCGCCGGCTGATGGTGGCCGTGATCGCGGGTGTGCTGTTCGAGGCCCTCGGCCTGGGCTTGCAGAACGCGACGGCGAAGCTGCCGGGTCTGTCGCTCCTCATGTATCTCAACCCGGCCGCCGCGATCGCGCTTGGACTCCTGGCGATGGGCCGTCGGCGGCCTCTCGGCCTCCTGCCTCGGCCGTGGCGCACGGCGCAGCCATGAGGCTCTCGCCCACGCTGTCGTTCTACTTCGGCCGCCAGTTCCTGATCGGCGTCGGCATCGTCCTGCTGCTCTTCATCGCCACCATCTTCATCTTCGATGCCGTCGAGCTCTTGCGCCGGGGGGCGGCCAAGGAGCAGGCCGCGTTCGGCGTGCTGCTCGAGATGGCGTTCTTCAAGCTCCCGTTCATGGCGCAGAAGGCCATCCCCTTCGCCGTGCTCGTCGGCGCCATGCTCACGTTCACGCGGCTCACGCGCCACCACGAGCTCGCCGTCACGCGCGCCGCGGGCGTCTCGGTCTGGCAATTCCTCTTGCCCGCGATCGTTCTGGCGCTCGCCGGCGGCATCCTGCTCATCACCGTCTACAACCCGCTCGCCGCGGCCATGGTCGCGCGCTACGAACAGATGGAGGCGACCTACCTCAAGGGGCGCCCGAGTCTGCTCGCGGTGTCGTCCTCGGCGGGCTTGTGGCTGCGCCAGGGCGAGGGCGCCCACCAATCGGTGATTCACGCGCGCGCGATCGAGGAACCGGGCACCGTGCTCACGAACGTGACGATTTTCCAGTTCGAGGAGGACGACCGGTTCGTGCGCCGCATCGACGCGGATTCCGCGCGGCTCGAAGAGGGCTATTGGGCGATCGAGAAGGCCGTAATGACGGCCCCCGACGAGCCCGCGCGTTTTCACGACCGTTTCCGGCTCCCCACGTCGCTCACGCTGGCGCAGATCCAGGACAGCTTCGCCGCGCCCGAAACCTTGTCGTTTTGGGCCTTGCCGGCCTTCATCGAGGTTCTCGAGCGATCCGGCTTCTCGGCCATCAAGCACCGAATCCATTTCTACTCCCTGCTCGCCGGGCCGCTGCTCTTGGCCGCCATGGTCATCATCGCGGCGAGCTTTTCGCTCCGCTTGACCCGACGCGGCGGCACGGGCCTGCTGATCGTCGCCGGGGTGCTCACGGGCTTCGTGCTCTACTTCCTCTCCGACGTGGTGCTGGCGCTCGGGCTCTCCGGCAAGATCCCGCCCCTGCTTGCGGCCTGGACGCCCGCCGGGATCAGCGCGCTCGCCGGCATCGCGCTGCTCTTCCGCCTCGAAGACGGCTAGGCTTAAGCCATGCGCCGCCTCCTTCTCATGAGCGCGCTGGCCCTGGGATTGCTCGCGGGCGGCGGAGCGCCGGCGGCCGAACCGGAACGCGCCCCGGACGGGCCCATGCTGCTCAGCGCCGACCACCTCGCCTACGACAGCGAGCGCAAGCTCGTGATTGCCACCGGCCATGTCGAGATCCATCACGGCCCGCGCATCCTGCTCGCCGACGAGGTGCGTTACCACGAGCCGAGCGACACCGTAACGGCCGCCGGCAACGTGAGCCTGCTCGAGCCCACCGGCGACGTCTTGTTCGCCGATTATGTCGAGCTCACGGGAGACTTGCGCGACGGCGTGATCGAGTCGATCCGCGTCCTTTTGTCCGACGGCTCGCGCATGGCGGCGAATGGCGCGCGGCGCATCGGCGGATACCGGACCGAGATGCGCAAGGCCGTGTTCTCGCCGTGCGACCTCTGCGCCGAGGATCCGCAGAGGGCGCCGCTGTGGCAGATCAAGGCCGTCAAGGTGGTCCACGACCAGGTGAGCCACGACATCGAGTACGAGGACGCCTGGCTCGAATTCTTCGGCGTTCCCGTGGCCTACACGCCC
>CAZVZP010000139.1:0-7606 GCA_964631625.1 uncultured Hyphomicrobiales bacterium | reverse complement strand
ACCGCGTGGCGAGTTCGAGGTGATGGTCGAGAGCGAATTGCCGTTCCGCCCGAGGGCGGCGATCGGGTGCCGGCGCAAGCGCGGGGAGAAACTCATCGCCCGCACGTTATCGGGGCGGCCCGGCGGCGGGTAGCGGAATCCTCGGCGGGCCGCGCGTTAGGCCATGAGGGCCGTGCCTGCCGCGCGATCGCTCAAGAGCGGGAAGCGGCGGGACTCGAACAGCTGGTAGTGCCACCATTCGTTGCGATAGAAATCCCAGCCGGCCGCGCTCATCAGCCCGAGCAGCAGATAGCGATTGCCTTGCGCCGTCGGCGCCACCGCACTCGAGCCGTGGTGCGAGGCGGGAACGAGCGTGTCAAAGGCCGTGCCCATGTCGAGCGCCTGCCCGTCCTGACCCACCAGCGTGAGATCGACGGCAACGCCCCGCGAATGGGGCGAGCCGCGCTCGGGCGGCGCCAGATAATTGGGGTCGGGCGTATGGCGCCACAACGCCTCCTGGGCCTCGGCCGGTCGGAAGGCGTCGAAGATGCGGAGCTTGAGCCCAAGCTCGGCGGCGAGCCCGATCGCTTGGCTGAGCGCCGTGGCGGCTTCCGGGTGCAGGAAGCAGGCGGCGCGCCGGTAGATGGGGCGGCCCGTGAAGTTGTCGGCGCTCGCATAGGCGAGCGCGAGCTCCACGTCGAATTTGGGCGGTCTGATCTCAACCAGCACGGCACGCGCCCCGGCCTTGGGCTTAGATGGCAGCCGCGCGAACCAAAGGCTCGCGCCTTGCCCTCGATGCGCCCGCATGTTAAGCGCGCAGCTTCTGGGTGCAACCGGATGCCTTTGGAAGAGCCATGCGTCTCCTCGCTTTCGATACGGCGGGCGAGGCCTGTTCCGCGGCGTTGTGGCAGGACGGCCGCGTGGTTTCGCACCGTCGTGCGGCCATGGCCCGCGGCCACGCGGAAGCCCTGATCCCCATGGTCGGGGCCGTGCTGGCCGAGGCGGACGCGGCTTTCGCCACGCTCGACGCGCTCGCCGTCACCACCGGCCCCGGCAGCTTCACGGGCCTTCGGGTCGGGCTCGCGGCCGCGCGCGGCTTCGCGCTGGCGCTCAAGCTGCCGGTGATCGGGGTGGGCACCCTCGAGGCGCTGGCCGAGGCGACCCCGGAGGAGGAGCGGGCGGGGCGCAGTGTGATCGCCGCACTCGATGCCCGGCGCGGCGAAATCTATTGGCAGGCATTCGACGCCGGGCTTCACCCGTTGAGCGCGCCGGCGGTGGCGCCGGCCGCGGCCATCGAGGCACCGAGCGGAGCGCTCCTCTTAGTGGGCAGCGGCGCGGCGGCGCTCGCTGTGGCCGGCGAACGCGCAGGGCGAGAGCTCCGGCTTTCAGCTGCGCCGGCCTCGCCCGATGCGGCCTTCGTGGCCACGCTCGCGGCGCGCCGTAAAGAGAGCGCCGGGCCCGGCACGGCGCTTCGCCCGCTCTACCTGCGCGCCGCCGCAGCCGAGGCGCCACCGCCGTGACCGAGGGGCGCGCGGCCGGTCAGGGCCGCCTCGTCTCGATCGACTTCCGGCCGCTCAACGGCGCCGCCGGCCTCGATCGCTTGGCAATGCTGCACGCGGCCTGCTTCGAGCCGGCTTGGAGCCGCGAGACGCTGGCCAGCCTGATCGCCTCGCCCGGCGTCTTCGGCCTAATCGCGGAGAGCGCCGGGGGCTCCGTCGGCTTCATCCTATGCCGCCATGCGGCGGGAGAGGCGGAGATCCTCTCGCTCGGCGTGAGCGATCCCTATCGCCGGCGGGGCATCGCCAAGGGCCTGCTCGACACCGCGATGCGCCAGGCGCGCTCGGGCGGGGCGCAAAGGCTTTTCCTAGAGGTGGCCGAGGACAATCTCGCGGCGCTCGCGCTCTATCTCGGTCAAGGCTTCGCCGCGGTGGGCCGGCGCCAGGGCTATTATCGCCGCGGCGAGGCCAGCTGCGCCGCGCTGGTGCTCACAGTGGGACTCGACGGGGTCGGGCGCCTCTAGCGCTTGCGCACGCGCAGGATGTGCACGGCGGGGTCCGGCCCGTTCTCGGGCTCGAGGCTCAAGATCGTGTGGCCCTCTTCGCCGAGCGAGCGCGGCACGTTCTCCAGGGGCTCGGCCCCTTTGAGGCGCAGGATGAGGACGTCGCCCGGCGCCATGGCCTCGATCTTGAGCTTGGTCTTGACGAAGGTCATCGGGCACACCTCGCCCGTGATGTCAAGAGAGTATTCGGTTGGGCTTGCCACGGCTTTATTCCAGACTCGACTTTGGGCTTGATTGATCAATATTGGGCTCTGTAGGATCGTAGCCCGAGCCGCGCGAAGTAATTCCGCAACCTCGATTTGACGGTAAACGCCATGGCCGACCGAGCGGAGCGCAACGAACTCTTGGCCCTGACTGCCGAGATCGTGGGCTCCCACGTCGCCAACAACGAGGTCGCGGTGAACGACCTGCCGCAGCTGATCCGGCAAGTCTATCACACGCTTTCGACCGTGGGCGAGGACGGCGGGGGCTTAGGCTTGGGCGCGCGCCCGCGGCCCGCGGTGCCGATCAAGAAATCGGTGTCTCCCGACTACATCGTGTGTCTCGAGGACGGCAAGAAGCTCAAGATGCTGAAGCGCCACCTCAATACCGCCTACCACATGACGCCCGAGCAGTATCGAGAGCGCTGGGGTTTGCCGCCCAACTATCCGATGGTCGCGCCCAATTATGCGCGCACAAGGAGCTTGCTCGCCAAGAAGATCGGACTCGGCACGCGCACCTCGAAGCGCCGCCGGGGCGGTTGAGCCGGGCGGGCGCGTGCGCCGCGCCGACGAGCGGGGGGTGGGGCCGCTTGCCCGGTGGTAAGCCCCGCGCCTGTTCCCTATAATCATTAAAGGGTGGCAACGCGAACGGCGCAGGAGGGCCCGTGGTTCGACGGCTCAAACTCGCTTCTCCCTCACGCATCGAGGAGTTGTGCCTTCAGAAGGGCCTCAAGATGACAGGCCAGCGGCGGGTTATCGCGCGGGTGCTCTCCGAGGCGCGGGACCACCCCGACGTCGAAGAGGTCCACCACCGGGCCGCCGCCATCGACCCGCGGATGAGCCTGGCCACGGTGTACCGGACGATCCGCCTGTTCGAGCGCGAGACCCTCTTGGAGAAGCACGAATTCGGGCACGGCCGGGCGCGCTACGAGCGCGCGAGCGGGCAGCACCATGACCACCTTATCGACATCGACTCCGACAAGGTGATCGAGTTCGTCAATCCGCGCATCGAAGAATTGCAGCGGGAAATTGCGGAGAGTCTCGGGTATCGTCTGGTCGGCCACCGGCTCGAGCTCTACGGCCGGCCGCTGTCTTCGACCAAGGAGCGGAAGGCGGGTTGAAAGCGGGAGCCCCGAGGCGCTCCGGCGGCCCGCGGACGGGAACGATGGGCGTCGCAGCTGTGCACGAGATCTGGGGCGACATTCGGGTGGGCAGCCTGGAGGTACGCCTTGCCCTCTCGGCCGCCGAGGTCGACGCCGCGCAGGCCCTGCGCTACCGTATCTTCTACGAGGAAATGCGGGCGACGCCCACGCCCGAGATGGCGGCCCGGCACCGCGACGCCGACGCCTTCGACGAGATCTGCGATCACTTGCTCGTGCTCGACCACGCGCGCGACGGCGACCCGGTCGTCGGCACCTACCGTCTGCTCCGCCGCTCGGTGGCCGATCGCTTGGGGCGCAGCTTCTACACCGCAAGCGAGTACGACATCGCGCCGATCTTGGCTCAGCCGGGCGAGCTGCTCGAGTTGGGGCGCTCCTGCGTGGACGAGCGCTACCGAAACCGCGCGACGATGCAGCTCCTCTGGCGCGGCATCGCGGCCTATGTCTCGGGCCACGACATCACGCTCATGTTCGGTTGCGCGAGCTTCCCCGGAACCGATCCGGCCGTGCACGCCCTGCCGCTCTCCTACCTCTATCATTTCCACCTCGCGCCGGCCGCGATGCGACCCCGCACCCTGCCCGACCTTTACGTGGACATGAACAGGCTGCCCAAGGAGGCGATCGATGCGCGGGCCGCCCTGCTTGCGCTCCCGCCGCTGGTCAAAGGCTACTTGCGGCTCGGCGGCTTCGTGGGCGACGGCGCCTATGTCGACCGCCAGTTCAACACGACGGATGTCTGCATCATCGTGAAGACCGACCTCGTGACGCGGAAGTACCGCGAACGGCTGAGCTGAGACCAAGGCCGATACCGTGCGCTCGGCCTTGACCTTCCTCCGCTTCATCGGCTGGACTCTCCTTCTCGGCCCGGTCCAGTTCCTGCTCCTCGTGGTCGGAGCCGGGGCGGCCGCCCGCCTGCCCCTCGTCTATCACCGCGGCGTGTGCCGCATCCTCGGGATCAAGGTCGCCACCTACGGCAAGCAGAGCGCGGCGCGGCCCGCGCTGTTCGCGTGCAACCACACCTCCTATCTCGACATCGTGGTCTTGGGCTCGCTCATCGAGGGTTCGTTCGTGGCCAAGGCCGAGGTCAGGGGCTGGCCGCTGTTCGGTTGGCTCGCCCGCTTGCAGCGCACCGTCTTCGTCGAGCGCCGCATCTCGCGCACCAAGGAGCAGAGCGCGGCGATGAAGCGCCGGCTCGAGACGGGCGAGCGGTTGATCCTGTTCCCGGAAGGGACGAGCAGCGACGGCAACCGCGTGCTGCCGTTCAAGAGCACATTCTTCGCGCTCGCCGAAGACGCCGTGCGCGGCGAGTGGCTCACGGTGCAGCCCGTGTCGATCGCCTACACCAAACTCGACGACATGCCGATGGGCCGTTTCTACCGGCCCTATTACGCTTGGTACGGCGACATGGACTTGGCCGCTCACCTGTGGACCATGATGGGCTTGGGCCGCGCCACCGTCGAGGTCGAGTACCACGAACCGGTCACCATCGAGCGGTTCGGCTCGCGCAAGGCGCTGGCGGCCCATTGCCAGGCGGCGGTCGCTAGGGGCGTTGCGACGGCGCTCGCGGGCCGCACGATGCCGCCGCGGCGCCGGCGCTTCTTGCGGCGCCGATCGCGCTTGGCCGCTAATCACGGCGAGGCGTCGTCGGCTTGACTTGCCTCCTTGCGGTGCTACCTTGAGCCTCGCGCCCGCCCCGAGAGGTGGCCCTGCGTCGCAGATTGGGCGGCAGGAGTGCGCGCGACGAGCCGCCGGAAACGCTCCTTGAGCGTGAGCAAGAAGGTCTTCATCAAAACCTACGGCTGTCAGATGAACGTCTACGACTCCGCCCGCATGGCGGACGTCCTGGCGCCGCTCGGCTTCTCGCGCACCGAGGAGCCCGAGGGGGCGGAGCTCGTCATCCTCAACACCTGCCACATCCGCGAGAAGGCCGCCGAGAAGGTGTATTCGGAGCTGGGCCGCTTCAAGCGGCTCAAGCGCGCGCGCCAGGCCGAGGGTGCGCCGTTCATGATCGCGGTGGGCGGCTGCGTTGCCCAGGCCGAGGGCGCGGCGCTCGTTGCGCGCGCGCCGTTCGTCGACATCGTCTTCGGACCCCAGACCTACCATCGCCTGCCCGAAATGCTCGTGCGCGCGAACGAGGGCGAAGCCGTCGTCGACACCGAGTTTCCGCTCGAGGAGAAGTTCGACCACCTGCCCGAGGAACGGGAGGCGCCGGGTGTCGTCGCGTTTCTCACGGTGCAGGAGGGCTGCGACCGCTTCTGCACCTTTTGCGTCGTGCCCTACACGCGGGGCGCCGAGAGCTCGCGGCCCATCGCCGCGATCGAAGCCGAAGCGCGCCGGCTTGCGGCGAACGGGGCACGCGAGCTCGTGCTCCTTGGCCAGAACGTCAACGCCTATCACGGGCCCGGCGAGAACGGCTCGCCGTGGACGCTCGCGCGGCTGATCGAGCGCCTCTCTGCGATCGAGGGGATCGCGCGCATCCGCTACACGACCTCGCATCCGCGCGACATGACAGAGGATCTGATCGCGGCCCACGGCACCTGCGCGAAGCTCATGCCGTATCTGCATCTTCCGGTGCAGTCGGGCTCCGACCGGGTGCTCGCGCGCATGAACCGTCGGCACCGCGCGGGGCAGTATCTCGGCATCGTCGAGCGGCTGAGGCGCGCGCGCCCCGATATCGCGCTCGCGTCCGATTTCATCGTGGGCTTCCCCGGCGAGACCGAGGCCGATTTCGAGGCGACGCTCGAGCTTGTGCGCGCGGTCGGGTACGCGCAGGCCTATTCGTTCAAGTACAGCCCGCGCCCGGGCACGCCGGCGGCCGAGATGAAGGACGCCGTGCCCGAAGCGCTCAAGGCCGAGCGCCTCGAGCGCTTGCAGGCCCTGCTGGGCGAGCAGCAGCGGGCGTTCAACCGCACGTGCGTGGGCGCGAGCGTCGAGGTGCTGTTCGAGCGCGCCGGGCGGCGGCGCGGCCAGGCCCAGGGCCGCAGCCCCCATATGCAGGCCGTGCACGTGGCCTCGCGGATGAGCCTCGTGGGCGCGCTTAGGCCCGTGCGCCTCGTCGGCGCCGGGCCGCACGGCCTGGCGGGCGAGCTCCTAGCCCCGTCCGACGTGAGAGCCTCGGCGTGAGCGCAGCGCAAGGACCCGATACCCTCAAGGCGCCAGGCGGGCCGACGACGCTTCGCTTCGACGACAACGCGCTCTTGGCCCGGCTGTTCGGCGAGCACGATCGGAATCTCGCGCGCATCGAGCAGCAGCTCGGGGTCGTGATCAGCTCGCGCGGCAACGAGCTCGCGATCAGCGGCGCGGCCGAGGCGGTCGAGACGGCACGCCAGGTCTTGAGCGAGATGTACACGCGGCTCAAGGGGGGAACGGAGGTGACGAGCGGGGACGTGGACGGTGCGATCCGTCTGGCGCGCGCCGGCGCCGGCTCGCCCTTTGTCGATCTCGAGTCCCTTATCATCAAGACCCAGCGCCATCCGATCCGGCCGCGCTCGCCCGCGCAGGCGCGCTACGTGCGCGCGCTCCAGCGCAGCGGGCTCGTGGTCGGCGTCGGCCCGGCGGGCACGGGCAAGACGTACCTCGCCGTCGCCATGGCAGTCGCCCTGCTGACGACGGGAGAGGTCGCGCGCATCATCCTCTCGCGCCCCGCCGTCGAGGCGGGTGAGCGGCTGGGCTTCCTGCCGGGCGAGGTCAAGGAGAAGCTCGATCCGTATCTCCGCCCGCTCTACGACGCGCTGCACGACATGATGCCCTCCGAGCGTGCAGTCAAGAAGCTCGAAACCGGCGAGATCGAGATTGCGCCTCTGGCCTTCATGCGGGGGCGCACGTTGTCGAATGCCTTTGTCATTCTCGACGAAGCGCAGAACACCTCGCCTGTGCAGATGAAGATGTTCTTAACGAGGCTCGGCGAAAACTCCCGCATGGCGGTGACCGGCGATCTCTCGCAGGTCGATCTGCCGACAGGCGCCGTCTCGGGCCTCAAAGACGCGATCGGGGTGCTCGCCGGCGTGCCCGGGCTCGAGATCGTCGAGTTCTCGGATTCCGACGTCGTGCGCAACGAGCTCGTCACCCGCATCGTCCAGGCTTACGACAAGGCCGGGCGAGCGGGTGGGCAGAGGCGCTGATGGCCGACCCCGACAGTCCGGGTCGGCGCGCTGCCCTGGTCGAGGTCAGGATCGCGGCCCCGGGCTGGCGCCGCGCCTTGCGCAGCC
>CAZVZP010000138.1:0-7614 GCA_964631625.1 uncultured Hyphomicrobiales bacterium | reverse complement strand
GGCCAAGCGCGCGGCGCTCGATTCTGCCGAGACGGTGCGCGCCGAGGCCGTGCGCGCGCTGCAAGAGCCGAGGCCGGGCGCAAGGCCACGCCGCGGCGGGCATCGCGCGTCGGCGCCGGGCGAGGCACCGGCGAGCGACAGCGGACGGCTCGCAGACTCGCTCACGGCGGAACTCGACGCCGATGGCGTTTCCGCGCGCGCGGGAGTCGGGGGCCCGGCCGCCCGCGGCGGGGCCGCCCGCTACGCGGCCTTTCTCGAATTCGGTACCGCGCGCATGGCGGCCCGGCCCTGGCTCTTGCCCGCCTTCGAGCGGACCCGGGCCACGATCATCGAACGAATCCGGCAAGGCGTCGCAGCGGCGTTGAAATCAGCGGGGACGTCGTGAGCGATCATTCCCTTGCCCTGCAACAGGCGATCTACGGCGCGCTCGTCGCGGATGGGACGCTGATGGGCATGGTCACGGGTGTGTTCGACCGCGCTCCCGACGGGCAGCCGTGTCCCTACGTCGCTCTCGGCGAGGACACGGTCGTCGATGCCTCCGACAAGCTGCAAGACGGGCAGCGGCACACGCTCAACCTGCACGTCTGGAGCCGCCCCAATCCGGGCCAGGCTGGCGATGCGCGCGGGCGCAAGCAGGCCAAGGACATCCTTGCGCGCCTCCATGCGCTGCTGCACCGGCAGAACATCGCGGTCACGGGCGCCATCCTCGTGCTGCTCCGCTTCGAGTTCGAGGAAACCCTGCTCGATCAAGACGGCATCACGTTTCACGGCATCGCGCGCTACCGCGCGCTGACCCACGACATCTAGGCAATCATCGACGCCGCGCAACCAGGCGGCGCGGGGCGAACGCGACCCCTTAAGTTTCAGCGGCCCGGCAAGGGCCCTTGCGCCAGGAGAAGCACATGGCCGGACAACGAGGCGACCAGTTCCTGCTCAAACGGGGCGACGGCGGCGGACCCGAAACCTTCACGACCGTCGGCGGCTTCCGCACCCATACGCTCGCGCTCAATGGCCAAGAGGTCGACGCGACGGATAAGGACTCCGGCGGCTTCCGCGAGCTGCTCGGGGGCGCCGGCATCAACTCCATCACCGTGAGCGGCGCGGGGCCCATCAAGGACACGGTCCAGGAAAACAACATCCTCACCGACTGGTTCAACAAGGCCATCGTCAATTACCAGGTGATCGTGCCGGGCATCGCGACCTTCCAGGGGCCGTTCCGCGTCACCCAAATGCAATACGACGGCCCCCACGACGGCGAGGCGACCTGGTCGCTGACGCTCGCGAGCGCGGGCACGATCACCAAGACCGCGCTTTAGAGCGTATATCGCTTGAGTGGCAACGACCCCCTCCCCCTACCCCCTCCCGCGAGGGGAGGGGGATTAAAGAAAACAGCCCCCCCCTTGCGGGGAGGGTTGGGGTTGGGGGTTCATCGGTCGGTTCAAGGCTATCTCGCGTGATTCCAGTCCGCCAGAAATGCTCTAGGGAGGACGGCATGGCGATACCCGACATTGACGGCGGCGCCTCGGCCTCGTTCGCGCGCCGTGCGGGAGCGGCCTGATGGCTGCGTCGCTCCGGGGCGAAGTGCGCATCGAGCAGGAAACGGGCTTCTCGATCGCCGAGCAGGCGGTGCGCTGCACCAACGGCACGATCCTCTTGCGCCACCTGGCGCTCGCCATCCAGGCGCTGGCCAAGGCGGCCGGCCAGAACCCCGGCACCGTCGAACAGGTGGGGCGCCAAGTGATCGAAGGGGGCGGCGTCATGAGCTTCGCGGGCAAGGTCGGCCAGTGCCTGCTCGCCGGCTGGGTCGAGGGAGACGAGGAAAAAAACGGCAGCCCGCCGGAGAGCGTCTGATCCCCTGGCAACGGCTCTTCGGCGTGAGCGTCGCGCTCCTCAAGCTCTCTCCGGCGGATTTCTGGGCCATGACCCTGCCCGAGCTCGGCGCGGCGCTCGAGGCTTGGCGCGAGGCGAACGGCGCCGTTCCGCGGGCCTTGAGCCGCGGCGAGTTTGAACGTTTGAGGGCGGAGTATCCGGACTGATGGCGACGTTGGACGAGCTAGTGGTGCGCATCCGCCTCGAGCGCGAACCGTTCCTCAACGACCTGCGGCGCGTGCAGGAGGCGCTCGAGCGTGGGGGCAAGCGCATGAGCCAGGCGCTCGCGCCTTTGAAATGGCCCCCGGGCCGCGCCCTACCGAGAGAGCTTTTGAGTGTTCCGAGCGTAGGGCGGGCGGGCGGCCCGCAGCATGCGCAGCTTGCGCTCGAAGAGCGGACGGCGATAGCGCGCCTCGAGATCGAGAGCGAGCTGCAAGATGACATCGGTGCGCAGCGGGCCCGGGCGCTCATCGAAGAGCGGGACCGGCAGGGACGCATGGTCGAGCTCTGGCGCGGCGCCGGGCGCTCGATCGAGGACGTGCTGATCGATGCCTTGGGACGCGGCGAGCGCGCGTTCGACGGTTTGCGCAGCGTCGCACTCTCGGCGCTGCGCGACATCGAGCGCGCGTTCCTCTCGGCCACAACCGGCGGCGAGAGTCTGGGCTCGGTGCTCGGCGGCTTCTTGGGTCAAGCGATCCTCGGGTTCGCGGGCGATGTGCCGCGCGCGGCCTCGAGCGTCGATGCAATCCACCGGCAGATTCCGATCCGGCGCCAGCACGGCGGGCCGGTGGGCGCCCGCGTGCCGGTGCTGGTCGGCGAACGGGCGCCGGAGCTGTTCGTGCCCGACGTGGGCGGCCGCATCCTCTCCGGCGTGCGGACCAAGGAGATTCTGGCGCCGCAGCCGGAGCCCCTGTCGGTCACGGTCAACGTGGCGACCGGGGTCGCGCCCACGGTGCGCGCGGAGATCCGCCGGCTCTTGCCCGAGATCACCGCCTCGGTGACCGCCGGCGTGATCGATGCGAAGCGGCGCGGCGGCTCGGCCCGCCGCTTGCTGAGGGCGTAATGCCGATTGCGTTTCCCATCGCCCTGCCGGCCGTCGGCATCCGCTCCGCACGCTTTCTCATGCGCTCGGTCGTGGGGCTCGCCCGCTCGCCGTTCACGGGCGAGCAGCAGGCGCAAGGCCACGCGGGCCAGTGGTGGGAGGCCGACATCGTCTATCCGCCGATGGTGCGCGCGGAAGCCGAAGGGGTCATCGCCTTCCTGGCCAAGCTCAACGGGCGGGAGGGCACGTTCCTCATGGGCGATCCCGACGGCAAGACGCCCCGCGGCGCGGCCGCGCAAGCTCCCGGCACGCCGCTCGTTAAAGGCGCGGGCCAGAGCGGAACGACCTTGGTGATCGACGGCGCGCCCGCGGGCACCTCCGGTTATCTCCGGGCGGGCGACTACATCTCGCTCGGCTCGGGCTTAACGACGCGGCTCTATAAGGCACTCGAGGATGCGGACTCGGATGGGAGCGGCACGGTGACGCTCACGCTGTGGCCCAGCTTGCGCGCATCGCCCGCGGACAACGCGCCGGTCGTCGTCAGCAATACGCTCGGGCTGTGGCGGCTCGCCAGCGACGAGCGCGCGTGGGAGGCCGACGCGGCCCGCGTCTACGGCATCGGCTTCACGGCGCTCGAGGCGCTCTAGATGGCGCGCTCGTTGACGGCGGGCGTGCTGGCCGAGCTCGCCAAGGGCGCGGTCCGGCTCGCGGTCTTGACCGAGTTCGATTTTCCGGCAGGCGTCGTGCGCTATTGGACGGGGATCGGCACGCTCGCGTGGAACGGTAACAGCTTCGCGGGCGCCGGCAATCTGCTCGGTCTGTCCGTGGGCGAGGAGACCCACGAGGTGCGCGCGACCGGCGCCGTGTTCACGCTCAACGGTTTGCGCGCGGACCGGGTGAACCTCGATCAGGCGCTCACGACGGAATACCAGAATCGCCTAGCCAAGGCCTGGCTCGCGTTCTTCGATTCCGCGAACGTGCTGATCGCCGATCCGGTCCTCCTCTTCGAGGGACGCATGGACAACATGGAGATCAACGAGGGGGCGGAGACCACGACGATCGCGCTCGGAGCGGACAACATCCTGGTCGATCTCGAGCGAGCGCGGGACCGGCGCTACACGCCGGAGGATCAGAAGATCGATTTTCCGAACGACAAGGGGCTCGACTTCGTGCCCACGATCCAGAACCGCGAGCTTCGGTGGCCGCGGTAGGGCCTTTCGCTTCGAGGGGGAGACTATGGCTGTGCTTTTGGGGAGCGAGCGCGCGCGGGCGCGGTCCGACTTCACCATGCTCCTGATGGCGGCAACCGAAGAGATCAGCCTGACGCGGCCCGAGCTTCAAGCCGCGATCGATGCGACCGACGCCTGGATCGATGCCAACGCCGCTTCCTTCAACGCGGCCCTGCCGTTGCCCGCCCGCACGGCTCTCACGACCAAGCAGAAGGCGCGCCTGTTCATGGCCGTGGCCAAGCGGCGCTACGAGGTGAGCTGATGGCAACCGGCAACACGCTGCTCGTCTTCAAGCCGTTCGAGAACGAGCCGCCGACGAGCAACCCCGCGACCCCGGATCTGCGCAACCAGCATCCATGCCTCGACTTCGACGACACCACGGCCGAGGGAGCAGTCTTCTCCCATCTACTGCCGCGCAACTATGGGGGCGGCGGGATCACGGTTTACGTCCATCATGCGGCCACCAGCGCGGTCAGCGGCACCGGTGGCTGGACCATCGAGATTGAGCGGATCGGAGATGGGCAACAGGACATCGACAGCGACGGTTTTGCGAGCGCTCAAACGATCACGGCGGCAACCGTCCCCGGAACCTCTGGACACGTCAAGATCACAAACGTCGCGATCTCGAACGGGGCCAATATGGACAGCCTCGCCGTGGGTGAGAGTTTCCGGCTCCGCATCAAGCGTGACGTGGCGAACGACACGGCCGTGGGCGATCTCGAACTCTACAAAATCGAGATCAAGGAAACGTAAGCGTGGCGCGCTCGTTCGTCGCCGCCAGTAGTCAATACCTAGAAGCCGGATCAGCGCTCGTCACGGCCGAGCCGCTGACGATGGCGGCCTGGGTCAAGCCGCAGAACATCACGGGCGCAGACGGAATTATGGAGATCGGGGTCAATGACACCGGAGCGACACGTTCCGGCTTCCGGCTCATTCTTCGAGGGAATGTCGCCGGCGATCCTATCAACGCGACGAAGTTTAGCGGCTCGACCTTTCGAGAGGCAGCCACGACGACCGGCTTTACGGCTGGAACGTGGCATCATGCCGCTGGTGTCTGGTCGGCAACCAATGACCGCGCGGCCTATATCGACGGGGGCAGCAAGGGCACCAACACGCAGACCGTCACCTTCGCCAGTACGCCGGATCGGACGTGGATCGGTCGGGTTCGCGGCCTGACGAATTATGTCCACTCCGATCTGGACGCGGTGGCCGAAGCCGCGATCTGGAACGTGGCGCTCTCCGATGCGGAGATCGCGTTGCTTGCCAAGGGGCTTAGCCTGCTCCTGATCCAGAGGGGCGCCATCGCCGCCTACTGGCCGCTGTTCGGCGTCAACAGCCCGGAGCCGGATTGGAAGGGCGTCGCCAATCTGACGCTCAACGGCGCGCCCGCGAAGGCGGACCACAAGGCGATCTTCTATCGCGGCGCGGCACTCGTTCCCTTCGGTGCGGACTCGGGCTCGAGCCTGGTCAGGCTCGTCACCGAAAGCGCGGAACTCGCGGAGGCGATCGCGCGCATCCGCGCCCTGCTGCGGCTTGAGGCCGAGAGTATCGAGTTCGCGGAGGCGGCGCCCTGGACGCGCAGCCGCCTGCAGGCGTTGGCCGAGGGCGTCGAGTTCGCCGAGACGCTTGAGCACGCGCTCGGGCGTGTCGCGGCGGCGGCCGAGGCCATCGAGCTCGCGGAAGGCCCGGTCCGGAGCCTCGGGCTCAACCGCGCCCTGGCCGACACGGTCGAGGCGGCCGAGGCCGTCGTGCGCGCCGGCGCGATCGCGCGTCTGATCGTCGAGGGGCTCGCGCTCGACGAGGCCACGCTCGAACGGCTCGTCGCCGACCTCGGCCAAGCCTTGTCCGCCGCGCTCACGATCATGGCCGCCGTGGCCGGCCGGCCCGGGGCGAGCGCTCTGCTTGCGGCGGGGCTCGAGACGGGCGATGCGGTTTCGGGCGTCCTTGGAAGCGCACCCGCGCTCGGCGCGACGTCGCGAACGCAAGCGGGCGTCGCGGGCAAGGTCAACGTGGAGCCGGCATGACCGAGATCGTCTTTCACCAGAACGACAACCTGATCGAAGTCGATCAGCTCACGAACGTGGCCACCGGCGCCTATCTCAACAGCGCGACGGTGAGCTGCAGGGTCTTGGATTCGAGCGGTGCCGCGGTCGCGGGCGAGACCTGGCCGATCACGCTCGGCTACGTCGCCTCCTCGAATGGCAAGTACCGGGGCACGCTGCGGGACACGGTGGCGTTCATCGCGGGGCGCAGCTACGTGGCGGAAATCACGGCGGATGCGGGCGCGGACCTGCGGGCGCTTTGGGCACTGCCGCTGAAAGTGGAGAAGAGGACGAGCTGATGGCCCGGCTCATCATGGTGTTCGCGGCCGATGGGACGAGCGACGCGGCGGCCTTGATGCGCAGCTTAGCGGCGCTCGCCCCGCTCGCCGCGCCCAAGAATTCGATCGAGCGCGTGGCCGAGCGGGTGGTCCTGATCAAGAACGGCGAGGAGATCGAGAATGCTGATCCGAACTGAGGCCGGCGCGTTTGCAAGCCGCGTGCTAATGAGTCGCGCGGGCCTCTGGGTGCCGCGGCTCGATGCGCTGGTGCCGCGCCATCACAACATCCTGTGCGTCGTCGCCGGGCCGGCGGGGCGGCTCCTCATCCCCGCGCACAATATCGTGACCAACGAGGGCGATCGATACTACGCCCAGAAGATCGCCGGCGAAGCGCCGACCAACACCTTCAACCGGCTCTACCTCTCGACGGTCGACTGGAATGCGACCCATCCCTCGAAGACCTCGACCTCCGACAACATCGCCTCGATGATCTCAGGGACGGAGAAGGCGCCGGCGACCGGCTATCCCAAGACCAATGATGGGGATGCAGACAATACCGGCGCGGGCGTCGATGTGGTGACCTGGCTCTTCTCTTACGCCAAGGCCGACTTCTCGGACAACGACATCGACGCGGGCGCGATCGCGGCAACGGGCGTCACCTCCTGGGGCGCAGGCGCGGGAACGGATCAAATCCTCACCGGATTCGACCTCGCCACCTTCGCCAAGACCGCGAACGACACCCTTAAGGTGTTCGTCAACCACACCATGAACGGGGTGTGAGCCGCGGTGACGCGCGAGGAAAACTGGCCCTCGGTTCTCGCGGCGGCGCTCGAGGCCGCGCGGGCGCGCCCCTTCGAATGGGGACAGCACGACTGCGTGATGTTCGCGCTCGATACGGTGCGCGCCATGACCGGAGCCGACCTGGCCCGGCCGTTCCGCGGCCGCTACGCGAGCCTCAAGGGCGCACTCGCTTATCTCGCATCGCACGGGGGCGCGCTGTCGGCCATGCTCGATGCGACCTTCGATACGGCCGGGCTTGCCGAGGTGCACCCGAATTTCGCCCAACGGGGCGATCTCGCATTCGTGCTGAATAGCGGCGAGGCGGTGGAGAGGGCCGGCTTGGCGCAGCCATTCGACGGCGCGCTCGGGCTCGT
>CAZVZP010000137.1:0-7735 GCA_964631625.1 uncultured Hyphomicrobiales bacterium | reverse complement strand
GCGCTTAAAGCCGTGCTCGTGGTCGACAACGTGGCCTGCGGTCCGGCGATCGGCGGCATCCGGCTGGGCCCCAACGTCACGATCGAAGAGTGCTTTCGGCTCGCGCGCGTCATGACGCTCAAGAACGCGGCGGCCGGCCTGCCGCACGGCGGCGGCAAATCGGTCATCGTCGGGGACCCATCGGTCGGGCGCGCGGAGAAAGAGCGGATGATTCGCGCCTTCGCCCGCGCCATCGCCGACATCAAGGACTACATCCCGGGCCCCGACATGGGCACGGATGAGCGGGCGATGGCCTGGGTCAAAGACGAGATCGGCCGCGCCGTCGGCCTGCCGCGCGAGATCGGCGGGATTCCGCTGGACGAGATCGGCGCCACCGGCTTGGGCGTCGCGGTCGCGGCCGAGGCGGCGCAGGAGTTCGCGGGCGTGGCGCTCCGAGGGGCGCGGGTCGCGGTGCAGGGCTACGGCGCGGTCGGCCGGCACGCCGCGCACTTTCTCAAAGAGCGCGGCGCGCTCATCGTGGCCGTGGCGGACTCCAAGGGGACCTTGGTCGATCCCGGCGGCATCGATCTCGACGAGCTCGATGTGCTCAAGCGCGAGGGACGGAGCGTGACCGAGGCCTTAAGCGGCGAGAAGCTTCCGGGCGAAGCGATCATCGACGTGAGTTGCGAGATCTGGATACCCGCGGCTCAGCCCGACGTCTTGCGCGAGGACAATGTCGAGCGGCTCCAGGCCAAGCTCGTCGTCGCGGGCGCCAACATCCCGGCGACGCCCGAGGCCGAGGCCCGCCTGCACGCCCGCAACGT
This sequence comes from uncultured Hyphomicrobiales bacterium, assembly GCA_964631625.1. Taxonomy (GTDB): domain Bacteria; phylum Pseudomonadota; class Alphaproteobacteria; order UBA828; family JAPUJA01; genus CAZVZP01. The sequence continues at coordinate 6,932 of CAZVZP010000137.1, read as the reverse complement.
GCTGGTCGTGCCCGATTTCATTGCCAATGCCGGCGGCGTGATCTGCGGCTCCGTGGAGTATCACGGCGGCACACAGGCGGCGGCGCTCACGGTCATCGAGGAAAAAGTTCGGGCCAACACCCGGGAGGTTCTCGACACCGCGCGGCGCACCCGGGCGACCCCGCGGGCGGCCGGGGTGCGTATCGCCGAGGAGCGCGTCCGGCGCGCCATGGACGGCCGGCGCCGCTTCTGACCTTTCCTCCATGAGTGATACGGCCGAGGCGGTTGTCGTCGGCGCGGGCGCGCTGGGCCTCGCGGTGGCGCGCCGGCTCGCGCAGGATGGGCGCGAGGTCGTCGTGATCGAACGCGGCCCCTCGATCGGCTGCGAGACGAGCTCGCGCAACTCCGAGGTCATTCATGCCGGCATCTATTACGCCCCGGGCAGCCTCAAGGCGCGGAGCTGCATGGCCGGCAAGGCGCAGCTTTACCGCTACCTCGCGGAGCGAGGGATCGGCCACAAGCGGCTCGGCAAGCTCATCGTGGCCACGGAAGAAAGCCAGATCGCAACGCTCCAGAGTCTCAAGGCCCGGGCCGAGGCGAACGGCGTCGACAACCTCCTGTGGCTGCGTGCGGCGCAAGTCCTGGCGCTCGAGCCCGAGCTCGCTTGCGTTGCGGCCCTGCTCTCGCCCTCGACCGGCATCCTAGATTCCCACGCCTTCATGCTGGCGCTCCAGGGCGATGCGGAAGCGTGCGGTGCCGTGTTCGCGTTCAACACCGAGGTCGCGCGCGTGGGGATCGCGGATGGCTCATTCGTCGTTGAAACGCTTGGCGCGGAGCCTTTGACGCTGAATGCGCGCATCCTGATCAACGCCGCAGGGCTCGACGCTCCGGCCCTGGTCCGGCGCATCGAGGGTGTGCCCGCCGACCATGCCCCGCGCGGCTACCTCTGCAAGGGCAGCTACTACACGCTCAAGGGCGTCAAGCCGCCGTTCTCGCGCCTCATCTATCCGGCGCCCGAAGAAGCCGGGCTCGGCATCCACGCCACTCTCGACCTCGCCGGCCAGTGCCGCTTTGGCCCCGACGTCGAATGGGTGGAGACGATCGATTACAATGTCGATCCCGCGCGCGCCGCGCGCTTTTATAGGGCCATCCGCTGCTATTGGCCGGGGCTCCCCGACGGGGCGTTGAGCCCCGGTTATGCGGGCGTCCGGCCCAAGCTTCAGGGGCCGGGCGAGCCGCCCCGCGATTTTCTCGTCGAGGGGCCGGCCGAGCATGGCATCGCGGGCCTCGTCAACCTGTTCGGCATCGAATCGCCGGGCTTGACCGCCGCCCTCGCGCTTGCCGACCTGGTGGCCCAGAAGCTCGCGTGAACTTCTCCTCGTCGAATGCGCCAGAGGCGATGGACGCCGCTCAGCCGCCGTAGAACACCTTCTCGCCCAGTTCCTTCATCTCGAGGATCGCGGCGTCGGGGCGGCCATCGACCGGCTTGTTGAGATGGGCATCCACCACCTCGCCCACCACGATGTGGTGATCGCCGCGCTCGACGAGATCGACCAACCGGCACTCGACCGCTGCCGGGGCGTTGGTGAGGATCGGCGCGCCGGTCGAGCCGCGCCGGTAAGGCTCGCCCGAGATCGTGCCCTTCTCCACCATGGTCGGCTTGAAGAAGGCGAAGGCCATCTTCTGCTGGCCCTTGCCGAGCATGTTCAGCGCGAACGCCTTGGCGCTCTTGACCGTGCCGTAGGACTGCGAGTCGGTCTTGATGCCCACCACGACGAGGGGCGGCGCGAAGGCCGTCTGGGTCACCCAGTTCACGGTCGCCGCCGAGATCGCCCCGTCCGGCGCCTCGGCCGTGAGCACATAGAGCCCATAGGGAATCATGCGCAGCGCGGTCTTCTTCGTTTCAGCGTCCATGGCTCCTTCCCTCCTGTCGGCTTCAATCCCATTCCCGTCCGGACACGGCGCAGGCCGTGCTATGGCTAGACGTTCTTGACCAGCGAGGCGAGCCGGTTCACGTCGGGCACGACCACCTCGCGTCCCTGCACCTGGATGCCGACGTGGCGCAGATCCGACAGCGCGCGCGAAAAGGTCTCGGGGCGAATGCCCAGGCGCGCGGCAATCAGCAGCTTGTCATAGGGCAGCCGGATGCGGCTCTCGCCCGATTCGGTCTCGCAGAGCTGCAGCAGAAAATCGGCGACCCGCTGGCTCGCCGTGCGCCCTTTGATCTGCTCGAGCTGCTGAACCAGGAAGCGCATGTGGGAAGAGAGCGAGGCCAGCATCTTGAAGGCGAGCTCCGGCTCCTCCTTGAGCCGGCGCAGGAACGAGGCGGCGGGAATGACCATGAGCCGGGCGTCCTCGACGACCTCGGCCGAGACCGGATAGACGCCCGAATCGAAGATCGCCGCATCGGCGAAGGATTCGCCCCGCGCGAGCACACGCAGCACCACCTCGTCGCCACCCGGAGTGACGCGAAAGAGCTTGATCCAGCCCGAGGCGATGAAGAAGAAGCTCTGCGCCGGATCGCCCTGCAGGAACAGCCCGTGGCCCCGCGGATAGTCCTTGAGCCGCGCCTCGTTTAAGAGACTGCGGCGCGTCTCGATCTTGAGTCCCCGGAACAGGGGGTGGCGATCCAGCAACTGGAGATTGGCTTCCGTAAGCTCCACCGCGCGCCTCGCGTCATTGGGTCTTGGGATTGTAGCGCAAGCCGCGGTGCGCGCGGCAAGCCGTGACCGGGGGCGCCGTGACCTTCGGCGCCGGTCCGGAGGGTGTGTTTCCGTGAGCCGGAATACCCGCTAGGATCGGGGCGCGGGAGCTTAGCCGATGGGTCTTCCGGTCGCCGAGAGGTGGTTCGAGCACAGGCAGCTCGATCAGGGGGTGCTGTGGCTCTACGAGCCCCATGTCATTCCCTTTGCGCGCTGCAACATCTGGCTCATCAAGGGACGTGCGCGCGACCTCCTGATCGATTCGGGCATGGGGGTCAAGAGCCTGCGCGCCTACCTTGAACCGTTTCTCGACAAGCCCCTTCTCGTGGTTGCCACGCACACCCACTTCGACCATATCGGCTCCCACCACGAGTTCGAGGCGCGCGCGGTCCATCGCAAGGAGGCCGAGATCCTCGCCCGGCCGAGCCGGATGAAAACCCTGGCCGATGTTTATGTCAGCGATGCGATCCTGACCGCCTACCCGGATCCCGCGTTCGATCCGGCGCGCTACGAGGTCGTGGGCGCGCCGGCGACCCGGCTCCTTGGCGAAGGCGATCGGATCGATCTTGGCGACCGCGCCTTCGAGGTGCTCCACCTGCCGGGTCACTCGCCGGGCAGCATCGCCCTGTGGGAGAGGCCGAGCGGCATTCTGTTTTCGGGGGACGCGGTGTACGACGGGCCGCTCGTGGACGACAGCTACCACTCGGTGATCGAAGATTATTTGGCGAGCATGGAGCGCCTGCGGGCCCTTCCGGTCGCGCTCGTGCACGCAGGGCACTTTCAAAGTTTCGGGCGGGCGCGCATGATCGAGCTCATCGACGACTACCTGGCCGGCAGGCGGCGGCCGGGTTGTCCGCTCGAGGGGGGAACGGAGAAGAGAGTCCATGGCTCAGGGTAAGGACCGCGACTTCCTCGGCAACCGGAATCTCGACACTCTCTCGCGCATTTCGCAGAATCGCCAGACGGAGCGGGTCAAGCGCGCGCTCGAGCTCGGGCTCGAAGCGGCGCCGTCGGTCACGGACCGCTCGATTTCGCTGTTCGCGCGCGGACACGACCCCGCCTTTGCCGGAATCAACACCTTCCTCAAGATGCCGTACTGCGAGGATGCGCGCGAGGTCCGCAAATACGAGGCGGCGTTTCTCGGCATCCCGTTCGACACCGGAACGACCTTCCGTCCGGGCGCCCGCTGGGGTCCGCAGGGCGTGCGGCGGATCTCGGCGCTTTACGACGGCTACTCGATCAGCAACGGGGTCGACATCCACGAGGAGCTCGATCTCTGCGATCTCGGCGACGTGTTCGTCATCCCGGGCAATATCGAAAAGAGCTTCGACCAGGTGACGATGGCGGTCTCGCACGTCTTCACGTCCGGCGTCTTTCCGATCCTGTGCGGGGGCGATCACAGCCTCGGATTCCCGAACGTGCGGGGCATCGCACCGCACATCGAGGGCAACGTGGGGATCATCCATCTCGACCGGCATCTCGACACCGCGGAGAAGCAGATGGACGAGCGTATGCACGGCACGCCCTGGTATTGGGCCGTGTGCGAACCGAGCTCGACCACGCACCGCGATCATTCGCATATGCACGACGTCGGGCTGCCGAACTGCCGGCCCGAGAACTTCGTGCAGATCGGCATCGGCGGCTGGGCGGGCATGCGAGACGCGGCCAAGCACACGATCCGGCGCGGCACGCGCGTCATCACGGTCGAGGATGTCGAGCAATTGGGCGCGAAGAAGGTGGCCGAAATCGCGCTCGAGCTTGCCTGGCAGGGCTGCAAGGCGGTCTATCTCTCGTTCGACATCGATTCGGTCGATCCGGCCTTTGCGCCGGGCACCGGCACGCCCGAGCCCGGCGGCCTGCAACCGCGTGAGGCGCTCGAGATGGTGCGCACCATTGCGCGCGAGGGCTTGTGCGGGCTCGAGGTGGTGGAGATCTCGCCGCCCTATGACGTGAACGACAACACGAGCCAGCTCGGCTGCCGCGTGATGCTCGATGCGTTGGCTGCCATGATCGCGGCCGGCAAGCTCGGGCACCGGGCCAAGGTGATGAAGCGATAGCCCCGCCGTTCGATATTCCGGCATGGCGGCGGGCCACGCGCGAGCGTCTGCTGGCGCTGCGCCGGGAGGCGGGGCGCGAGACGCGCCGGCGTTGGAGTGCCGCCTTGGACGCGCGCCTCGAGGAGTTACTGTCGGGGTTGCCGTGCCGGGTGCTCGGGTTCTACTGGCCCTTCAAGGGCGAATTCGACGCCCGCCCGCTCGCGCGCCGTCTGATCAAGCGCGGCGTTGCGGTGGCGTTGCCGGCGGTGGTCGAGCGCAAAGGACCGCTCGAGTTCCGGCTGTGGCGGCCGCGCGCGCCGATGGAGCAGGGCGCCTACGCCATTCCGGTGCCGTGCGAGCGCAACGTCGTGCGGCCCGACCACCTGCTGATCCCCGTCGTGGGTTTTGATGAGGCTGGTTACCGGCTGGGTTATGGCGGCGGCTACTACGACCGCACGCTCGCGGTGCTGACGCCCCACCCCTTCGCCATCGGTGTCGGATTCGAGATCGCCCGGCTCGAAACCGTCTATCCGCAAGCTCACGACGTGCCGCTCGATGTGATCGTGACCGAGGCACGGACGCTGACCGTGAAACGGAGCGGCGAACGCGGCACGACGTCGCAAGGCCGGCGGCTCGGGTGAGTTAGACTTTCTGCCGGCGAGGTGGGCGGGATCGGGCTGGTCAGCGTGGCGATCCTGATGCGCAATACCCTCTTGGCCGCCGAGCACCAGAAGCGCCATGACGAGGCCCGGTTCGGCAACACCGTATGGTGTGGCCGCCGCCCAGCGCCTGAGGCCCTGATCGGCGCGCCTTACTCGGGCAGCGGCCGTTCCGCGAATCCGAACGAGTCGATCAGCGCCTGCGCTTCGCCGCCCGGCGCCCAGACGAGCAACGCGCGCACCGGCTCCTCCGACAGAACGGCGTGCGCGACGGTATCGCCGGGGCGCACGACCCCGACCATGCCGGGCTCGAGGCGATGCAACGCGCCGTTGACGGTGTGGCCGAGCACGCCGGAGAGCACGTAGATCACCTCGAGGCGGCCGTGCGTGTGCTCCGGGCCCTGGCCGTACTCGACGGGGAAGGTGATCTCGCCGAGCTCGACCTCGCGGCCGCCGAGGTTCGCTTCTTCGACGAGCATGCGGATCACGACGCCTCCGCTCTCGAGGAGCCGCGTCCCCTTTCCGCTCGGAGTATACGGTACATCGTCCGCGCGGGCGGGCGAGAAGCCTTGCACGCAGACGACGGTGAGGAGGACAGCGGCCGAAGCGCAGAACTTGCCGAAGCGAGAGACCATGATTGCTCCTGTCCGATTAGAGCGCAATTGGATTAAGTGGAAGCAGCCCCCTCCCCCTATTCCCCTGCCGCGAGGGGAGGGGGGACGAAATGAGAAGTTCCCTCCCCCCTCGTGGGGGAGGGCCGGGATGGGGGCATCGGCAAATTTGACGCTCATCCGTGATTCCACTTCGCCAAATAACGCTCTAGCAATTGTCGACGGGGCGCCGCCGTATTTCGAAGGCGCGGGGTAAACGATAGGCCATTGTGCTCACAACGACGCGAGAAAGGCGAGGAGAGCGGCGCGCTTCTCTTTCGCGAGGTGGCGGTAGCGCTCGCGCGCGGCCTCGGCTTCGCCGCCGTGCCACAGGATCGCCTCTTCCAGACTTCGGGCCCGGCCGTCGTGCAGGTAGAAGGTGTGCCGGTTGACTTCGGGCACGAGGCCGATGCCCCAGAGCGGCGGCGTCCGCCACTCGCCCCCGCTCGCCGCGTAATCCGGGCGGTGGTCGGCCAAGCCCTCGCCCATGTCGTGGAGCAGGAGATCCGTATAGGGATGGATCACCTGATCCGACAGCACGGCAACGTGCGCGTGGCTTGCCGTCTTAAGCGTGGGCCGATGGCACGATGCACAGGCGAGCTCATGAAACAGCCGCTCGCCGGTGCGCACGGCGGGATCGTCCGGATTGCGCTGCGCCGGCACGGCGAGAGCCGACAGGAAGAAGACCAGACGATCGAGCAGCGTCGCGCTCAGCTCGGGCGACCCACCCGAGGCGCGCAATCGGCATGCCCGCTGCTCGGGCGTGCAGTTCTCCTCGGGGAACAGCGGACTCGTGATGCCGATATCTTCGAGGGCCGCGCTCGCGGCCTGGTGATAGAGCGTGGGCGCATTGGCCTTCCAGCCAAAGCGTCCGAGCGCGACGTCCCCCAACGCGGTGTCCCACAC
>CAZVZP010000136.1:0-7783 GCA_964631625.1 uncultured Hyphomicrobiales bacterium | reverse complement strand
GTCTCGAAGGATGAGGGTCATCGGGGACTCATGTGTTGAAACGAGACCACTAGCTCCAGGGGAACGGGCTGTTCGACACCGGGTGGAGCTTGCCCTCCTTGAAACGCGAGAAACGGAACGGCTCCAGGAGCCGGCTCTTCTCGCCCATGAGCTCGGCGGCGACCAGCTTGCCCACCGCGATCATCTTATAGCCGTGATTCGAGTCCGCGATCACGTAGCAGTTGTCGCGGAAGACGTCGAACACGGGGAAGCTGTCGGCGGTGAATGCGCCGATGCCGCCCGAGGGCTCCTTGCGGTACTTCGCGATCTTGCCCTCGTAGCGCTTCTGGCAGTGGGCCAGGGCCGAGCACCACTTGTGGGCGAAGTCGTCGCCCGCGACGAACTCGGGCGACTCCGGCCCATAGGGATCGACCGCGACCTCCTCGGCCTCGCGCGCAACCTTGTAGGGCGTCGAGCCGCCCTGGATGCCGTTGAAATTGAAGTCCGGCTTGTAGTAGATGCCCCACATCTTGTCGGTGATGAGCGAGCCGTCGACGTCGGAATAGAGCGGCGCGTCGGTGTCGACGTGGATCACCGGCGGCATCTTGCCCTCGTTCGTGAGCCCGGAGTCGGGCGCGACGCCGAGCGTGCCTTCCTCGAGGCACCAATAGGTCCACATCGGCACGTCGGTGTGGCGCTTCCCGTCGCGGCCCTTGACCTCGATGCGCTTGGGCAGCTCGAGCATCTTCCAGACGCGCGCCACCCAGGGGCCCACGCCCACCACGAGGTAATCGCAGCGGATCGTGCCCCTGTTGGTTGCGACGGCGCTAATCGCGCGCGAGTTGCCGGCGCTCACAAAGCCCGTGACCTCGATCCCCGTGGCGATGCGCACGCCCTCGGCTTCCGCCTTGTCGGCGAGCCCGTAGATCGAGGCGGTGTTGTTGGCGTAGCCGCCCCTCTTCTCGTGCAAGACCGAGGTGATGCCCTTGGCCTGCCAGTCGGAGAACAGGCCCTGCAGGTACTTGAGGCAATCCTTCTTGCCCTCGATGAACGCCGAGTCGTAGCCGATCGCCCTCTGCTCCTTGTGGATCTGAGCGACGTTCTCGTGCATGGGCTCGGGGCTGATCTGCATGTAGCCCACCGGGTGGTAGTGGAAGGCTTCCGGGTCGCTCTCCCAAAGCTCGACGCATGCCGCCATCAACTCGCGCATGGCGGGCTGAAAGTAATTGTTGCGGATGACGCCGCAGGCGATGCCCGAGGCCCCGGCGGCGATCGCCGTCTTGTCCACGACGAGGATGTCGCCGCCGCCGCCCCTCCCGCGCGCCTTGAGCTCGCGCGCAAGGTGCCACGCCGTGCTCAGCCCGTGAATGCCGGCCCCGATGATGAGGTACTTGACGTGCGCGGGAAGCGCCATGGGTGCTCCGGCGGGTGGTGGGGCTCAAGGGGCTGCCGAGTCGGCCGTTGGGCAAGGCGCGGCCGCAGGTGCGAGGCGGATTCCGCGCTTCCGATGACCAATTGTCAAGCCACTTATTACCAATTATAAGGGGCACCTGTACCAATCTGCTCCAATTGGTCTAGAGCGGTCTTAGTCCTATATTCGTCATGGTTTTTTCGCGATTGGAGGATTACGAGCCGATGACCGAGCACCAGCTTGAAGCCCTCATGGCCGACCGGTTCCCTCGCCACAAGCAAAGTTCGATTGCTGTCGCGGAAGAATTGCGTCGGCAGATCGCCGCCGAGCATTACCGCGAGGGCGAGCGGCTGCCCGCCGAGCGGCAACTGGCCCAATTGTTCGCCGTCTCGCGTGCGACCGTGCGCGCCGCTTTGCAACGGCTCGAGGAGAAGGCGCTGGTCACGCGCCGGGTCGGCTCCGGCACGTTCGTGACCCGTCCGGAACAGGGATTGGCGGGCGCGAGCCGCGAGGACGATATCGCCGAGATCACGAGCCCGCTCGAGCTGATCGAGGTGCGCGCGGCGCTCGAGCCCAACATGGCGCGCTTGGCCGTGCTCAACATGACCGCGCGCGACGTCGAGCGGCTCGCGGAATCGCTGGCCGCCTTGGAGGCCGCGGCCGACGACTACGAGCGCTTTTCCTACTGGGATGCCCAGTTCCATCAGCGCATTGCCGAGGGCGTGCACAACCCGCTTTTGACCTTCATGTACGGGCGCATCAACCACGTGCGCAACCAGTGGCAGTGGGGCGCGGTCAAGAAGAAGGTGCTGACGCCCGAACGCATCGGCGACTACAACCGGATGCACCGCCAAATCTTCGAGGCCATCCGCGGGCGCGATGGCGAAGGGGCGGTGGCCGCCATGCAGGCGCACATGAACGAGGCGCGCGGCGATCTGCTCGCACGCTAATCGGACCGCCTCGTGTCCAAGGTTCAAATCCGGGGCGTCGATCACCTCTATCTGAGCGTTGCCGACCCGACGCGCTCGCTCGTCTTCTACGACCGCCTCATGGCGTTCTTGGGCCTTGAGAAGCTTAAGCGGCGGATGACGGTGGCGCTCGCGGCTTACGAATCGCGCGCCGCCCGCTTTACGCTTTATCTCGCGCCCGCAGAGCGCGGCCGTGCGCCGGTCGATCGCCACGCCCCGGGCCTGCACCACCTCTCCTTCGAGGTCGGCTCGCGCCAGGAGGTCGATCTCGTCTACCGCGAGTTGCTCGCCATGGAGGCCGAGATTCTCGATCCGCCCGCCGACTACCCCCATTACCGCGAGCAGTTCTACGCCGTCTATTTCGCCGACCCTGACGGCATCAAGCTCGAGATCGCGTTCCGCTCGTGGGAGGACGCCAACGAGCCATAAGCCGGGACGCCGTCTCGGCCGCCCCCTTGCCGTTGGCGCGCGCGGCGTCGAGGCCAATGCCAGTGCCTGTGGACAAGCCTGTGGGCGGCTGTTGGAAATCTCGTCGCTCGCGCTTGTATGCCGCGTCAATCCTCATCGTTCGGGGCCGCGGAAGGGACGGGATAATTTGCGGATAGGTCGGGGCACGGCCAGTGGATGATCGCGCTCGGCGCGCGCGGGGCACCGCGCGCAGAGCGGAATCCGCTTGAGTGGAAACGGGCTTGTGCAACCGGGATCATGGGTGACAGTTTGGACCGGGAAAACTGTCACCTATCTACCCGGTCTGTACCGTACCGCTCCTCCCCCTCCCCCTATCTCCCCCTCCCGCAAGGGGCGGGGGAACTAAAGAAAGCAACCCCCGCCTCGCGGGGGGCGCATCAAGGGAAGCAAGAGACCACACCGTTTATTCTCCCTCCCCTTTGCGGGCTTCAGCCCGGCCACGATCTCGACCTGGCAGCGACCACACCGTTTATTCTCCCTCCCCCTGGTGGGGAGGGCTGGGGTGGGGGGTCCAGCGGGAGACTCAAGGCAATCTCGCCTGATTGCACCCCGTTGGATTTCGGTGCCGTTTAGCGCGCGCCCTCGGACGCCCGCCGCCGCTCCAGCTCGCAGCCCACGCTCTCGGCATCCTCGTAGACCTCGAGCTTTTCGACGCGCACCCGCACGGCGAGCGCCCGGCGGTTCTCGAGGCAGTGCTGGGCGATGCGCTCGGCCAGGGTCTCGACCAGATTGATGTGGCCGGAAGCGGCGATGCGCCGGATGCCCTCGACGATCTTCTCGTAGGACATGACGCGGCGGATGTCGTCGTTGATCGGGCGCGGCCCATGGTTCGCCGACACCTCGACCTCGACGTTGATGCGCACGCGCTGCTCCCGCCCGCGCTCGTGGGCGTGCACGCCGATGGCGCAGCCGATGACGAGGTCGCGCACGAAGAGTCGCCACCGGCTCCCGCCCATCACCAGTCTCCGGGCAGAGGATGCTTGAGGGGCGAGGCCCAGTTGAGGTGCTGCCCGCCGTCGAGCGCGATCATCTGGCCGGTCATCGAGGGCAGATCGAGGATGTGGCGCACCGCGCGCGCGATCTCCTCGGGGCTCGTGCTGCGCCGGAGCGGCAAGGTCGCGCACTGGGCCTCGAACTGCGCGGCCGACTGATAGCGGCTCGCCAGCGCGGGTCCGGGGCCGATGCCGTTGACCCGGATGCGGGGCGCGAGGGCGAGCGCGAGCGTGCGCGTGAGCGTCCACAGCCCCGACTTCGAAACCGTGTAGGCCAGGAAGTGGGGCGTCAGATTCCACACCCGCTGATCCAAAAGGTTGATCACGTTGCCCTCGAGCCCGTCCGGCAACTGGCGCGCAAATTCTTGCGTGAGGACGAAGGGGGCGCGCAGGTTGACCTCGAGGTGCGCGTCCCATTCGGCGCGCGAGAGGGTGGCAAAGCTGTCCGTCTGGAAGGCCGAGGCGTTGTTGACGAGGAGGGTGAGCGGCCCGAGTGCGCGCGCGGCCTCAGGGATAAGGCGGGCCGTCTCGCGCTCGACGGAGAGATCCGCGCGAAGCGAAATCGCGCGTCCGCCCGCGGCCGTAATCTCGCCCGCGAGCGCGCGGGCGGCGTCCGCCGATTGGCGATAGTGGACGGCGATGGCCCAGCCGTCCTGCGCCAGCGCCCTGGCGATCGAACGCCCGATGCGTTGGCCCGCCCCGGTGATGAGCGCGTTCTTGGGTGGGTCCGCCGCCATGGCGCGATCTTCGCCTGCGGCCTTTGGTCCATCAAGGCTTGACGCCGGACTCTAGCCCGTCCGGCCCTTTCCGCCCTTGGCCGGTGGCCTTTCGCTCACCTCGAGATAACGGAACACCATGTCGTGGAGGGCGACGAAGCCCGCGAGCTCCTTGTTCTCGACCACGAGGCAGCGCGACAGCCCGAAGCGCGCGAGCAGGCGGATCGCGTACTTGATGTCCATGTCCGCATCGATGGTGAGCACGGGTTTGGCCATGATCTCGTACACGTTCGTCCGGTCGATCGAGCGGTTCTTCGCGATGACCTCGTTGGCAATATCGGAGACGACGACCATGCCGAACTCGTCGCCCGGGTGCCGACGGTCGATGACGAGCGCGCGCACATTTTTTTGCTTCATGCGCTCGATGGCCTCGCGCACGGTCGCGAGCCCATCGATCGGCTCGGGCAACGGCGTCATGACCTGCCGGACCCGGATGTAATTGTGCTCGCTCATATCTCCTCCTCGATCTCCTGCTTGATGGTGGCGATCTGTTGCCCGAGGCCGACCGCATCCTCGATATCGAGCACGAGCGCGATGCCGCGCCCGGGCGCATCCTCGAAGCCGGCCGTCGCGGAGACGACCTCGAGGATATCGCGGCTCCTGTGCTCTTCGACGACGAACAGCACCATGTCGCGCTGGCCCGTGAGGTCGAGCCCGAAAAAGGTCTTGCCGCGGGTCAAGCCTTCGCCCCGGCAGCCGGTCAGCACCGTTGCGCCGGTGGCTCCCGCCTCGCGCGCGGCGTCGATGATGGCGTCCGTCTGGTTGTCGTCGACAAGCGCCGCGATGAGCTTGAATCTCATGACGCACCTCCTTCGTTGGTCTCTGCCTTGGCGCCGCGTCGCGCCCGTGCGCGCTCGCTCCAATAGGTGCCGAGCTCGGCGTAGGCGAGCACGGATATGATCGGAAACACGCTGGCGAAAGCGATCAGCCCGAAGCCGTCGATCAGCGGACTGCGGCCGGGGATCGCCGAGGCGAGCCCGAGGCCGAGCGCTGCGACCAGGGGAACGGTCACCGTCGAGGTCGTGACCCCGCCCGAGTCGTAGGCCAGCGGCACGATCGAGCGGGTGGCGAACTTGCGTTGCACGAGCACCGTCTGGATCAGTACCACGACGTAGGCCCCCATGATGAAATAGTGGAGGGGCAGGCCGGCCACGATGCGGTAGGCGCCGAGCGCGACCCCGACGGCGACCCCGAGCGCGACCGTGATGCGCAGGCCCCAGACGCCGACCGCGCCGCCCGAGACCGCATGCGCCTTCAGGGCCACCGCGATCAGCGCGGGCTCGGCCACGGTGGTGGCAAATCCGATGGCTGCGGCAAAAGCGTAAACCCAAAGGTAGCGCTCCCAGCCCGTCGCACTCGGCTCGCCGCCCGAGGCCGCCGCGATGCCGCCGAGGAAATCGGGCGAGCTCAGCTGCTGCGCCATGGTTTCGCCGAGAGGAAACAGCGCCTCCTCGAGCCCGACCAGGAACACGGCCAGGCCGAGAACCACGTAGACGAAGCCCACGAGCGTGCGGCGGAGCCGCGGCGGCTTCTTGCGCAGCACGAGAAACTGGAAGCCGAAGATAATCACGACGATCGGCAGCACGTCGAACACCACGTCGAGGAGCGCCGTCGCGACGGTATGGAGAAAGTCCACGGCCGGCCTCTAATAGAGGAGGCCGAAGAGCATGACGAAGATCATGGGCGTCAAGCTCGCGAACGCGATCAATCCGAAGCCGTCGAGCATCGGGTTGCGCCCGCGGATCATGCGCGCCAGCCCGACGCCCAGCGCGGTCAGGAGCGGCACCGTGATGGTCGATGTCGTGACGCCCCCGGAGTCGTACGCGATGCCGATGATCTCGGGTGGCGCCGCGTAGGTCATGGCGACGACGATGACGTAGCCGCCGATGATCATCCAGTGCAGCGGCCAACCCTTGAGGATGCGCACCACGCCGATCACGACGGCGACACCGACCGAGACGGCCACCGTGTAGCGCAGGCCGCGCGCGTAGTCGGCCGGCGCGTCCGCGCCCGCACCGATCACGCCCGCTTGCGCGGCGGCATCCGCCGCCTTGTCCGCGATCGCGATCAGGGCTGGCTCGGCGATGGTGGTGCCGAAACCGAGCGCGAAGCTGAAGGCAAGGAGCCACCAGGGATTGCCTTTCTGAGCGAAGTCCTGGGCCAGCCCTTCGCCGAGCGGGAAGAGCCCGAGTTCGAGCCCCTTGATGAAGAGCCCGAGCCCGATCATCACGAACAGGAGGCCGACGACGACGCGCTCGAGGTTGGGAAACGGCTGGCCCAGGACCACGAGCTGGAAGAACGCGACGACGAGGATGATCGGCGCGAGATCGCGCAGCGTGCCGAGGCCGAGGCCCAAGAGCGCGAGCAGCGGTGCGAGCCAGCCGCGGCGCCGGGAGAGACCGGCGAGCCAGGTCTTGATGCCCGCGAGGCTACCCAACCGATCCCCGCCCGGCCGCCTGCTCGGCCCCGAGCCTCACGCGCCGGCCACGGCCCGGGCCGCGGGCCTCTCGCCGAGGCACTCCTCGATCGCCCCGCGGTCGAGCGATTCCTGCTCCTCGAGCCGGGCGATCAGGCGGTCGAGCTCGCTTCGGTGCGCCTCGATGATCGACTGCACGCGCTCCGCGGCCCCCTCGAGCATGTGCCGGACGGCCCGATCGACCTCGTGCGCGGTTTCCTCGCTGAAGTAGCGCGGCTGGGCGATCTCGCGTCCCAGGAACGGATGCTCCTCCGCCTGCCTGAGATCGATCGGGCCCACCTCCGGGTCCATGCCCCAGCGGGTGACCATGGCGCGAGCGAGGGCGGTGGCCTGGCGGATGTCGTCGTCGGCGCCCGAGCTCACCGTGCCGAGCAAGAGCTTCTCCGCCGTGCGCCCGCCGAGCATGACGGCCAAGCGGTCCTTCAGGTAATCCTCGGGCAGCGTGTGGCGCTCCTCCTCGGCCAGCTGGTGCGTGCCGCCGAGCGAGCGGCCGCGCGGAATGATGGTCACCTTGTAGAGCGGGTCCGCCTTGGGCAGGTGGTAGGCGGCGATCACATGACCCGACTCGTGCACGGCTAAGCGGTGGCGCTCCTCGGGCACGATGGCGAGCGTTCGGACCGTGCCCATCAGGATGCGGTCGCGCATCTCGTCGAAGTGGCGCGCGGTGGTCGACTTCGCGTCCTCGCGCGCGGCCAGCATCGCGGCCTCGTTCA
>CAZVZP010000135.1:6038-7858 GCA_964631625.1 uncultured Hyphomicrobiales bacterium | reverse complement strand
TTGAAAGTGCGCGACGAACTGCTGTGCGGGCTCGGCCTCGCCCGTCTCGGCCTCGGTGCGCCGCTGGCCGAGCAATCTCGGGGCCACGAACGCCGCGTAGGGGAAGGCGATCGCCGCGATGGCGAGCCCGGGAACCGTGAAGTCGAAGAAGCCCAAGGGCGCGACACCGAGCTCGGCGGCCGCACCGGCCGCGAGCAGGTTGGTGCCGGAACCGATCAGCGTGGTCATGCCGCCCAGCACGGCGACATAGCTCAAGGGCATGAGAAAACGGTTCACGGGCAGGCGCAGGCGCTCGGCGAGGGCGACGAGGATGGGGATGAACATGACGACGACAGGGGTGTCGTTGATCACGGTGCTCATCAGCAAGGCGCAGCCGAGCGCGAGCGCGAGCGCGGTGCCGTGACCGAGCTTCGCCAGCCGGAAGATCTGCTGCGAGACCGCCTCGAGCGCACCGGTCGCGATCAGGCCTTGGCCCACCACGAGGAGCGAGATCACGGCGATGAGCGCCGGGTTGGCAAAGCCGGAGAAGACCTCCGCGACCCCGTAGGGTGGCAGGCCGGGCGCAGGCTCGGGGCGCGCGAGATGGACGAACAGCGCGAGCGCACCGAGGATCGTGAGCGCCGTGAACTCGATGGGAATTCGGCTCTGCGAAAACGCCACGATGGCGCTGGCGACCAGCGCCAGCACGACCCACATGGCCAGGGTGGGCTCGACAGCCCCCATCGTTCGATACCCCCGTCGAATGTCCTCTGCCGTCCGGGATGATGGCGGGGCGTGCCGCGCACTGACAAGCGAATGTGTGCGGACTTAGCCGCCGTAGGGCAGCGTCTGCTCGAGCATCTCCGCCGGTGTCGGCGGCGGCTCCGTCGGCGCCGAGTCCGGGCCGGCAGCGGACGGCGCGGACAGAGCGGGCAGCGTCGGCGCGAGAGGCGCTGTGGCACCGTGCACGTCCGATGAGACCGGCGTCGTGCGCAGGAGCGTGATGCTGATGCGCCGGTTGCTGGGGGCCACGGGATCCTGAGGCACGAGCGGGTCGGTGTCGGCCTTGCCGACGACCGTCTGGATGCGGTTCTCCGCGAGTCCGGCCGCGATCATGGCGCGCCGGCTCGCGTTCGCGCGGTCGCTCGAAAGCTCCCAGTTGCCGTAGCCCGTGTCCGTCCGGTAGGGCACGGCGTCGGTGTGGCCCGAGATCGAAATCTTGTTGGGCAGCGGGGCGATCACCTTGGTGATGTTCTCGAGAATCGCCCGCGTGTGCTCGTACATCTGGTCGCTGCCGCTCGGGAACATGTCGCGCCCGTCCTTGTCCACGATCTGGATCCGCATGCCCTCGGGCGTGCGGTCGATCACCACGTTGTCGAGGAACGGGCGCAGCTCGGGCGAGTCCTCGAGCGCCTGGCGCAGCGTCTGCTCGGCCTCGGCAAACTCCTGGTCCTCGGCCGCGGCGGCCGTCCGTTCGACAACCTCGCCGGGCGCCTCGCTCGAGCCCGCGAAATCGGCCGGCGAGTGTTCGTTCGCGAATTCGGTCTCGCGCGCCGCCTGGCCCGCCCCGCTGCTCTGCGTGGCCTCCATCTCCTTGTCGCTCGTATAGGAATTGGGCTTCTCGCTCGTCATCTTCCGCTTCTTCGAATCCTCCGAGCGCTCGGGCACGGGAATGCTCAGGATGATCCGGGGCGTCGAGGTGTTCGAGAGGCGCGCGCCCTCGTCCGACATCGCTTGGCCGGCGAGCAAGCCGCCGGCGCCGCTCTTGGTGCGCGAGGGCGAAGCCGGCGCGAAGTAGTCGGCGATGGCGGTCTTCTGCTCTTCCGTCGTGGCGTTCAGGA
>CAZVZP010000135.1:2633-6028 GCA_964631625.1 uncultured Hyphomicrobiales bacterium | reverse complement strand
TTCAGGAGCCACAGAAGCAGGAAGAAGGCCATCATCGCGGTCACGAAGTCGGCGTAGGCCACCTTCCATTGACCGCCGTGATGGCCGCCGTGCGGGCGCTTCTTGACCCGCTTGATGAAGATGAGTTCTTGCTGGGCCGCTTCGGTCATGGCGCGTGCCTAGGCCGGCTGGAGGTTCTGAACGGCCTCCTCGACCTCGTAGAAGCTCGGCCGCTCCTCGGCGAATAGCATCTTGCGCGCGAATTCGATGGCGACCGCCGGCGCGTAGCCCTGCATGTACGCGAGGAGACCCGCCTTCATGCAGACGTAATATTTCGTCTCGGCCTCGGCCCGCGTCTTGATCGCGGTACCGATCGGACCGACGAAGCCGTACGAGAGGAGCACGCCCAGGAAGGTTCCGACGAGAGCGCCGCCGATCAGCCCGCCCAGCACCTCGGGCGGCTCGGTGATCGAGGCCATCGTCTTGATGACGCCCAAGACGGCCGCGACGATGCCAAGCGCCGGCAGGCCGTCGGCCATGCGGGTGACCGCCTCGGCGATCTCGAGACTGTCCTTGTGGTGCGTCTCGATCTCCTCGTCCATCAAGGCTTCCATCACGTGGGCCTTGTCCGAGCCGAGCGTGATCAGGCGCAGGTAGTCGCACATGAAGGTCACGGCGTGGTGGTCGGCCCGGAAGCGCGGAAACTTCTCGAACAGCTCGCTTTCCATTGGATTTTCGATGTGCGATTCGAGAGCGAGCAAGCCCTTCTTTTGAGCGAGCTTGAAGATCGAGTAGAGGAGCGTTAAGAGCTCGAGGTAGCCGTGCTTGTTGTGCTTCGGGGGCTTTAAGAGCGTGAGCACCCCCTTGAACGACGCCTTGATCACCGACATCGAGTTGCTGATCACGAAGGCGCCTCCCGCGCCGCCGCCGATGATGAGGAGCTCCATCGGCTGGATCAGCACCTCGATGTGGCCGCCCATCATGATGTAGCCGCCGAGCACGGACACGATCACGATGAGCGTGCCTGCGATCAGCAGCATGGCGAGGATCCTCTCCCGGGGCGGAACGATCGAAGAGCGGCGGAATGCCAGGACAAACGCCGCCTGCACACCATGCCGGGGTGCCGTGAACAATCGGTTAACCGTAGGTGTAGGGAACCGATGCCGGAGGGGCAGGCGCCGGGGAAGCCGACCGCATGGCGCCCGCGGGGAATGTGCCCGCTTCCGCCCCGAGGCGATCGCTCAAGGGGTGTCCGCGCCGGGGCCTTCGGGCACGAGCCTTAGAACCTCCGCCCCCTCGGCCGGGCCGTGGAGGCGGACGCGCACGGGGCGGTTGAGCTCCCAGTAGGGCACGAGGTCGGCGTAGTGGGGCGAGAAGGGGTTTTCCGACTGCCCCATGTTCTGCACCGCTTGGAACACCGCGCTGTCCGAGAGATCGTAGATCGCCCGGTAACCGGGCGCCGTGCGCTGCGCGAAAGGTTCCGCGTCCTCACGCATCTCGTAGCCCGCGACATTGACCGTGAAGTTGCCACCGTCGCTCGGCCGATCGATCGTGAACCACGAGCCGACGAACGGGATCTCCGCCAGCACCGGCTCGCGCATGACCGCCCGGTGGGCCATGCCCCAGCGCCAGGCCGCGCGGCGCTCGCCGTAGCGTGCGGTCAAGTCCGCGAGCGCCTCGGCGAGCGCCCGCATGACGATCGCGCGGCACGATTCCGTCTCGGGCGTTGCGATGTCGTCGCACCAGGGCTCGTCGTGCCGCAGCACCCGCGCAACGAGGAGCGGGCGCGGTGACCAGAACTCGGCGAAATCATCGCCCAACTCATCGGCGAAGAGCGCGCGCACGAGGGTGCGCTGCCACGCGGCGAAGATCAAGGGCTCGGGCCGCTCCGCCGCCATGACGTAGGTCCAGTCTTCGAGCTCGCCCACCGCCCAACGTTGAGCGTCATCCTCGGGCACGGCCAAGGCAAGGAGAAGCGGCGTGAGCTCGGCCGCCATCTCCGAGCGGATGTCCGTCTGGATGTCGAGAAAGCTCACGGCCGACTGGGGCGAGTGGTCGGCGAGCAGCCTCTCGATGCGACGCGCGCGATAGGGCGGCGCCCAGTCGTGGGTTAGGAAATAGGGGTAGGCGTCGCCCGTCAGCCGCTGATTGGCGCTGACGATCTGCCCCGAGGGCGGGTTGAACGCGTGGGGCAGCCGATCGAAGGGGATGAAGCCCTGCCAGTCGTGGCTACCGTCCCAGCCGGGCGCGGGCAGCGAGCCGTCGCCCGCGCCGCGGATGGGTACGCGGCCGGCCGCATAGACGCCGATGTTGCCGTCCACGTCGGCATAGAGCACGGTCAGTTGCGGCGCATGGAGGTCCTCGAGCGCCGCCACGAACTCGGCCCAATTCGAGGCCTGCGCGAGGCGCAGCCCGGCCCTTGCGGTGGCATCGTCGGGTAAGAGCGCCGTCCAGGCGAAGGCCAGCACCTCGTCCTCGCTCAGCCCGGGCCGTGACTCGAAGAGATCGGAGATCACCGGGCCGTGGCGCGTCTCGCGCACAGTCAGCGTCACAGGCTCTGCGTCTTTGACCGCCATCACCTCTTCGCGCACGGCAAAGGGCCGAGAGCCCTCGGGCGTGAGATAGCGGGCCGGGTTCTTACGATCGACGCGCTCGACAAAGAGGTCCTGAACGTCGGGATTGGTGTTGGTGAAGCCCCAGGCGATGCGCTCGTTGCGTCCGAGCACCGGCAGCGGCACGCCGGGGAGCGTTGCGCCCGCGACGCTCTGCCCGGGCCAGGCGAGGCTCGCCAGATACCACTGCGAGGGCGCCTTGAGCGAGAGGTGCGGATCGTTGGCAAGCAGGGGCGCGCCTTCTTCCGTCAAGCGGCCGGCGAGCACCCAGGCGTTCGAGCCGAGACCGGCTGGGGACTGTCCGCGCAGCGCAGCGGGCAAGAGCTCGGCCAGCGGCGGCAACTCGGGCAGCAGGAGCGGGCCGTCCGCCGGATGGTCGGGAAAGAGCTCCCTCGCGCGGGCCGGGCCGAGGCGCTTGGCGAGGCGGGCGCGCAGCCATTCCTGGCGCCAGCTGCCGCCCAGATCCCAAGCCATCATCTTGATCCAGACCAGGCTGTCGACGGGCCGCCAAGGCTCTGGTTCAACGCCGAGCAGCAGGAAGGGCAGCGGCAGCGGCCCCGAGCGGCTCTTAAGCTCGGCGTTGACGCCCGCCGCATACGCCTTAAAGGCGCGCCGCGTCGCCTCGTCGAGGTGCGCCCAGCCCGCCTCCGCGGCGCGAGCGATCCCGAGGGCGCGCAGGAACTTATCGGCCTTGAGCGTGCGTGCGCCGAACACCTCGGAGAGCCGGCCCTGGCCCGTGCGCCGCTGCACCTCCATCTGCCACAGGCGGTCCTGGGCGTGCACGAAGCCCATGGCGAACAACGC
>CAZVZP010000135.1:0-2623 GCA_964631625.1 uncultured Hyphomicrobiales bacterium | reverse complement strand
CTCGGCGCTCTCGGCGCGGATGAACGGAATCCCGAACTCGTCGCGCGCGATCTCGACCGGGCCGTTAAGCCCGGCAAGCTCGAGGCTGCCCTCGGTCTCTGGCAGGGAGCTGCGCAGCCACAAGTAACCCGTGAGCCCGATCAGCGCGAGCGCGAGAAGGCCGCCAAGCCCGAGGCGCAGGGCCCAGCGGAGGAAGCGGCGCATCTAGTCCTCGAGGCTCTTAAGGATGGCCTCGCGCTGGGCGTCGAGCTCCGGCGCGGGCGGGCGCGTCTCCGGGTCGGGCGCGTTCGAGAACTTGATCGGATTGCCCGCCATGCGCAGCGGGCCGCTCGCCGGGTCCTCGGCCACGACCACCATGCGCCGCGCCTTGACCTGCGGATCCTCGAGCGCCTGCGCCACGGTGTTGATCGGCCCGCAGGGGATGCCTTCGCGTTCCAAGACGGCGAGCCAATGGGCCGCGCTCTCGCGCGCAAGCGCCGTCTCGATCTCCTGCTTCAGCGCAGCCACGTTCTTCACTCGGCTTTCGTTGTCGCGAAAGCGCGCCTCGCGGGCCATCTCGGGCCGACCGATCACGCCCGCGAGCTTGGCGAAGAGCGCGTCGTTTCCGGCCGCGACCACGAGATGGACGTCGCGCGCGCGGTAGGCCTCGAAGGGCGCGATCGAGGGATGGCGCGCGCCGATCGGCCCCGGCACCTCGCCGGTGGTGACGTAGCGGGCGATGGCGTTCTCGAGGATGGCGATCTGCGAATCGAGCATGGCGACGTCGACCTTCATGCCCACACCTTCGAGCGCGCGCCGGTAGAGCGCGGTCGCAATCCCGATGGCGGTGAAGAGGCCGGCTGCGATGTCGCCGATCGAGGTGCCGACCCGGGTGGGGGGCCCGCCGGGGTGGCCGGTTAAGCTCATGATGCCGCCCATGGCCTGCACCACGAGATCGTAGGCCGGGCGTCCCGCGTAGGGCCCCGAATGGCCGAAGCCCGAGCAGGCGGCGTAGATCAGGCGCGGATGGCGGGCGTGGAGCGACTCGAAGCCGTAGCCCAGCTTCTCCATGGTGCCCGAGCGATAGTTCTCCACCAAGACGTCGGTGCGCTCGATCAGGCGCTCGAAGATCGCCCGATCGGAGGCGCTCTTCAGGTCGAGCGCGATGCTCTCCTTGCCGCGGTTAAGCGAGGCGAAGTAGGCCGACTTGCCGTTGGCGAAGGGGCCGAAGCCCCGCGAGTCGTCGCCGCCCGGCGGCTCGACCTTGACGACGCGCGCGCCCAAGTCCGCGAGGATCATGGTGGCAAAGGGTCCGGCGAGCACGCGCGTGAGATCCAACACCAAGACGCCGGCGAGCGGTCCCGAAACTGTCATGGCGCTTTAAGGCTCCATTTACGGCACTCGGCTTAGGCTTCATATCGGAGGCGGGCGCGCGAGGCAATCGGGGCTTGCAACCCCGGTGGTCTCGATGCATAGAGCGTTGCGACCGATGACCCCGCCTTCTTGAGGAGGCGTCGATGCCGCAGACCGTTGCGCTCAAGCGTGCGGCGTCCTATCCCGCCCGCTACCCCGATACGCTGTCGATGCTGCGGGCGCTGAAACCCAGCTACCCGGTGTTCTGCGTCCGGCCCGGGGTGCTCGAGGAGCGCGCGCGCCAGTTCCTCGCGGGCTTCCCGGGGCCCGTGCTCTACGCGGTCAAGTGCAACCCGCACCCGCTCGTGCTGGGACCGCTTTACGAGGCGGGCATCCGGCATTTCGACACGGCGTCCTTGGCCGAGATCGCCCAGATCGCCGAGCTGTTCGCCGACGCCGAGTGCTACTTCCACCACCCGGTCAAGAGCCGGGCCGCGATCGAGGCGGCGGACAAGGTCTACGGCGTCAACTTCTACACCGTTGACCACGCGAACGAGCTCGAGAAGCTCTTGGAGATCGTCCGGCGCGACGACGTGGTGGTCATGGTGCGCATGGCGACGCCGGATGCGGGCGCGACCTACAACCTCTCCGCCAAGTTCGGCGCCACCCCGGACCAGGCGGCCATGATGCTGCGCAGCGTCCGCAAGCGGGGCTTGACCGCGGGCCTCTTGACGTATTGCGCAAACGGTTGCGCAACATGTTCTCTATGGTGTATGGTTCCCTTTCGGCTTTCCGGCGAGTCGCTTCGGAGCCGACCCGGAGGAAGCGAAGCAGCCCGCTCGCCAAACCTTTGTTTGGAAACTCACGATGACCCACTTCTTGCAGGACATTCTGCGCCAGCCCGAGGAACTGCGACGGACCGTCGAGTTTTTGGGTGGCCCGGGCCGGAGCCTGCTGGAAGAGGCCGCCTCCGCAGTGCGTGGCGCCCGGCATGTGTACTTGACGGGAATCGGTGCCAGTTGGCACAGCTCGCTGAGCGCGAGCGCGTTGTTCCATCAGGCGGCTCGCCCCGTCTACCAGCGGGATGCCGCGGAGCTGGTGCACTTCGGCGCCTTCCCTCGCGATTCCGTGATCATTCTGATTTCACGCACGGGGGGGAGCGTCGAAGTCGTCCAGTTGCTCGCCAAAGCCCGCGAGTACGGCTCCACGGTCATCGGTTTAACCAATTCTCCTGAGGGCCGGCTGGCGCGCGAGGCGCAGATTTCCGTCGTTGTTCCGGTCAAACTGGATG
>CAZVZP010000134.1:7432-7872 GCA_964631625.1 uncultured Hyphomicrobiales bacterium | reverse complement strand
ACCTCGATGCGCTGGCGTTCGGGGCCGATCAGCGAGGTGTGGAGCGAGCAATAGCCGTTGGGCTTCGGCGTGCTGATGTAGTCCTTGAAGCGGCCGGGCACCATGGGATAGGCGCCGTGCAGCACGCCCAGGGCCCGATAGCAGGACTCGACATTGGGCACGACGACCCGAAACGCCATGATGTCGGAGAGCTGCTCGAAGCCCACCTGCTTGTGCTGCATTTTGCGCCACACCGAGTAGGGCTTCTTCTCCCGGCCGCCGACGGTCGCGGCGAGGCCTCCCCCCGCCAGGGTCTCCTCGAGCGCACGCAAGATGCGGGCGACCACGGCGCCGCCCTCCTGGCGCAGGAACTCGAGCCGAGCCAGGATCGATTCGCGTCCATCGGGGTTGAGCTCGCTGAAGGCCAGGTCCTCGAGCTCGCTCTTGATCTCCTGCATGCC
>CAZVZP010000134.1:1393-7422 GCA_964631625.1 uncultured Hyphomicrobiales bacterium | reverse complement strand
TCGAGCGTGCGCATATTGTGCAAGCGGTCGGCCAACTTGACCAGGAGCACGCGGATATCGTCCGACATCGCCAGCAGGAGCTTGCGGAAATTCTCCGCTTGCCGTGTCTGCTCCGACTGCAGTTCGAGCCGCGACAGCTTCGTCACGCCGTCGACCAGCCGGGCGATTTCCGGGCCGAAGAGGCGCTCGATCTCCTCGAGCGTGGTCAGCGTGTCCTCGATCGTGTCGTGCAAGAGCGCGGTGATGATCGAGGCCGAGTCGAGCTTGAGCTCGGTCAGGATGCCCGCAACTTCGAGCGGGTGCGAGAAATAGGGATCACCCGAGGCACGCTTCTGCGTGCCGTGGGCCTTCATGGAAAAGACGTAGGCGCGGTTGAGCGCGTCTTCATCCGCCGTCGGGTCGATGGCCTTGACCCGCTCGACCAGCTCATATTGACGGATCACGCCACATCACCGCTAAAGTCGCGGGCCCGGCCCCCGTCCCGAGCGCGGCGGCCCGAGGCTCGAGCCGCGGCCAAGGAGGTGCCGCTACCCCTCGTCGGCGCCCTCCGCGAAGCCAGGGGCCTCCTCCGGGGACGGCGGGCCCTCCTCCGAGGATGGCGGGCCCTCCTCCGGGGATGGCGGGCCCTCCTCCGGAGACGGCGGGCCCTCCTCCGGAGACGGCGGGCCCTCCTTGGCTCCTGCGGACTCTTCCTCGCCTTCCTCGTCCTCGGGCGGCGGTCCCTCCTCGGTCGAGCCCTCTTCGTGCATGCCTTCGGCGCCCGCCGGGCTCTCCTCCTGGACCACGCCCGTCCAGGCCTGGTCGGCGCTGATCAGCGTCATCTCCTCTTCCTCGGGCTCGTCCACCTCCGGACCGCGATGCAAGCCCTGGAGCAGCGCGCGACGCAGCTGCTGGACGTCGACCGAACCGGCGGCGATTTCGCGCAGCGCCACCACCGGGTTCTTGTCGTTGTCGCGCTCCACCGTAAGCTGCGAGCCGGCCGCGATGTCGCGCGCCCGCTGGGAGGCAAGCATGACGAGATCGAAACGGTTGGGTACCCGGTCGATGCAGTCCTCAACGGTTAGGCGCGCCATGGGCCGAGCCTCCAGCGATACGCGGCAAGGGGGCGAAATCGCTTAACATTTATCGCGGGGTCCGGGCAAAGGCAAGTCGGCGCTAATCCAGGGCCTCGGGCAGCGGGCGCAGCGCCTCCCCCGGGGGTAGCGCGGCGATCAGTTCGGACACGCTGCGGCCGGAGACCGGGTGGCGCCATTGGGGCGCGACCTCGGCCAGCGGCTTGAGCACGAAGGCCCGCCCCTCGAGGCGCGGATGGGGCAGCGTAAGGCCCGAGGGCGCCGAGGGCGCCCGGCATTCTCCCTCGTAGTCCAGAAGATCGAGGTCGAGCGCGCGCGGCGCATTGGGCGCGCCCCGCACTCGGCCAAAGCGGGTTTCGAGACGGAGCAGGCGCTCGAGCAGCAGCTCGGGGCTAAGAGCGGTTTCGATGCGGGCCACGCCGTTCACGTACCAGGGCTGGTCCGCAGGCGGCACGGGCTCGCTCAGCCACCAGCGCGACCGGGCACCCACCCGGATGCCCTCGGCTTCGAGCAGCGCGAGCGCCGCTTCGAGCCCCCGGCGCGGCGGTCCGTAGGCCGCACTCGCAAGATTGGCGCCGAGCGCGATCAGGATCACGGCGAGGGCCTTTGCGGAACGCTTGCCTTCATTAGCCCCTGGCCTTACCTATCGCCGCGAGAGACCGGGCCGACCCGGCCTATTTGTCCACGAAGGGATTTTACTCATGCACTTCTACCCGCAGGAACGGATTGCTCTGTTCATCGACGGCTCCAACCTCTACGCCGCCGCGAAGGCACTCGGCATCGAGATCGATTACAAGCGCCTGCTCAAGGAATTCGAGAGCAGGGCGCGGCTCGTGCGCGCCTTCTATTACACGGCGCTCTTCGAGGAGCAGGACTATACGCCGATCCGCCCGCTCGTCGATTGGCTCGACTACAACGGCTACACCGTGGTGACCAAGCCGACCAAGGAGTTCACGGATTCGATGGGGCGCCGGAAAATCAAGGGCAACATGGATGTCGAGCTGGCCATCGACATGCTCGAGATGGCGCCCCACCTTGACCACACGGTGCTCTTCTCGGGCGATGGCGATTTCCACCGCCTTGTCGACGCCATGCAACGGCGGGGCGTGCGCGTCTCGGTCGTGAGCACGATCCGTTCGCAACCGCCGATGGTCGCGGATGAGCTGCGCCGTCAGGCCGATATCTTCATCGAGTTGCAGGAGCTCGCGCCCTTGATCGCGCGTCAGCCCGCCGTTGAGCGCACGAGCAACGTCTCGAACCTCTGAAGCGAGGCGAGCCGCTCTGCGCCGCCCCATCGCGCCGCCCCGCGATTGCGCCCGTTGCCCGCGGCTCGCCGCCTATCGCGCGCGCAATCGGAAGGCGGAGCCCTCCTGGCACAACGCGCCGGTGCCGAGCTTCGGCCCGCTCGAGGCGCGGCTTCTGGTTATTGGGCTCGCGCCGGGTCTTAAGGGCGCAAACCGCACCGGCCGTCCCTTCACCGGCGACAACGCCGGTGCATTCCTCTATGACGCTCTGGCGCGCTTTGGCTTTGCCCGGGGACGCTACGGCGCGGCCCTCGACGATGACCTTGCGCTCACCGACTGCCGCGTCACCAACGCCGTGCGTTGCGTGCCGCCCGGGAACCGGCCCGAGCGCGGCGAGCTCGCAAATTGCCGGCCGTTTCTTAAGGCCGAGATCGCGGCCATGGCGCGGCTCCGAGCGCTGCTCACGCTCGGACGAATCGCCCACGAGCAGACCGTGGCGGCGCTTGGCCTCAAGCCCCGGCAGGCGCCGTTCGCGCACGGCGCGATCCACCTTCTGCCGGGGGGTCCGATCCTCGCCGCGAGCTATCATTGCTCGCGCCAGAACACCCAGACCGGACGGCTCACGCGCCCGATGTTCGACGCCGTGCTGCGCGCCTTGCGCGAGCGCCTCGATGCGGCCCGCTGAGCCTCACCCCGGCGTCCGCAGAGTGATCAGGCCGTAGCCGCCCTCGAGCGTCACGCGGGCGAAGCCCGTAAGCCCGGCGGCCTCGGCGAAGCGCCGGTACTCGGCTTCCGTGTAACAGCGCCCGCCGTCGTAGACATTGAGGAAGACCAAGTCGAACAGCGCCGCCTCGGCGGGGGCAAGCCGGCTGTCGTCGAGCACGCCGATGCCCAGGACGTAGATCGCGCCCCCCGGCCGCACGCCCGCGGCCACATTGGCGAGCGCGCGGGCCGCGCCGGCGGCGTCGAAGATTTGCAGGAAATTGCGCAACACCGCCGCGTCGAACGGCCCCGGCATCGGCTCGTTTGCGAGATCGGCGGCGCGCACCTCGACCCGGCCCGTCTGATCCCGCTCGGCGAGCAGGCGCCGTGTCACGGGCACGACCGCGGGCAGCTCGAAGACGCTCGCGCGCAACGCCTCGAAGCGTTGGCACAGCGCGGCCGCGAGCGCGCCCGAGCCGCCGCCCACGTCGGCGATCCGCTTCACCCGGGTGAAATCCGCTTGACGCGCCAACGCACTCGCCGAGGCCGCCGCACCCGGCGCGAGCCCGCGCAAAAAGCGTTCGAGCTCGGATTCGTCCATGGCCTCGAAATCGTGCTTGGCCTGCGCTTCGGCGCAACGCACCGACTGCGCCGTCTTCAGGCAGGATTCCCAGGCGTCGCGGAAGATGAGGCGCGCCTCGCCCAGATCGTCGGGTCGCCCCCGGATCAGATAGCGCTCCCCTTCGGGGGTGTTGGAGAAACGCCCCTCGCCCTGCGCGAGAAGAAGGCCCGAGGCGGCCAACGCGTGCAGCAGACGGTCGAGCTTGTCGGCGCTCCAGCCGGTCTCGCGCGCAATCTCCGCGGCGCTCCGTGGCCCCGCCGCGAACCGCGAGAACAGGTCGAGCTCGAGCGCACCGAGCAGCGCGAAAGCGGGAAAGACCGCGCTCGTGATGCGCTGGACCGTCTCGGGGCGAACCGCTTTCTCCGCCATCGCCGTCAGCGCTTCGGGCTCCCGTAGCGCTCCTCCTGCCACGGATCGCCCTCGTTATGATAGCCGCGGACCTCCCAGAAGCCGGGCGCATCCTGCGCCACGAACTCGATGCGCCCGAGCCACTTGGCGCTCTTCCAGAAATAGAGACGCGGGATGACGACGCGCACGGGGCCGCCGTGCTCGGGCGCGAGCGGCTCGCCCTCCCAGGCATGGGCGAGCAGCACGTCCTCTCCGGCAAAGACCGGGAGCGGCACATTGGTGGTGTAACCGTCGAGCGAATGAAGGATCACGTGGCGCGTATCCGGCTTGGGCTTCGCGCTCTCGATCACGTGGCGCGCGGCCACGCCCGCCCAGCGGTTGTCGAGCCGCGACCAGGCGGTGACGCAATGAATGTCGGAGACGATCTCGACCTGGGGCTGCGCCTTGAATTCGGCCCAGCTCCAACTCAAGGGCCGCTCGACGTGGCCGCCGATGTCGAGGCGCCAGGTTTCGAGGCGCACGCGCGGCACAACACCGAGGTCGAGCACGGGAAAGTCGCGCACCTCGCGCTGGCCCGGCGGTATCCGCTCGCTCTCGGGGTCCCCGGCCTTGCCAGTCAGGAGCCGGCCCTCGCGCGCCCAACGCTCCTTGGCGCGGATGAGCTTTTCCTTGAGCGTGCCCTTCTTCTCGTTCATCTCGCTATCCGTTCTGCGGGCGATCAAGCCGGCATTGCCCCTGCGCAAGCTTCCTCGAGGTTCACGGCGCGAGCAAGTCCTCTGGCCGCGCCTTCAGGAACCACGCCGGCGGCGACCATCGGCCGGGAATATGCCTGTGGCCCCGGAGCGCAAGCTGTTGGAGCACGGGCAACAGATCGGCTCCCTTCTCGGTCAGGCGGTACTCGTATCGGACCGGCCTCGTCTGATAGGGCCGCTTCTCGATTATCCCCTTGCCCTCGAGTGACTTTAAGCGGCTGGCCAGGATGTTGGTCGGGATGCGCTCCGGCGATCGGAGAAAGTCCTGATATTTCCACTTCTTCCCAATCATGTCCCGGATGATGACGAAGCTCCACTTGTCGCCCACGAGATCGAGCGCGGCGGCAAGCGGGCACTGGGAGCGGTAGGAGCAGGGGTCGGTGCTGGGGCGGGTCATGGCCCTCTCGCGGCCGCTGTGGGCGGGAATTATAGAATAACTTACAAACAACAAGTGACTATGCCGCTGTCGCCTGTAACTTACATAATGCAAGTTTATCAAGCTGAAGGTTAGAGGAGATGACGATGAGCGGATCAAAGGGGCCGAGCGCGGCCTACCAGGGCGGCTGCCTGTGCGGGGCCGTGCGCTACGAGGTGAGCGCAGAGCCGGTCATGACGGAGCTCTGCTACTGTCTCAGCTGCCGCAAGCTCAGCGGGTCGGGTCATTCGTTCGACGCCATGGTTCCCGATGGTGCCTTGGAGCTTAAGGGCGAGGTCAAGAGCTTTGCGTGGCCGGCCGACAGCGGCAATACGGTGACGTCGAGCTTCTGTCCGCGCTGCGGCAGCCCCTTGTTCGCCCGCAGCACCGGCTATCCCGGCACGGTGGCGGTTCGTGTGGCGAGCCTCGACGATCCGTCGGGCCTGTCCCCACAAATGGCCGTTTACACGAAACGGCTGCTGCCCTGGGATCACCTCGACCCCGCGCTCCCCGCCTTCGAGGCCATGCCACCCCCTGCCGAGCTCTGAGCCGGGACGCGCGAAGCCCGGGGCGTCCGGCGGGCGCATCGCCTAGGGGTGCGCCCTCTCAGGCCGTCGGCATGCGCGAACCGGCGGGGCCGAGCCGAACGACTTACTCGGGGAACGCAGGGCTACCGCTGGTCTTGCCGGATCAGGCGCCCCTTCTCGCGCCGCCACTCGCGCTCCTTGATGGCCTCGCGCTTCTCGTATTTGCGTCGGCCGCGCGCGAGCGCGAGCTCGATCTTGGCGATGCCGCGCGCGTTGAAGTAGAGCAAGAGCGGAACGAGCGTCATGCTCTCGCGCTCGACCTTGCCGATCAGACGCTCGAGCTCGC
>CAZVZP010000134.1:0-1382 GCA_964631625.1 uncultured Hyphomicrobiales bacterium | reverse complement strand
GAAACATCGAGTAGCAGCCGGCGTGGGCGGCGCGGCTCGTGCTGAAAGCGCGCGGCGCCCGGGTACTCGGCGATATAGGCATTCATCAGATAGAGATCGCCGCCGCGCGCCTCGGCGAAGGCGTCGGCGATGTTCGCATTGCCGGCGCGCAGCGACTTGACCTCGCTGCCCTTGAGCACGATGCCGACCTCGAAGCGATCCGCGATGGCGTAATCGTGGCGCGCCTTGCGATTCTGCGCCACAACGCGCGCCGGAGCCGAGGCCTCGGTCATAACGGCCTCAAGCGATCAGGCCGGCCTCGCGCAACGCCCCTTCGATCACCTTGCGGGAGGCCTCGGACGGCGGCGTCAACGGCAGGCGGATCTCTCCGGAACAGCGCCCGAGCAGGCTCACCGCATATTTGACCGGGATCGGGTTGGTCTCGACGAACATCGCATCGTGCAGCGGCAGCAACGTCTCGTTCAGCGCGAGGGCCTTCTTGGCATCCCCCGCGCGCCAGGCCCGGTGCAATTCCGCGCACAGGCGGGGCGCGACGTTCGCCGTGACCGAGATGCAGCCCACTCCGCCGTGGGCGAGGAAGGGCACGACGGTCGCATCTTCGCCCGAGAGCTGGCTGAACTCGCGCTTGACGAGGCGGCGCAGGCGCAAGGGGCGCGCGAGGTCGGCGGTCGCGTCCTTGACCCCGGCGATGCGGGGCAGCTCCGCGAGCCGCGCGAGGGTTGCCACCGACATGTCCACCGCGGTGCGGCTCGGCACGTTGTAGAGGATGAGGGGCAGACGGGTGGCGTCGTGCACCGCCTTGAAATGCTGATAGAGCCCTTCCTGCGTCGGCTTGTTGTAGTAGGGGGTGATCAAGAGCGCCGCATCCGCGCCGGCCTTTTCGGCGTGGCGGGTCAGCGTGATCGCCTCCTCGGTCGAGTTCGAGCCGGTGCCGGCGATCACGGGCACCCGGCGGGCCGTGGCCTCGAGGCAGATCTCGATCGCCCGCATGTGCTCGGCGTGCGAGAGGGTGGCCGATTCCCCGGTCGTCCCGCAGGGCACGAGGCCATCGGCCCCCTCGGCGATCTGCCAGTCGATGAACGCGCGGAACGCGGCCTCGTCCAGCCGGCCGTCCCGGAAGGGCGTGATCAACGCCGTCATCGAGCCCTGAAACATGCCCACGCGCTGCCGATGCTCAAGATTTCCTAACCACTTGCGAGCATAGTGCGCAGGGGGCACCGGCGGCAAGGGCGGGGGCCTTCGTGCCGGCGCCGCGCGCGGGGCATTCGGCCTGCAGCGGCAGGTTGCCCGGCACCGCCATCATGGGGTAGACGAGAGCTGTGCGATTCGCCCAGGGATTCGCCGTTGCGTTGCTGATCGCCGCGGGCGCGGGCCTGCCGGCC
>CAZVZP010000133.1:3300-7914 GCA_964631625.1 uncultured Hyphomicrobiales bacterium | reverse complement strand
GACGATAGAGCAGCTTTATCCGGTCGTTGGATCGCTGAAAGCGATTCCAACTGATCGGATGCTGCTCTAGGA
This sequence comes from uncultured Hyphomicrobiales bacterium, assembly GCA_964631625.1. Taxonomy (GTDB): domain Bacteria; phylum Pseudomonadota; class Alphaproteobacteria; order UBA828; family JAPUJA01; genus CAZVZP01. The sequence continues at coordinate 7,842 of CAZVZP010000133.1, read as the reverse complement.
CCCGCCCGCCTCGATGGGCCGGTGGAAAGGGAGCAACGATGGATATTCACGAGTATCAGGCGAAGGAGCTGCTCGTCGGCTTCGGCGTGCCGATCCCCCGCGGCGGCGTGGCCTACAGCCCGGAGCAAGCGGCGTATCGGGCGCAGGAGATCGGCGGCCACAGATGGGTCGTCAAGGCCCAGGTGCATGCGGGGGGCCGCGGCAAGGCCGGCGGCATCCGGCTGTGCCACAGCGACCACGAGGTCGAAGAGGCGGCGGCGGCCATGCTCGGCCGGCGCCTTGCGACCCAACAGTCGGCGGGCCGGGGCAAGCTGATCCATCGCCTCTACGTCGAGGAGGCCAGCGAGATCGCGCGCGAGCTCTATCTCGGCTTCGTGCTCGACCGCAAGTCCGAGCGGGTCATGGTCGTGGCCTCTTCAGCGGGTGGCGTGGAGATCGAGGACATCGCGCGCAACCAGCCGCAATCGCTGATCCGCGTCAGCGTCGATCCCGCGGTCGGCATGCAGGGCTTTCAGGCGCGCGAGATCGCCTTTGGCCTGGGATTCAAGGACGCCCAGATTGCCGAGGGCGTCAAGATCATGCTTGGCTGCTATCAGGCCTTTCGCGATTTCGACGCCACCATGGTCGAGATCAACCCGCTCGCGGTCACCGCGGAAGGCCACCTGCTCGCGCTCGATGCCAAGATGACATTCGACGACAACGCCCTGTTTCGGCGCCGCCGGATCTCGGAGCTGCGGGATAAGTCGCAGGAAGACCCGCGCGAGACGCGCGCGGCCGACCGAGGCTTGAGCTATGTCGGGCTCGACGGCCAGATCGGCTGCATCATCAACGGCGCGGGCCTTGCCATGGCGACCATGGACATGATCGAGCACGCGGGCGGCGAGCCCGCGAACTTCCTCGATATCGGCGGCGGCGCGAGTCCCGAGCGCGTGGCCAAGGCGTTTCGCCTCGTGCTCTCGGACGAGAACGTCGAGGCCGTCCTCGTCAACATCTTCGCCGGCATCAATCGCTGCGATTGGGTCGCCGAGGGTCTTGTCCAGGCGCTCCAGAAGCAGCCCGCCACGGTGCCGGTCGTGGTGCGCCTGGCGGGGACCCACGTCGAGGAGGGCCGCAGGATCTTGGCCGAAAGCGGGCTCCCCGTGCTCCTTGCGGACACCCTGTCGGAGGCCGCCGCCATGGTCGTCAAGGCCTGGCAGAAGGCGAGGGTGCGACCATGAGCATTCTCATCGATCGGAGCAGCCGCGTCCTGATTCAGGGCTTCACGGGCAAGATCGGGTCCTTCCATGCCCAAGAGATGCTCGACTATGGCACGACCGTCGTGGGCGGCGTCACTCCCGGCAAGGGCGGCACCGCGCACCTTGGCCTGCCGGTGTTCGACACGGTCAAGCAGGCCGTCGAGGCGACCGGGGCCGATGTCAGCGTCGTGTTCGTGCCGCCCCCGTTCGCGGCGGACGCGATCATGGAGGCCGCCGATTCCGGAATCCGTCTGTGCGTCGCCATCACCGACGGCATCCCGGCGCAGGACATGATGTTGGTCAAGCGCTTCATGTGGCGCTACCGCGCGGACAAGCGCATGCGCCTCATCGGGCCGAACTGTGCGGGCGTGATCAGCGCGGGCAAGGTGCTCGTCGGCATCATGCCGGGCCACATCTACATTCCGGGGCCGGTCGGCATCGTCGGCCGCTCGGGCACGCTCGGCTACGAGGCGGCCTCGCAGATGAAGGCGCTCGGCATCGGCGTCTCGACGAGCGTGGGCATCGGCGGCGATCCGATCAACGGCTCATCGTTCCGCGACATCCTGGAGCTGTTCGAGGCCGACCCCGAGACCAAGGCGGTGCTGATGATCGGCGAGATCGGCGGCCCGCAGGAGGCCGAGGCCGCGGCGTTCGTGCGCGCGCATATGAGGACGCCGGTGATGGCCTACGTGGCCGGGCTGTCCGCGCCCAAGGGCCGGCGCATGGGCCATGCGGGCGCGATCATCTCGGCCTTCGGCGAGGGGGCCCAGGAGAAGGTCGAGATTCTAAAAGAGGCGGGCGTCGTGGTCGCGCCCGACCCGGCCTCGCTCGGCGCGACCGCGAAGGCCGTGCTCGCGCGTGCCCGCTGACCCCGCAGCGGTTCGGCTCACTCGCCGGCAGCGCCGAGCTCCGCGGCGCGGCGCGCGATCAATTCCTGCATGCGCGCGAGGTCCGCTTTGATCGCCTCGAGCTCCTGCCGGTCGGCGGTGCGGATGTCGTTCATCACCAGTTCGCGCGCGCGCAGGCTCGGATCGATAGGCCCCGCAGCCGCCGCATCGCTCACGGACGCTGCGCTCATGGCCGCCTCGCTGGCGAGCGTGGCTTCGAACTCCGGCGTCGGCGCGACCGCGATCCGCGCCGTGTTGCCGAGCACCATGTTCCACAGGCCCGAGCATTCGACCGTGAAGCTGCCGTCTTGCACGGGCACGAAATAGAGATCCTTGCCTTGCCCCGGCTCCAGCGCGATCGCCTCGTAATAGGGGAAGGTCTCCTCGCCGGCGGCGGACACGAGCTTTTGCACGGCGATGCTCTTGTAGAACGCTTCGCCCACCACGTAGTACAGGCCCTCATCGGGGTTCGACAGGCGCAAGCGATAGGCCCGTCCCTGCTCGAACGCGAACGATTCCGGGCGAACCCGGTAGTCCTTGCACACGAGGCCCACGGACTCGGTCGCCGACCAATCGGTCGTGGCGACGATGACCTCCGGATCGCGCACGTAACCCGTGGCCGCGTTGCCGAGCACGTCGCCGCGGTCGAGACGGATTGACTCGCAGCCGGCAACGACGGCGAGGGCCGCAAGGGCCAGAACGCTCGAAGACTTGAAGGCCCGTCTCATGTCCGCCTGTCCTCCGTGGCTTGCATACGAGATAGGATGCTAGCTTAAAACCCGCGCGCACCCAAGTGGGCCCGGATCAATCCGGGCGGACAATTGCCTCGTTGAGCGACCAGTCGTAGCGGTATTCCTCGATCCCGGTTCGCGACTCGAGAGCCGCGCGCAGCGGCGACTCGGCGTAGGCGCGAAGATGGGCGAGTACCGCGGCATCCGAGCCGCCGAAATCCTCCTCGTACCAGTCGTAGATGCTCGAGACGGCAAGCCGATCTTCTGCGAGAACGACGCCGCGCGGGCCGTTGATATAGGCCCGCGCGCCTTTCGCCAAGAGGTCGTGCACGTCCGCGCCGGTGTAGGGTCGGTCGGCTAGGTTGGGGCAGCCGACGGAAGCGCAGCTCACGCCGTAATGAATCAAAGGGTCGCGCCAGAGCGATCGTAGGATGCGATGCTCGATGTCATCGAGGCTGAGCGCAACACCCTCCACCTCGACGAGCGTGGCACCCCAGGGGCCATCGGCAAACAGGCCGGGCGAGATGTCGATGTCGCGGATCGAGGCCACCGGATAATGCTCGAGCACGAGGCGCACGGTCAGCGCATTGTAGAGGTTGAGCCAAAAGGCGAGCTGCTCATCCCGGTTATAGTGGTCGATAGACGTCTCGGAGAGCTGCGCGAGGTAGGTGTTGAGCCGTGCCCTGTCCTGCGCTCTGACGGCGCCGTAGGCCACCCGGTTCAAGGCCAGAGACGGATCGGTGACGACGTAGGCCGAGAGAAATTCGCCCCAGACCCCATGATCGATGGTTTGGGTCGAGATCGCATCGTGCTGCGCAAAGCGCGTAAGATCCTCCTCGGCGACGGCGGGTCCCGGGCGCGCGGCGAGAAGCGAGAGGATGAAGAGCGCGGCGAGGTGTGCGCCGCACGATGCGCGAGGGACTGGTATCGTCACGTCTCAGCTCTCGATGTCGCCAGTCGAAGTAAGGCGGCCTTGGCTTGCGGCGAGGCGCTCCGCCATCAAGAATCGGTGATCGGTCCTACCAAGGGATCGGCTTGCGGTCGCGGAAGAAGCCGCCGTTCGGGCCGCCGTCGGGCAGCGTCGCGAGCCAGACCACCGTGTCCGCACCCTGCGCCACGCTGCGCGGCGCCCTCTGCGTCCCCATCACGGTGCGCATCCAGCCGGGACACACCGAGTTGATCAGCACGTTCGTGCCCTTGAGTTCGTCGGCGACGATCCGGGTCAGTGCATTGAGCGCCGTCTTCGACATGCGGTAGCTCGGCCAGCCGCCGTTCATGTCCGCAAGCTGTCCCATCCCTGAGGCGACGTTGACGATGCGGCCGTAGTTTCGCTCGCGCATCGCCGGGGCGAGGGCCTGGATCATGCGGAAGGCGCCGAAGGCATTGACGTTCATCGTGCGTCTGGCGATCTCGACGTCGGCGGCGAAGAACGTGCCGAGCTTGAAATCCTCCGGCTCCTCGGGCAGACCGGGATCGCCCTGGATGCCGGCGTTGTTGACGAGCACGTCGGCGACGCCTGCCTCGCGCGTCAGCCAGGCGGCGAAATCGCGCACATTCGCGCTGTCCGAGACGTCGAGCCGGCGATAGTGGAACGGGCGGCCGAGGGCGGCAAAGACCACCCGCGCTTCCTCGCTCGGGTTTTCCGCGAGGTCGCTTAAGACCACGCGGTAGGCCTTGGCCGCGAGCTGG
>CAZVZP010000133.1:0-3290 GCA_964631625.1 uncultured Hyphomicrobiales bacterium | reverse complement strand
GTCGGCAAAGGCAAACGGAAAGTTGCCCTGCTCCCAACCCGCCAAATACTCGCCCCAGGGCTGGGCGATGCCGAGGATGATCGCGAGGTTATTGTCGAGCTGGCGGCCGGTCTCGAGCCCGAGGCCCCGATTCGAGCCAGTGATGACGGCGATCCGTCCTTGCTCTGCCATGAAATCTCCCGCTGTCTGCGCGAGCCCGCGAGCGTCCATCCGCTCAGAAAAATTAACACCTTCCGCTGAGCCGTAGTCCGGCGGCGCAAACTGATCTATGATAACTCGACGCTGGTCTTCCGCCCAAGGGAGAGAAGGCGATGCTCGAACCCGTTAAGACGGAGCTTGAAGAGCTCTGGAAGCAGCACAAGGCGCGCTTCGGCACGGCGCCCGATCTCGCGCTGGCGCCGCCCGAGGTCATGGCCAAGGCGTTGCGCGCGGCGCTCGGCCGGGGCGAGCCCGTGAGCAAGGCCGAGCTCACGGGCGACAACGTCGTGAGCATCAACAAGAAGCGCTGGATCAACTGCCGGGTGTTCCTCTAGCAGGGCGGGCCTGAGGGCGCCGGGCGCCATCAGGCCCCATGCCGGGCTCGCTAGTGGTCTCGTTTCAACACATGAGTCCCCGATGACCCTGATCCTTCGAGACGCTCGGCTCGCGCTCGCCCTCAGGATGAGGGCCGATTTTGGGCCTCACCCTGAGGAGGCCCGAAGGGCCGTCTCGAAGGGTGAGGTCAGTCGCGGGTACCAAGTGTTCGATTCGCACCACTAGGCTCCGATTTCGAGTTGCAGGTCGGTCGGGGTGCCGCCGCAGGTTTCGTTCATGTCCTGTGGGCAGGCCGAGACCACGACGATGCAATCCATCTCGGCGCGGAGCGTGCAGTTGTCGCCCGGCTTGCTGTCGGGCGCCTTGATGCCGATGGTTCCGTCCGGAAAGATCGGAAAATTTGTGAACAGGTTCCAGGGCTGGATGATGCCCTTGAGCGTCATGCCGCGCTTCTTGATTTCTTTCTGCAGATTGTCCTGGCAGCTCGCGTGCGGCAGCTTGGCGCCGAGCTGGCGGTAGCGCTCCTCGTCGCAGGCCGCGAATTCCATGTCGTGCTGGCCCGGCGATCGGTCCTCGACGAGGGTCACGACGGGGCGGCGATGGTTCGTGTAGGCCGCATCGCCCACCCGCGGATAGGTCTTCATGATCGAGACCTTGGTGTACTCGGGCGCCAGGAACTCCCAGTGGTCGTTCTTGTTGAAGGCCCAGAAGTCGCAGGGCTGCGCGCCCTTGAGGTCCGTGATTCGGATGAGCTGACCCTTCTTGAGCTCGACGCTCGCGCCCGTCCGGGCCGGAACGTGGATCGTGCGCTCGACTTTCGTCAGTGCCGGCATCGACAGTCTCCCTTGGTCCATCCCCTCCGGGGCACCGTTGCGCGGGCCGTCCGGAATTCGCTTGGATCATAGCAAGGGCAGATGCGGGCAATGCAAAATTTTCGCCGGCGCCGTCGCTTAAGGCTCGCTGGCGCCCGAACGCGCGCGAGGGTAGTGTTAGGGCTCGGACCGAGCCAGCCCAGACACGGAAGAGGAGGGAGAGAAATGGTGCCGATGATCGAGAAACCGGTGCCCTGGCCCAACGGGGCCAAGGTCGCCGCGTCGTACACCTTCGACATGGATGCGGACAGCATCTTGCACATCGTTTACCCGGAAGATGCGGCGCAGAAGGTGAGCTGCATGACCATGCTTCGCTACGGACCCGACATCGCGGTCCCGCGTATCTGCAAGCTCTTCGAGAGCTTCGGCATGAAGATCACCTTCTTCATCCCGGCGTGGTGCATCGAAGAGCATCCCAAGGCGGTGGAGCGGATCTTGAAGGGCGGCCACGAGATCGGCCACCACGGCTACCTGCACGAGAATCCGAACCTGCACTCCCGCGACCGTGAGCTCTATTGGACGGCCCGGGCCATGGATGTGATCGAGCGCTTCACGGGCAAGAAGCCCGTGGGCTATCGGGCCCCGCTCTATCAGTACTCGAAGCACACGACCGAGATCCTGACCTCGCTCGGCTTCGAGTACGACACCTCGCTCATGGGCGACGACGTGCCCTACATCGTGCGCAGCCGCTCGGGCGGCGAGTTGGTCGAGCTGCCCGGTTTCTGGGCCATGGACGACTGGCCCCACTACATGCACAGCATCGAGATGGACTACATGATGCCGATCTCGTCCCCGGAGCGGGCGGCCGAGGTCTATATGTCCGAGTTCGAGGCGGCGTGGCAGTACGGCGGCTTCTGGCAGACGGTCTGGCACCCCTTCCTGTCGGGCCGGCCGGCGCGGCTCCGCCAGGTCGAGAAGATGCTCGAAGCCATGCACAAGAAGGGCAAGGTGTGGTTTCCGACGCTCGAGCAGTGCGCGCGCCATTTCAGCAAGCTCGTCAAGACCGGCAAGTACAAGGCGCGCGTCGTCGAGATGCCGATCAAGGAAGATCGGATCTCCCAGCTGCCCGAGGAACTCGTCAGGCACAAGTGAGGCGACGCCAGCGCCGGGCTGATTTCCAGGGGCGAGGCCTCGGCCTCGCCCGTTTTTTTTGATCGCCGAGGCGGCGCGATCCCTAGACTGGCGGCCGCTTGTGCGCCCACGGCCTGAGCGTCTCGTAGGCCCGCGCGATACGGAGCACGCTAAGATCGTCGTAACGCCGGCCCACGATCTGCATCCCCGTCGGCAACCCGTCCTTCGAGAAGCCGGTCGGGACGGAGATGGCGGGCAGCTTGAGCGCGTTGAACTGCATCGTCATGTCGAGGCCCAAGAGTCGGCCCTTCTCGTCGAAGCCGTCGAACTCGCTCTCGGCGCGGGTCACCTCGGGCGCGGGCAGGGCTTCGGTTGGGCAGATCAGCGCCTGGCAGCGCTCGAGCACAGGTCTGAGCTTTGCCCACGCCTTGCTGTATTCGATCTCGCTCTTCTTGTAGTCGACCGCGCTTAGAGCCAAACCCTCCTCGAGCAACTTGACGAGCTCGGGATGCATCTTGGCGCGCCATTTCTCCAGATAGTGCCCGAAGAAGGTGGCATGAAAGACGCGCCAGTGGTTGTACCAGGCGTGGTAGAAGTCGGCGCTCCAGCCGAGATCGACCTCCTCGACCACCGCCCCCGCATCCCCGAAGGCCTTGGCCGCGGCGCGCAAGTTGGCCTCGACGTCGGGGTCCACGCGATAATGGCTGAAATCGACGCTCAAGCCGAGGCGCACGCCCTTGATCTCGGAGGGCGGCGGCACCGGCACGTCGATCCCCGGAGCGAGCGTCGCCGGGTCGCGCTCATCGGGCCCTT
>CAZVZP010000132.1:0-7918 GCA_964631625.1 uncultured Hyphomicrobiales bacterium | reverse complement strand
CGCTCGAGGACGAGATCGCGCTGAAGCAGATGGCGCTGGACCGCGGCCTGCTCCTGATGGGGCCCGACTGCGGCACCGCCTACCTGGGCGGCGTCCCCCTGGGCTTCGCCAATGCGGTGCCCCGCGGGCGGGTCGGGCTGGTCGCCGCGTCGGGGACCGGGCTCCAGCACGTCGTCACCCTCCTCGCCGCGCGCGGCGAGGGCGTGTCCCATGCCATCGGCGTGGGCGGCCGGGACATGGCGGCCGCCGTGGGCGGGCGCATGACCCTCGCCGCGCTCGACGCCCTCGGCGCCGACCCCGCCACCGAGCTGCTCGTGGTGATAGGCAAGCCGCCGGATCCCGGGGTGCGCCAGGCCATCGAGGCGCGGCTCGACGCCATCGGCAAGCCCGCCGTGGTGGCCCTCCTCGGCCCGGACGTGGCGCCGGGCTCACAGGGTCGCCGCATCACGGTGGCCACGCTCGAGGACGCCGGCGAGGCCGCGATCGCCGCCCTCGGCGGCACCGCCTTCGTCCCGCGCCCCTTCACCGCACCCGCCCACGAGGTCTTGAGGCACGTGGCGGAGCTGCGCCGCCGGCTCGCCGCGGGCCAGGCCACCGTCTGCGGCCTCTATGCCGGCGGTACCCTCGCCCACGAGGCCAGGCTCGTCCTCGAGCCCCTGCTCGGACCCGTGGGCGGCAACCTGACGGAGCCCTCCGCCGGGGCGCCCGCCGGGGGCCATCGGGTTCTCGATCTCGGCGCCGACGAGCTGACCGTGGGCCGCGCCCACCCGATGATCGATCCCACGGTGCGGGCCGAAGCCCTCGCCGCCCTGTGGCGCCACGCGGAAGCGGCGGGCGTGTTCGCGAGCGTCGCGCGTGCGAGCGCGCCGATCCTCTCGCAGATCGCGCCCGGCGCCGCGCTCGGCTGGTTTGCCGCCGATGCCGCTTCCGCGGCGTTGGCCTCCGGCGATGCCGAGCGCACGCGCGGCTGGTACGAGGTCGCGCGCCAGCAGGCGGCGCTCGCGCCCGAGGCCGCCCGAGCCTTCGCCCGGCTCTGGCCGCTCGCGGTGATCTCCGGCAACGTGCCTCTCGGCATGGGCGAGGCGATGGGCCAGTGGTGGGCGGGGGAGAGCGATAGGCGCGACGCCGCGGAGGTTGGGCGGCTCAGCCTCGCTCTGGCGCTCCTGGATGCGCTCGGTTACGACGTGCCGGAGAGCTACTGGCGCGAGCTGCTGTCGGGCCCCATCCGCGTGACCGTGTCCTCGCCCTCGGCGGCGGCTTGGCACAGCTTGGCGGACGCCTCGGCGAATTTCCGCCTCGGCGAGACCGTGCTGCTCGCGCTTGTCGTCTTGGGCGAGGACGGCCCGGCGGGCGCCAGCGAGACCGTCGTGTCGGCGGTGCTCTCCGCGTTGCAGGCCGTGGGCCTCGAGAGTGACGCCCGCGCGCTTGCGGTCGAGGCCCTGTTGGCCTCTGGCAAAGGCTGATCGATGTCGACCGACGATCTCGCGCAGCGTGCGATCGAGACGTTTCTCGAGATGATGGCGGCCGAGCGGGGCGCCGCGCCGCTGACGCTCGAGGCCTATCGCCGCGATCTCGCCGACTTCGCGCGCTTCGCCGCCAAGGAGGGCGCGTCGGCTCACACGGCCTCGACGGCGATCGTCGAAGGCTACTTGCGCGGGCTGTCGCGGGCCGCGCGATCCCCGCGCACGCTGGCCCGTCGCCTCTCGACGCTGCGGCAGTTCTTCCGCTTCCTGAACAGCGAAGGCCGGCGTGCGGACGATCCGTGCGCCACTGTCGAGAGCCCGCGGCAAGGCCTGCGGCTGCCCAAGTTTCTCACCGAGCGCGAGGTCGAGGCGTTGATCGGCGCCGCGCTTAAGCGCGTGCGCAAGAGGCCGGCGCCCGCTGCGCTGCGGCTTTGCGCCGCGCTCGAGGTGCTCTATGCCACGGGCCTGCGCGCCTCCGAGCTCGTTGCGCTGCCGGTCAATGCGGTGCAGCCCGAACGTCGTAGTCTGATCGTGCGCGGCAAAGGCGGCAAGGAGCGCATGGTACCCCTGAGCGAGCCGGCGCTGGCCGCGCTCGAAGCCTATCATCGCCGGCGCGAGCGCTATGTGCCGGACGCTCGCCCGTCGAAATATCTGTTCCCCTCGCGCGGCGCGAGCGGCCATTTGACCCGCCACCGGCTCGGGCAGATGCTGAAGGCGCTCGCGCGCGAGGCTGGGGTCGATGAGGACAAGGTCTCGCCTCACGCGTTCCGTCATGCTTTTGCGAGCCATCTGTTGGCGCGGGGCGCCGATCTGCGCGCGGTGCAGAAGATGCTGGGGCACGCCGACATCGCGACGACCCAGATCTACACCCACCTCTTGGACGAGCACCTCAAGCAGGCGGTCACCCGGCACCATCCGTTGTCCGAGACCCGCTCGCGCAGTTGACTTTGGCGGTCCGAGCGGGCAATTAGCTAGGCCTTCGACGACACCCATCAGAACCGGCGGCTCCGGGCATCGACGGCGCAGGCCGCCCGCAGGGAGACCTCCGATGAGTTTCACCCTTGTCCGTCAGGCGCCCGCGCGCCTCGACCGCAGCGAGCTCGCGGTGCCGGGCAGCCAGCCGCGGTTCTTCGAGAAGGCGGCGAAGTCTGCGGCCGACGTGATCTTCCTCGATCTCGAGGACGCGGTCGCGCCCGACGAGAAGCCGCAGGCGCGCAAGAACGTGATCGCCGCGCTCAACGATGTCGATTGGGGCGACAAGACGATGACCGTGCGCATCAACGGTCTCGACACCCATTACATGTACCGCGACGTCGTCGATGTCATGGAGCAGACGGGCGAGCGGCTCGACCTCATCATGATCCCCAAGGTGGGCACGGCGGCGGATGTCTATGCGGTCGACGTGCTGGTGACGCAGATCGAAACGGCGAGGAAGCGAAAGAAGCGGATCGGCTTCGCGCTCTTGATCGAGACCGCGCTCGGCATGATGAATGTCGATGCCATCGCCGCGGCAAGCCCGCGCAACGAGTCGCTCCACTTTGGCGTCGCGGACTACGCGGCTTCGACCCGCGCGCGCACGACAAATATCGGTGGCGCCAATCCCGATTACGCCGTCCTGACGGACAAGGATGAGGGGAGCAATCGCGCGCTGCATTGGGGCGACATGTGGCACTACGCGCTCGCGCGCATGGTGGTCGGCGCACGCGCGAACGGATTGCGCCCGATCGACGGACCGTTCGGCGACTTCTCCGACCCCGACGGCTACCGCGCGGCGGCGCGCCGCGCCGCGGTGCTGGGCTGCGAGGGCAAATGGGCGATCCATCCCTCGCAAGTCTTGATCGCCAACGAGGTCATGACCCCGAGCGAGGCCGAGGTCACCAAGGCGCGCCGGATTCTCGAGGCGATGGCCGAGGCCGACCGGGAAGGCAAGGGCGCGGTGACGCTCGATGGGCGGCTCATCGACATCGCCTCGATCCGCCAGGCCGAGGCGCTCGTGGCCAAGGCGGACCAGATCGCCACGGGCACGGCGGGGCTTAAGGCCGCGCCGCGCGGTTGAGAGCAGGGCGGTCGGGCGCGCGTGACCACTTACCTCGACTTCGAGAAGCCGATCGCCGAGCTCGAGGAGAAAATCCGCGAGCTGGGCCGCCTCGACGAGCAGAGCGGGGTCAACATCGCCGAGGAAGTCGCGCGTTTGCAGGGCCGCGCCGAGCGGCTCCTGCGGCAGACCTACGCACGGCTTTCGCCCTGGCAGAAGACGCTGGTCGCGCGCCACCCGGAGCGCCCGCACTTCTCCGATTACGTCGAGGCGCTGTTCACCGAGTTCACGCCGCTCGCGGGTGATCGGCTGTTTGCCGAGGATCGGGCGATCCTGGGCGGGCCGGCGCGCTTTCGCGGCCGCGCCGTCATGCTCATCGGCCATGAGAAGGGCGCGGACACCGAGGGGCGCGTGCGCCACAACTTCGGCATGGCGCGCCCCGAAGGCTATCGCAAGGCCACACGCCTCATGCGCATGGCCGATCGCTTCGGCCTTCCCGTGATCACGCTGATCGATACGGCGGGGGCCTATCCCGGCGTGGACGCCGAGGCGCGGGGCCAAGCCGAGGCCATCGCCCGCTCGATCGAGAGCTGCCTTGCGCTGCGCGTGCCCTTCGTCTCGGCCGTGATCGGCGAGGGCGGCTCGGGCGGCGCGATCGCGCTCGCGGTGGCGAACCGGGTGCTCATGCTCGAGCACGCGATCTATTCGGTGATCTCTCCGGAAGGCTGCGCCTCGATCCTCTGGCGCAGCGCCGAGCACGCGCAGGAGGCGGCCGAGGCCTTGAAGCTTACGGCGCAGGACCTGCTCAGGCTCCGGCTCATCGACGAGGTGATCGCCGAGCCCATCGGCGGCGCGCACCGGGCGCCCGAATCGACGATCCGCGACGTGGGCGCGGCCCTCGGCCGTGCACTCGACGCGCTCGGCAATCTGAGCGGTGGGGAGCTACGCGCCCAGCGCCGCGAGAAGTTCATCGCCATGGGCCAGGCGAGCTTGAGCTGACGCCGGCTGAGCCCGCGCCCTGCGTCCACTTCGACCCCCCGCCGCTCGGTCGTCACGAGATCGACGCTGTCAACGGGATATTTCCTTTTTCTTTCTCGCTGCCGTTTCGGATGGGAGGGCCCGCGCCGGACTGCCGGGAATCCAGCCTGTCAAGTCCTGGGGCGCCAGAACCGGCGGTGCTTTGCGGGTCTTGATCATTGAAAAGGCCATCGCGCCGCCGATCAGGAGAGCGGTGAGCAGCAAGGCGATCTCGGTCGGGATCGTTTTTTCCCCGAACCAGCCATTCACGATCATCTTGCCCCCGATCAGCACGAGGACGAGCGCCAGCCCGTACTTGAGATACCGGAAGCGCGGCACGACGCTGGCGAGCGCGAAGTAGAGCGCACGCAAACCCAGAATTGCGAACACGTTCGAGGTGAAGACGATGAAGGGGTCCTGCGTGATCGCGATGATCGCCGGAATCGAATCGACCGCAAACACCAGATCCGTGACCTCGACGAGCACCAGCGCGAGCAGGAGCGGCGTCGCCCACAGCGCGCCGTTGCGGCGCACAACGAACTTGTCGCCGTCGTAGGTTTCCGTCACCCGCAGGCGGCGCCGCAAGAGACGGACGATCTTGTTCTTCGCGAGGTCGGGCTGCGCTTGGGCGGCGATCAGCATCTTGACGCCGGTTGCGATTAGGAATGCGCCGAAGATGAATACGACCCAATGGAAACGGTCGATGAGCGTAACGCCCGCGAAGATCAACGCGGCGCGCAGGGCGATCGCGCCCAAGATGCCCCAGAACAGCACCCGGTGCTGATAGGCCTTGGGCACGCCGAAATAGGCGAAGATCAGGAAAATGACGAAGATGTTGTCGAGGCTTAAGCTCTTCTCGATGAGGTAGCCGGTCAAGAACTGCCAGCCGGTCTCCGCGCCGCCAAGCCAGAACACGCCGATGCCGAACAGGAGCGCAATCGCCACATAGCCGGCGCTCAGCAGAAGCGCCTCCCGCACGCCGATCTCGCGGCGCTTGCGATGAAGCACGCCGAGATCGAATGCGAGGAGCGCGAGGATGAAGGCTGTGAAGCCGAGCCAGCCCCAGATCGAGGTCGTCATCGAACCCTTCCCCTAGGCCCAGAACTCGGGCGCCGCGGCGCCCGAGCAAGCGGAAGGGTCCGACATCACAACCAGTGGGCGGCCGGCTGCCAGAGGGGCCCGGACCCGAATGACGACGAGCAAGGTGGGGCGAGGGACGCGAGGCGTCAAGGAGCTCGGTGCGCCTGGTGCCCCTTAGGCCACCCGGCCGTGGCAGTGCTTGTACTTCTTGCCCGAGCCGCAGGGGCAGGGCGCGTTGCGCCCGGTCTGGGTCCAGGTCTCGGGCTTGTGCGGATCGAAGGCGGAGTGGCGCAGCGTCGGCAGCCCTTCCGCGACAGCGGCGCCGGCGGACGCTCTGGCCCGGCTCTCGGCTGCGCGTGCCGGCATCGCACCCGCAACCGCCACCGCGGGCTCCGCCGCTTCGAGCGGCGCGGGCGCGAACGCCGGATCCTCGCGGCCCTCGCGCATGGGCTGCGGCGGCGGCGGAAGATCCTCGGGCCGCTGCACGCGCAGCTCGATGTGGCTTAAGAGCTGGGTCACGGCGATGCGCAGCGTCGCGAGCAAGCCCGCGAACAGATCGAAGGCCTCGCGCTTGTACTCGTTCAACGGATCGCGCTGGGCGTAGGCGCGGAGCGAAATGCCCTGGCGCAGATGATCGAGGTTGAGGAGGTGCTCCTTCCAATGCCGGTCGAGGATTTGCAGGAGCAGGCTCTTCTCGGCCACGCGCATGATGTCCGCGCCGTAAGTCGAAATCTTCCGCGCATAACGCTCTTCGGCCGCGTTGGCGATGCGCGTGCGAATCTCCTCGTCCGCGATCCCTTCCTCCTTGGCCCACTCGGCGATCGGCAGATCGAGTGCGAGCACGCGGAGCGCCTCCTCGTGCAGCGCCTCGACGTCCCACTGCTCGGGATACGCCTTCGCAGGCACGCAGCGGCTCACCATGTCGTCGATCACTTCCTCGCGCATGGAGGCGATGGTGTCGGAGACGTCGTCCGCGCGCATGAGGTCGATCCGCTGTTCGTAGATCACCTTGCGCTGGTCGTTCATCACGTCGTCGAAACGCAAGATGTTCTTGCGGATCTCGAAGTTGCGCGCTTCGACCTTCTGCTGAGCTTTCTCCAGGGCCTTGTTGACCCAAGGATGCACGATCGCCTCGCCCTCTTTTAGGCCGAGCTTGCGCAGCATGCCGTCGATGCGCTCGGAGCCGAAGATGCGCATCAGGTCGTCCTCGAGCGAGAGGAAGAAGGTCGACATGCCCGGATCGCCCTGGCGGCCCGAGCGCCCGCGCAGCTGGTTGTCGATGCGCCGCGCCTCGTGCCGCTCGCTGCCGATCACGTAGAGCCCGCCGGCCGCGATCACCTTCCTCTTTTCCTCGGAGACCTCGGCCCGAATGCGCTCGGCCCCCGCCTTTCGCGCCGCCTCGTCCGCCTCGTCCGCCTCGGCACCCGCTTCGGCCTTGATCCGGATATCCGGGTTGCCGCCCAGCTGGATGTCGGTGCCGCGCCCGGCCATGTTGGTCGCGATCGTGACCCCGCCGAAGCGCCCGGCTTGCGCGATGATCATCGCCTCCTGCTCGTGATAGCGGGCGTTCAGCACGTTGTGGGGAACCTGCTTCTTCTTGAGCATGTCCGAGAGGATCTCGGATTTCTCGATGCTCACGGTGCCGACCAGCACCGGTTGGCTGCGCGTGCGCGCCTCCTCGATCTCCTCGACGATGCGCGCGTACTTCTCCTTCGCCGTGCGGAACACCTGATCGTCGTTGTCGGCGCGCACGCAGGGCAGGTTGGTCGGGATCTGGACCACCTCGAGGCCGTAGATCTGGGCGAACTCCGCGGCCTCGGTCATCGCCGTTCCCGTCATGCCGGCGAGCTTGGGGTAGAGCCGGAAGTAGTTCTGGAAGGTGATCGAGGCGAGCGTCTGGTTTTCGTTCTGGATCGGCGCGCCTTCCTTGGCCTCGAGCGCCTGGTGCAGCCCTTCGGAAAAGCGCCGGCCGGGCATCATCCGCCCGGTGAATTCATCGACGATGACGACCTTGTCATCCTTGACGATGTAGTGCGTATCGCGCTGGAACGCCTTGTGGGCGCGCAGCGCCACGTTCGCGTGATGCACGATGCCGACGTTCTCGATGTCGTACAGGTTCGCACTCTTGAGCAGCCCGGCGTCGGCGAGGAGCCGCTCCATGGTCTCGGCCCCCTCCTCGGTGAACGTCACGGCGCGGAGCTTCTCGTCCTTCTCGTAGTCGCTCTCGGCGAGCCGGGGGATGAGCCGGTCGACCTTGGCGTAGAGATCCGAGTTGTCCTCGGTCGGCCCGGAAATGATGAGCGGCGTGCGCGCCTCGTCAATC
>CAZVZP010000131.1:2836-7964 GCA_964631625.1 uncultured Hyphomicrobiales bacterium | reverse complement strand
GAGCTGATGCAGCGCTTTCAGCCGAAAAATCCGGCGAGCCTGGCGCTGCGCACCCACTGCCAGACCTCGGGCGTCTCGCTGACCGAGCAGGACCCCTACAACAATGTCATCCGCACCGCCTACGAGGCCCTGGCCGCGACGCTCGGCGGCACCCAGTCGCTGCACACCAACGCGCTCGATGAGGCGCTGGCGCTCCCCACCGAGTTCTCGGCGCGGATCGCGCGCAACACCCAGCTCCTCTTGGCCGAGGAAACCGGCGTTACGCGCGTCGTCGATCCCTTGGGCGGCAGCTACTACGTCGAGGCGTTGACCCACGCGCTGGCCGAGCACGCGTTAAAGCTCATCGACGAAGTCGAGAAGCTCGGCGGCATGACCAAGGCGATCGAGAGCGGCACACCCAAGCTCAAGATCGAGGAGGCGGCGGCGCGCCGCCAGGCGCGCATCGAGCGCGGCGAGGAGGTGGTGGTCGGCGTCAACAAGTACCCGGCGGCGAGCGCCGACGTGCCCGAGATCCTCTCGATCGACAACAGCGCGGTGCGCGAGCGCCAGATCGAGCGGTTGAAGCATGTGCGCGCGAGTCGCGATGAGGCGCGCTGCCGCAAGGCGCTCGAGGCGCTCACCGAGGGTGCGCGGGGCACCGCCAACCTGCTCGACTTGTGCGTCGAGGCGGCGCGGGCGCGGGCGAGCGTGGGCGAAATGTCGGACGCCATGGAGAAGGTGTTCACGCGCCATCGCGCCGTGATCCGCTCGATCTCGGGCGTCTACGGCTCGGCCTACGAGGGCGATGCGGGCTTCGAGCGCATCCGGCGCGAGGTCGAGGAGTTCGCCAAAGCCGAAGGCCGGCGTCCGCGCATGCTCGTGACCAAGCTCGGCCAGGACGGGCACGACCGCGGCGCCAAGGTGATCGCCACCGCCTTTGCCGACATCGGCTTCGACGTCGACGTGGCGCCGTTGTTCCAGACGCCCGAGGAGGCGGCGCGCCAGGCGATCGAGAACGACGTGCACGTCGTTGGCGTCTCGAGCCAGGCGGCGGGGCATAAGACGCTGGTGCCGCAGATGATCGAGGTCTTGAAGAAAATGGGTGGCTCGGACGTGATCGTGGTGTGCGGCGGCGTGATCCCGCCCCAGGACTACGAGTTCCTGCGCCGCGCGGGCGTCGCCGCGATCTACGGGCCCGGCACCAATATCCCGGTGGCCGCGGGCGAGATCATGGCCTTGATCCGCAACCGCCGCAAAGCGGCTTGAGGCCGGGGCTTCCTTGAGCGTGCCGTCGGAGCTTGCGCGCGGCGTGCTCGCGGGCGAGCGGCGCGCGCTCGGCAAGGCGATCACGCTGATCGAATCGACCAAGTCGGCCGACCGCAAGGCCGCCGAGGCGCTCATCGCGGCGCTTCTGCCCAAGACGGGGACGGCCGTGCGCATCGGCATCTCGGGCGCGCCGGGCGCGGGCAAGTCCAGCTTCATCGAGGCCTTCGGGCTGCATTTGATCGGCGAGGGCCACAAGGTCGCCGTGCTCGCGGTCGATCCCACGAGCGCCGTTTCGGGCGGCTCGATCCTGGGGGATAAGACGCGCATGGAGGAGCTGGCGCGCAGCGATGCGAGCTTCATCCGCCCCTCGCCCTCGGGGCGGCAGCTGGGCGGCGTGGCGCGGCGCACGCGCGAGGCGATGCTCGCCTGCGAGGCGGCGGGCTTCGACGTGGTGATCGTCGAGACCGTGGGCGTCGGGCAATCGGAGGCGGCGGTCGCCGACATGGTGGACAGCTTCGTGCTGCTCATCGCACCCGGCGCGGGCGATGAGCTTCAAGGCTTGAAACGCGGGGCCATCGAGCTTGCCGATATCGTCCTCGTTACCAAGGCCGACGACGCGCTCAAGGATCAGGCGCAGCGCACCTGCGCGGACTACCGCTCGGCGCTTCGCCTCATGCCGCGGCGCTTGGGCTCCTGGCGCGCACGCGTCGAGCTGTGCTCGGCGCTCAAGCGCACCGGCATCGCCGAGGCCTGGGCGGTGATCCGGGAGCACCGGCAGGGCCTCGAAGCCTCGGGCGCGCTCGAGGCGAAACGCGCCGCGCAGGCGCGCGCCTGGATGTGGTCCGAGGTCAAGGACACGCTCCTGAGCGAGCTCGAGGAAAGCGCAGGGATCGCCGAATTGGCCGAACGCTTGGAAGCCAAGGTCGAGGCCGGCACGCTTGCCCCGGGAGCGGCCGCCCGCGAAATCCTTTCGGCCTTCGCCAAGAGGCGTGGCGCAGGGTAGCATTCGGTTAGCCATTGAGATGTCAAGCGCGCTCAAAACGAATGTCCCGCTAACCGTGGATTAGCGGGGCATCCGCCGGCGTGGACGCGCTCCTGAGCTATGGTTCTCTCTGCTGTCTCGGCTAACCGTCCATGCCCAATGCTTTATCTTTCTGCAATCGAGCTGCTTGGGCCGCAATCGGCAGATCGAGGGCGACTTTCTCGTACGGTACTACGGGAACAATGCGGCCACGCTCGGCTTTTTTCAGCTGCACCAGTTTATATCGTTCCATCGTATGCAACGTCCGCGACAGGTTGCTTTCCTCCCGCCCGGAGAGGTCGGCAAGCTCCTTGATCGATGCCGGACGCGCACGTCTGATGAGCTCCAGAAGCAGTTGGTTCTTGCTAGACAGCACCTGAGCTAAAGACTCCAGGGAACTAAACCATACCTTGGGATCATCAGGCCGAGGCTTATACTCCCCGCGTGCGATCGCGATCGTCCGGGCGCGCATCTCCTTTCGAGAGGCAATGCCGATTCGCAGCACCCGCGCTTGATTCTTCATTTTCATGAACCTGATTGTCCTTTGAGAATCCGATCAACATCATCCCAAAAATCGATAAGAAGGGTTTCGGCATCCGTATAGGCGTACGGCTTGACCTTTTGGCCCTTATGGACGTGATCGCTTAGTTTGGTTCTCCTTCGCGCCGACCCGCTCCCCACGGCGATGCGGTGCGCGTTGTCGTAGCAGATCAAACGCTCATCCGACGGCCCGAACAGACACAAGCTATAATCGATGCCGCTTGGTTTCCGCACGGTTGGTGCGACTCGTCGGGCTTCTATCTTGACCCAGAAACCGTCACCTACCTCCAAGACCCAGCCATCGAGATCAAGCAAACGATCGAGTGTATCGTCCACGAGTTTATACCTATCATCAGATGATAACTTTGTCAAGAAAACGGACTTTTTCGTTAATATTTTCCATAGGTTAGCTGGATGTTCCAGGGATGGAGATAATCGCCTTCAGCCCGGCGAGAGGCATGAAAGACACCTCCCTCGATCTCTACAGCCGAAGTTGCGAGCGTCCAAAGCGTTTCTGCCGGGGCGGCGAGTTGGCTTGACGGAGGGGGGCGAAATCCCGTAAACAACGGACCGCGTGTAGCGCCGAGTTCTGATAAATAACGCTTTGAAAAATCTATCTTTTCTCCGGTAGCGAGGGAGCGAGGAAGCGATGTCGAAACGCTGCGAGTTGACCGGCAAGGCCGTGCAGGCCGGCAACAACGTGAGCCACGCCCACAACAAGACCAGGCGCCGCTTCCTGCCCAACCTGCAGTCGCGCGCGCTCTTGAGCGATACGCTCGGCCAAGCCGTGCGGCTTCGCGTCAGCATGGCGGGCCTGCGCACCATGGAGAAGCGGGGCGGGCTCGACGCCTACCTCTTGAGCGCCGCCGATAAGGTGCTCTCGCAGAACGCGAGGCGTCTGAAGCGCCGGATCGAGAAGAAGCGCGCCCAGGCCACACGCTAGAGGAAGATTTCCCGATGATCGAGCGCCGCAGCGTCCTCAAAGGCCTGGCGGCGCTGCCCTTGGCCGCAGTGCTCGCGGACGCGAAGCTGGCGCGCGCCGCGGCCGACACGCTCAGGCCGGTCACATTGGCGCTGCCCGGCGGACGCACGGCCTCCGCCGCGCTCGGCGTTCCCCCAACGACGCCCGCGCCTTCCGTCATGCTGGTCCATGAGTGGTGGGGGCTGAACGAGCAGATCAAGGCGGTGGCGGCCGAGCTCGCGAGCCAAGGCTACCTCGCGCTGGCGATCGACCTGTTCGGGGGAAAGGTCACGGACGATCCCGATGAGGCGCGCGGCTTTATCGCCGCGGTCGATGCGGCGCAGGCGACGGAGACCTGCGCGGCGTGGAGCGACTATCTTGCGAGCGCGAACCGCGGCACCGGCAAGCTCGGCGTCGTGGGTTGGTGCTTCGGGGGCGGCTGGGCGCTCAATGCCTCGCTCGCGCGGCCCGCGGATGCGACCGTCGTCTATTACGGCGAGGTGGCGAAGTCGGCGGCCCAACTCGCGCCGCTCAAGGGCCCGGTGCTCGGTCACTTCGCGACCCGCGACCAGTGGATCACGAAGGAGATGGTCTCGGGCTTCGAAGCGGCGATGGCGGAAGCCGGGAAAAAGCTCGAGGTCCACTGGTACGAGGCCGATCATACCTTCGCCAATCCGACCGGCGCCCGCTACGAGGCCGAGGACGCCGCGCTCGCCTGGCAGCGCACGCTCGAGTTTTTCGCGCGCAATCTCGCGTAGCGGTTCTCCTCGCGGCCCGAAGCTCATCTCTATTTAAGACCAGGCCATGAGCAAAGACGTGCTGTTGCTGGCCCAGGCGCTCGACTTTGCCGCGCGGAAGCACGCAACCCATCGGCGCAAGGGCGCCAGGGCCGAGCCCTATATCAATCACTTGGCGGAGGTCGCCACGCTCCTCGCCGAAGCCACGGGCGGGCGCGATCCCGCCCTCGTCGTGGCCGGCCTCTTGCACGATACGATCGAGGATACGAAAACGACGAAGGCGGAGCTTACGCGTCTGTTCGGCGCAAAGGTGGCTGCCCTGGTCGCCGAGGTTTCCGACGATACGTCGCTTGCCAAGGCGGTACGCAAGCGCCGCCAGGTCGAGACCGCGCCGCGCAAGTCGCGGCGTGCCAAGATGCTGAAGCTTGCGGATAAGACGAGCAACCTGCGCGCGCTTGCCGAGAGCCCGCCCAAGGATTGGCCGCTGGCGCGCCGGCGCGGCTATGTGCGTTGGGCGCACGCCGTCGCCGCTGGCTGCCGGGGCGTCAATCCAGCGCTGGAGGCGTGGTTCGACGAAGCCTACGAGCGCGCGGGGGCGAGCCTTAAGCCTTCGTCGCCGAAGCG
>CAZVZP010000131.1:0-2826 GCA_964631625.1 uncultured Hyphomicrobiales bacterium | reverse complement strand
TCCGGCCTGAGCGCTGCTGATCCCGCTTGGAACGTGCTCAGCCGCTCGGCCAGTGATCGGGCACGCGATACGCTTCTGCCGCGCCGGGCCAGGGCGGCATCGTGAGGATCAGAATTTCCAGCGCTCCAACGCCGGTGTTGCGGAACTGAAAGTGCGCGCTTAAGGGAACGTCGAGCGAGGTGCCGGGACGCGCCTCGATCGTCTCCTCGCGCGTGCCCAGCTTGCGCCAGACCTCGCCCTCGCCTTTGAGCACGAACCACAGCTCTTCGACGGTGCGGTGCGCGACCGCGCGCGAGACGGCGCCGGGCGCCAGCGTGCAATGAACCATGCTGGCGCGAGCGCCCACCACGAGCTCGCGGATCTTGGAGCCGTCCGGCGCAAGCACCGGTTCTTGGGGCAACGCCTTGGTCTTCATCCGCCCATTCTCTGGCGCGCCGGCACGGCCCAAGCTCACGCACGCATTGCTTGGAACGTCGATCCTCGCGGGCGGATCGTCGCGCGCCTAATGGGCGCGCGGGTGGGGACGCCGGGCCCGGATACCCGCCTGGAAGCGCTGGCGCCGCTCGAAGGCGGCCTGGCGCGCGGCCGGCTTCTCGTCGAACAGCTCGGCCAGCTGCTCGAGCACGGTGCCGCCCAGCTGCTCGGGGTCGGTGATGGTCACCGCGCGCCGGTAGTAGCGGCCGACGTCGTGGCCGATGCCGATGGCGATGAGATCGACGTTGGAATAGCGCTCGATCCAATCGACCACCGCGCACAGGTGGCGCTCGAGATAGTTGCGCGGGTTCGAGGACAGAGTGGAGTCGTCCACCGGCGCGCCGTCCGAGATGACCATGAGGATGCGCCGCTGCTCGGAGCGGGAGAGCAGGCGGTTGTGCGCCCACAACAGCGCCTCGCCGTCGATGTTCTCCTTGAGCAGCCCCTCGCGCAGCATCAGCCCCAGGTGCTTGCGGGCGCGCCGCCAGGGCATGTCGGCGGTCTTGTAGATGATGTGGCGCAGGTCGTTGAGCCGGCCGGGGTTCGCCGGGCGCTCCTGGGCGAGCCACTGCTCGCGCGACTGGCCCCCTTTCCAGGCGCGCGTGGTGAAGCCCAGGAGCTCGGACTTGACGCCGCAGCGATCGAGCGTGCGCGCCAGGATATCGGCGCTCATGGCCGCCAGCATGATGGGCCGGCCCCGCATCGAGCCCGAGTTGTCGATCAGGAGCGTCACCACGGTGTCGCGGAACTTGGTCTCCTTCTCGACCTTGTAGGAGAGTGGCTGCAGCGGATTCGCGACCACACGCGGCAACCGCGCGCAATCGAGCAGGCCCTCCTCGCAGTCGAACTCCCAGGAGCGCCGCTGCTGCGCGAGCAGGCGCCGCTGCAGCCGGTTGGCGAGCCGCCCCACGACGGTGTTGAAGCCCTGGAGACGCTCATCGAGCATGGTGCGAAGCCGCGCCAATTCCGCCTCGTCGCACAGGGCCTCCGCCGGCACGATCTCGTCGAAGCTCGTCGTGAAGGCCTTGTAGAACGGCTCGCGCGAGCGGTTGTCGCCGCTGTAGGAGAGCTGGGCGTTGCCGGGCTCCTCGGTCTCCTCGGTATCGCCCGAGAGGCCTTCCTCGTCGTCGTAGCGGTCCTCGGTGCTTTCGCCCTCGGCGCTCGCCTGCTCCCGGCTCTCGGAGCTCGAGCTGTCGGAGTCGGCATCGGCGTCGCCCTCGTCGGATTCGCCCTGATCGTCGGAATCGTTCGCCGCCTGCTCCTCGGCCTGCTCGTCTTCGTCGTCCTCCTCGGCCTCCTCGTCACCGAAGCCCAGCGCATCGATCAGATGGCGGGTCGCTCGCGCGAACGCCGCCTGGTTGTTGACGGCGCGGGCGAGGTTGCTCATGGGTTCCGAGGCACGCGCCTCGAACCAGGGCCGCCACAGCTCGACGAGATTCTGGGCCGAGGCGGGCAGCCGCCGGCCCGAGAGCACGTGGCGCATATAGACGCCGATGGCCTCGGCCACCGGCACGTCGGCGCGGTCGGAGACCTGATCGTAGCCCTTGTCGCGGCACCGTTTGTCCAAGGCCTCGCTCAAGTTGCCGGCGCAGCCCACGAGGCGCTGGGCGCCTACCGCTTCGACGCGCGCCTGCTCGAGCGCCTCGAACACGGCGCGCCCGGTGCGCCCGCGGGGCCGGCCGCGCTGATACGTCATTCTGTCGTGAAAGCGCCGGCGCAGCGCCACGGCGTCGGCCTCGCCGCGCAGGCTGCCCACCTCGCGCGGATCGGGCACCGCCGAGAGATCGGGCAGGAACACGGTCGCGCCCGCGCTGTGCGGGCTCTCCGGCCCGAACACGGCGTGCAGCTCCGGATCGTTCGCGAGCGCGCGCATCGCCGCCTCGACCGCCTGATAGAACACGTGGTGTCGGGTCATGGCCTCGGCCATCGAGGGACCTTCCGCGGCCGAGCCTTAGCGCCGCGCCCTCATTGCGCGCGCCCCTTGGCGGTCTCGCCGAGCGGGGCGCTCGAGACCTTGAGCTCCCGGCCGATGGCGCGCTGGTAGTACTCGGCGATAATCGGGCGCTCGAGCTCGTCGCACTTGTTGAGAAAGGTCACGCGAAAGCCGTAGTCGATGTCGTCGAAGATCTTCGCGTTGTCGCCCCAGCTCATGACCGTGCGCGGCGACATGACGGTGGAGATGTCGCCCGCCATGAAGCCGTTGCGCGTCAAGCCCGCCATCTCGACCATGGCGCGCACGATCTTGCGCCCGTCCGCAGTGTCGAACGCGGGCACCTTGGCGAGCACGATGTTCACTTCCTCCTCGGGCGGCAGGTAATTGAGCGTCGCCACGATGTGCCAGCGGTCCATCTG
>CAZVZP010000130.1:0-8056 GCA_964631625.1 uncultured Hyphomicrobiales bacterium | reverse complement strand
TTTCATCCACTCGGATTGAACCGGACGGTTCAATCCGAGTGGATATTGCTCTAGAGCGGAATCCGACCAAGTTCAAGCGCCCCCTCCCCTACCCCTCCCACGCGGGGAGGGGGGACAAAAAAATAGCTCCCTCCCCCCTCGCGGGGGAGGGCTGGGGTGGGGGGTCGACCGGGAGGCTCAAGACAATCCCGCGCGATTCCACTCCGGCGGATTTCGCTCTAGGCGAGGCCGAGGAGGTCGAGCTGGCGCGCCAGCACGATGCGCTCGTCGTAGAGCGCGCGTGCGCGCGCGAGCCCTGCGGCCCCGAAGCGCCGGCGCAAGCCCAGGTCGCGCACGAGGCGATCGAGCGCCTGGGCCAGAGCCTGCGCATCGCCGACCGGCACGAGAAAGCCCGTCTCGTTATTGACCACCTCCTCGCGGCTGCCACGGATGTCGGTCGCGACCACCGGAAGACCCGTCATCATCGCCTCGATGATCGAGCGGGGCATGCCCTCGCGGTGGGAGGGCAGGGTAAAGATGTCCACCGCCCGATAGAGCTCGGGCATGTCGCGGCGATGGCCCAGGAGCCGGATGCGCGCCTTGAGCCCCGAATCCCGATCGAGCGCGCGCAGCGCCGGATCGAGGCCATCCGCATGATCGCTCGCCAGCCGCGCGCCCGCGACCCAGAGGTAGGCATCGACCCTGCGCATGGCTTCGAACAGCTCGGGGTAGCCCTTTTCCGCAACCAAGCGGCCGGCCACGAGGATGACGCTCGCGCCTTCGGGCGTTGCCAGCTCCCGGCGCAGGCGCGCCGGCCCGGACTCGTCCGCATCCGCCGGATGAAAACGCGCGGGGTCGACGCCGTTGCCGATCCATTCGATGGCGCCGCGGCACAAGCCGTAGCGGCGCGCCGTTTGCGCGTCCTCCGCGCTCTGGGTGAGCAGGAGGTGAGTCACGCGGCCCGCGAGCCACTCGAGCGCGATGAACGGCGCACGCTTGGCCCACGGCATCCGGTCGTGAAAGTAGAAGCCGTGGGCGGTGTAGACGATGCGCGGCACGCCCGCGCGGAAGGCCGCGAAGCGGGCGATCAGCGCCGCGATCGGCGTGTGGACGTGCACGAGGTCGAAGCGTTCCCGGCGGAACAGTACGCGTAGCGCCCGGTAGGCCGCCCAGTGGGCCAAGAGATCGTAGCTGCGGGAGAAGGGGATGGGCTCGACGCGAAAGCCTTGCTCGCGCACCCTCTCGTCGAACGAATCCGGAGCACAGACGCCCACCACCTCGTGGCCTTTCGCGCGGAGTGCCGCCATGAGCGGCAGGACGAAGTGGCAGAGCGTGAAGCCGACGGCCGTGACCTGGCAGATCTTCACGGCCGTCCCTCAAGGCGCGCGGCCGGCCAACTCGCTTTCGAATCGGCTTGGCTTCCGGCCCCGATATGCGATTCTTCGCCCGGGCTCAAGAGTGGCAGGAGGCCATGGCGAAAAAACGCAAGATCCGCGTGGGCGTGATCGGCGTCGGCCACTTCGGCCGGCGCCACGCCGAGAAATATGCGAGCTTCGCTAACGCGGAGCTGGTCGCGCTGTGCGATCTTGACACCGAACGCGCGGAGGAAACCGCGGCGGCGCTGAACACGGCGAGCACGACCGACTACCGCACGCTTCTGGGCCACGTCGATGCGGTGAGCGTCGCGGTGCCCACGAAAGGCCACTTCGAGGTCGCCCGGGCGTTCCTCGAGGCCGGCGCGCACGTCCTCGTCGAGAAACCGATCACCGGCACGCTCGAGGAAGCCGACGCGCTCGTGCGCCTGGCGCGTGACAAGAAACGCATCCTGCAGGTCGGACACGTCGAGCGCTTCTCGGCCGCCTACCGTTCGATCGCGCAAAAGATCAATCGGCCACTCTACATCGAGTCCTACCGCATCTCGCCGTTTCAGCCGCGCGGCACCGACGTCAACGTCGTGCTCGAGGTCATGATTCACGATATCGACCTGCTGCTGGCCCTTGTCGCCTCGCCGGTCCGTTCCGTGCTCGCGGTCGGTGCGCCGATTCTCTCCGAGCACGAAGACGTCGCCAACGCCCGGGTCGAATTCGAGAGCGGCGCGGTCGCCAACGTGACGGCGAGCCGGGTCGGACGCAAGACCGAGCGGCGTCTGCGCATCTTCCAGTCCGACGATTACTTGAGCATCGATCTGGCCGAGGGCCATGTGGTCCGGCTCTACAAGAAGGACTCGGAGCGCCCGCTCGATTTCTCGAGCATCGGCAAGGAGGAATGGACGCTCGAGAAGGGCGATGCGCTGAAGGACGAGCTCGCGGCCTTCATCGACTCGGTGGCGAGCGGGCGAGCGCCCGCGGTCACCGGCGAGATGGGTCGCGAGGCGCTCGCCGCCGCGCTCCTGATCACCGAGGCGCTGCGGGCCCAGCGCGAGCGCCTGTTGCGCGCCGGGGCGAGCGCTCCCTCGCGCGCCACCTCCTCCTGACGCAGCGTCTTGGCGCCGCAGGGCCTCACCGTTTGCGCAGAACGAAGACGCGGCCGGCGAGCCGGTGGCACAGGAAGGCCGCGAGCCCGCTGCCGGGAGGAGATCGCAAGAGCGGCGCAAGCCAGCCCAGCAGCCGGAACCGCTCGAGCCGATGGGCAAGATAGTCGGCGCTGAAATCCTCGAGCGCGAAACGGCTCTCGAAGATCGCGCGCACTTCGCCGACACCTTTGTAATGGGTCCAGCGATCGAGCCAGTCGAGCGATTGCTCGGTCCATTCGACGACACTGCGTCGATCCTTGAACGTGCCCAAACCGGCGTGGCGAAGCCCAGCCGTGTAGAACGCGCGCAGGCGCGAGTCCTTGGCAAACCGATGGACGAACGGGATGCCGAGATGGCCTTCGCGCCAGACCTCCCGCGTCGGAAAGAGATTGATGAACACGCCGTTCGCCTCGAGCACCCGGGCGATTTCGGCGAGGGGGGTCGCGAAGTCCTCGATGTGTTCGAACACCTGGTTGGCCACGACCACGTCGAAAGCGCCGTCGGGGAAGGGAATCGCCCCATTCTTGAGCTCGAAGATCCGCTCGCCCAAGAGCCCGCTCTGGGCCGCGCGCGCCCGGTAGCTGCCGCCCTCGTAGAACAGGTCGACGCCGTAGGCCTCCAGGCCCTGGGCCCGGGCGAGCTCCACCACTTCCCCCGCGCCACAGCCGTAATCGAGCAGGTTCGGCCTCGGCTTGGAGCACAGCCGCCGGGCGAGCCCGACGATGTAGTCGTGGATCGGCTCAGACATCCGTGGCGTCCGCCATCCGTTTGAGCGGCATGGAGGCGGCGCCACGCTCATCGCCCTTGCGCACGAAGACCACCCGGGTGTGCAAGACGCGGTAGAGCCGCGCCAGCCCCGGCAGCCAGGTCATCGGTCCGGCGAGCCAGCGGGAGCGCCCGCGCGCGGTGCGCACGAACAGCCGCTCCTCGTAGCTCATCTCGGCGTAGATCGCGCCGAACCGCCGCTCAAGCTCGGCCCCCGAGAGGTAATTGATGCCGGTCTCGGCGTAGCGGGCGTTGCGCCGCGCCGTCTCGACCGCCAGCAGCCCGCGCTGGAATTGGTTGCGGATGCCGAGAAGCGCCCACAGCAGGAAATAGCCATAGGCGCGCACGGCGCCGGCGAAGGGCACCTTCGTGTGCGGCTCGATGGGCCGCCACTTCGCCGGGAACACGTGGAGCGCGACGCCGCCCGGCTTGAGCACGCGGTGAATCTCGCGCAGCACCGCATCGAAGCCCTGCGCGTGCTCGAGCACGGAGTAGGAATAGACGAAATCGAACGAGGAGTCGGCGAACGGCATGCGCCCATCCGCCGAGAAGCAAAAGCGCGCCCGATCCTCAGGCCGCCGTAGCTCTGCGTAGCTTGCGAGATCGTAGCCCATGACGTTGCGGTAACCCCGCTCGAGATGCTCGTAGACGTGACGGCCCGAGCCGCAGCCGAAGTCGAGAATCCGGCTCTCGGGCGAGAGCGCAACATGCTTGGCCGCCAGAATGCGAAGGTTGAGATCGACCACCGCCTGAGCCTCGTCGAGCGCCTCGAGGCGAGCGGCGGATGCCACGGACGGGTGGGTCACGGCCTCTGCCCTCGCGCGGGGATGCGCCGCATCACATCCAGCGCGCCTTCCAGCTCTGGAACATGAGGATGGTCCACAGCGGATACTTCCAGTCGCGCGCGCCGGCGAGGTGTTCGCGCCAGGCCCGTTCGATGGGAGCGGGGTCAAAGAGCCCGTCGGCCTTAAGGTGCGCCGGCGCGATCAGCGATTCGGCCCAGTCGCGCAAGGGCCCCTTGAGCCAGGCGCCGATCGGCACGCCGAAGCCCATCTTGGGCCGATCGGTGAGTTCGGCCGGAACGTAACGGCGGAGCACCGAGCGCAGCAGCCACTTGGGCTCGGGCGCGTCCGACACGAGCTGCCCCGGCAGCCGCCAGACGAACTCGACCACCCGATGATCGAGGAGGGGCACTCGCGCCTCGAGCGCCACCGCCATGCTCGCCCGGTCGACCTTGGTCAGGATGTCGTCGGGCAGATAGGTGAGCGTGTCGAGGAGGCGCATGCGATCGATGAAGCTCGGAAACTCCCCCGCGAGCGCCGAATCCCACAGCAGCCCGCGCGGTTCAGAGGCGCCCCGTACGAGCTCGTCCGGATCGTCCCAGGTGGTCACGAGGCGCCGGTACATGGCGCCCGGATCCTCGAGCGCCAAGAGTTCGGCGAACTTGTGGACCTTGTCGCCGGCCTGCGGCAGGCGCAGCGCTGGTGCCAGCCATAGAAGGCGGTCCCAGCTGGGCGCCGAAACGCCCTTGAGCACGCGCGCGGCCAGGCGCCGCACCGGCAAGGGGAGCGTGTTGAGCCGGCGCCACCAGCGATGGGCCAGGAAATAACGGTTGTAGCCGGCGAACAGCTCATCGCCGCCATCGCCCGAGAGCGACACGGTGACGTGGCCGCGCGTCAGCTGCGAGACGAGATAGGTGGGCACTTGCGAGGAATCCGCGAACGGCTCGTCGAACCAGTCGGCGAGCTTGGGCACCACCTCGAGCGCGTGCTGGGGCTCGATGTAGAGCTCGGTGTGCTCGGTCGCCAGATGCGCCGCCACGGCGCGTGCCTGCGGGGCCTCGTCGTAGCCGCTCTCCCGGAAACCGATGGTGAAGGTGCGCACGGGTTTCGTGGCGAGCGACTGCATGAGGGCCACGACCATCGAGGAATCGTAGCCGCCCGAGAGGAAGGCGCCGAGCGGCACATCGGCAATCATGCGTCGGCCCACCGCGTCCTTGAGCAGCGCCTCGAGCTCATCCGCCGCCTCGCGCGCCGATAACCGCCGCAGCTCGCCGCGCCCTTCGCGCGCGATTGCGCGCAAATCCCAGTAGCGCTCGACCCGGGGCTCCTCGCCCGGCCGGTAGCTCAAGAGCGTGCCGGGCTCGAGCTTGAAGACGCCGCGGTAGATCGAGTGCGGCGCCGGCACGTAGGCGTGGCGCAGGTAGGCCGAGAGCGCGTTGCGGTCGATCTCGGGCCGCCACCCGGGATGGGCGCGCAGGGCCTTGAGTTCGGAGCCGAACAGGAAGAGCGAGCCCACCTTCGCCCAGTAGAGCGGCTTGATGCCGAGGCGATCGCGCACGAGCAGCAGGCGGCGCTCCGCGCGATCCCACAACGCGAACGCGAACATGCCGATGAGCCGCGGGATCGCCCGCTCGGGCCCCCAGGCGGCGCAGGCCTCGAGCATCACCTCGGTGTCGGAGCCGCCGCGGAAGACCGCGCCTTGACTTGCGAGCTCCTGGCGCAGCTCGCGGAAGTTGTAGACCTCGCCGTTGTAGCTGATGACGAAGCGGCCGTTGGCCGAGACCATCGGCTGATGGCCCAAGGCCGAGAGGTCGATGATCGCGAGGCGGCGGTGCCCCAGCGCAACGCCGGCCGGGGCGTCGACCCAGGTGCCGCCATCGTCCGGCCCGCGATGGACGAGCGTTTGCGCCATGCGCTCGGCGGTTTCCTGGAGGTCCGCCGCGCCGCTCGCGAGCGCGCCGTCGAGAAACCCGGCGATACCGCACATGGGCGCTCGCTCAGCGCGCCTCGATGAGGCGCCGCAGCGACTCTTCGGTGCGCTCGATCATGCGCGCTTGCCCGAACTCGGAGACGATGCGCTCGCGCACCTCGCGCCGCAACGCCTCGCCCTCGCGCCGCAGGCGATCGAGCACCTCGCCCATCGCCTGCGCCAGCGCGCGCAAGTCGCGAGGCGGCGCCAGCACGCCGAGCCCGCCCAGGATCGCTGCCGCATCGCCCACCTCGGTCGACGCGCACGGCGCCCCGCACGCCATGGCCTCGCCGAGCACGTTCGGGAAGCCCTCGCCGAAGGCCGAGGAGAGGCAGAAGAGGTCGAGCGCCGGATAGATCGCCTCCATGTCCGTCCTTGGACCCAAGAGGTGGCAGCGGCCGCTCAAGCCCGTGGCGGCCATCAGCAGGGCGAGATCGCCATTGATCGCATCCACCCCCTCGCCGCACAGCACGAAGTGCGCGGACGGGTTCTGCCGCGCCAGGATTCCGGCCGCCTCCATGAACGTCCAGTGATCCTTCATGGGGTCGAAGCGCCCCGCATGGCCGATCAGCACGGCGTCCTCGCCCAACCCGAGCCAGCGGCGCAACGCCTGCCGCGCCTCGGGATCGGGCCGGAAGCGCTCGGTGTCGATGCCGTTGCGCACGACCGCAAGGCGCGGGCGCGGAAAACCGCGCGCGGCCGCGGCGTTCGCGCCGGCCTCCGAATTCGCGATCACCAGATCGGCAAGACCCGCAAAACGTGCCTCGAGGGCGTAGCTCAGACGCGCCAGCGCATCATACCGGGACAGGTCCATGTCGGAAGCGCGGATACCCCAGACGATGCGCGGGCGCGCCTTGAGGCTCCGTGCGAGGAGCGCAACCAGATTGGGCACGGCGAGGAAGCCGTAGACAACATCGGGTGCGATCTGCCGCAGCGCTTCGCGCGCACGCAGGAGAAACGGCCCCACATCCCAGCGCCCGCTCTTGGCGAGATCGATCGAGGGCACGCCCGCCTCCTCGAGTTCGCGGGCCATGGGTCCGCCGGCGTAGAACAGCAACACCGCGACCTCATGGCCGCGGGCATGAAGCCCGCGCGCGAGTGCCGTGAGCTGCCGCTCGGCGCCGCCGTGATCGAGCGAGCGGGCGAGGAAGGCGATCCTCAACCGCTCATCCCCTTGCGCGCACTCAAGACGAAGCCCGCGACCGCGAGATCGGCATCGCTGAAGGCGCGAAAGCGCGGCGCCAGGCGAGCGCGCATCTCGCCCACCCGCGCCTCGGTCTCCTCGCGCAGGGCTGGATCGAGGGTTGCCCACGGCGCCGGCTCAAGATCGCGCTCATGCCCCACGAGCCGGGTGATGAGGAATTGCGCCGCACAGCCCGCGCGCCCAGCCCAGGCCCGATACTCGGGCAGGAGCACCCGGTTGGGCCGGCCCGAATGCCGCGTCATGCGGCGATAGAGCGAGTCCGGCACCGTGAGGAAGATGAGCGGGTGCCGGTTCGCGAACATGCCATGGTCGCGCAGGTCGATCCGGTGGACGAGGCGGCCCCCCGGCTTGAGCGCGCCCAACATGCCCTCGAGCGCGCGGATGGGATCGTAGAGGTGCTCCATGACCGCGCGCGAGAGCACGGCATCGAAGCGAAGGCCGCGCTCGGCAAAGAAGGTTTCGGCGGCTTGGCCGACATGATAGGTGAGGCCGCGGATGCGCTCTTCGGCGATCCCGCCCTCGAACAGGTGCGAGAGCCCGTGCCGCTCGGCGAGCGCCGCGTAGATCGCCCCTTGGGCGCGCGCATCGCGGCGCGAATAATAGCGGTCGATCGCGTGCACCTCGCCCGCGCCGTAGCGCAGCAGCAGAAGAGCGAGCCCGAAGTTGTCGCCGGGCCCGATCTCGGCGATGGTGCCGGTGAACGCCTGAACGCCGGCATCGCGGCAATAGTCGCAATAAATACGCTCGATGTAGGCGAGCGATTCGTCGAGCGGAAGGCTCGCGTGCGTTGCGCCCGACTCGGTCTCGAAGCGCCCGTGCTTAAGACGCCGGCCGAAGCGCCAGTC
>CAZVZP010000129.1:0-8091 GCA_964631625.1 uncultured Hyphomicrobiales bacterium | reverse complement strand
CGAGATCACGAGCCGCAAATTCGCCTCGACCATCTCCTTCTTGGCCTGGCCCGCCTGCCTCTCGCCCGTCTGGACCGAACTCACGATGCGCTTGAACTCGGCCACGTCGAGCCCGACGCGCTCGGCGATGGCGGCGATTTCCTTGCGGAGCGCGACGATCTGCTCGCGGTCGCGGCGCACGAACTCGGCCCACCCCTTGTCCTTGAGCCGCACGAGGCGCTGCAGCCAACGCGGATCGAGCTCGCGGCCGAGATAGTGCTTCAGAAACTCCTCGCGCTTCACTTTGCGCTCGGAGGCCAAGCGGAAGAGCTGCCCCTCGAGCTGCAGCAAGCGCCGGCTGATGCCGTAGAGCGCATCGACGAGCTCGTCGATCCGCTGATTATTGAAATGCACGCCGCTTAAGAGCGCGATGAGCTCGGCCTTGAGCTTGGCGTAGCGCCGCTGCTGCGCCAGCGTAATATCGCCGCCCCGGGCCGCGAGCTCGAGGCGCTCCTCCTGAAGCTTGCGCAGCTTCTTATAGGCCTTGGCGATCGCCTCGAAGGTCTCGAGCACGCCGGGCCGGATCGCCTCCTCCATCGCGGCGAGCGAGACGCTGCCCTCGAAATCCTCCTCGAGCTCCTCGTCCTCGGGGGCGGGATCCTGGCTCTCGCCGGATTCCAGCGGCGCCGGCGCTGCGGTCGCATTGGGCGCCGCGGTCGCATTGGGCGCCGCGGTCGCATTGGGCGCCGCGGTCGCATTGGGCGCTGCGGTCGCATTGGGCGCTGCGGCCTCGGGTGCCGCGCCGGCGCCCGAATCGGCGCCGCGGCCGTACATCGCCTCGAGGTCCACCACGTCGCGCAGGAGCATCTTGGTGGCGATCAGCGCCTCGTGCCACTCGATGATCGCCTGCATGGTGAGCGGGCTTTCACACAGCGCGCCGATCATCATGTGGCGGCCGGCCTCGATGCGCTTGGCGATGGCGACCTCGCCCTCGCGCGACAGCAGCTCGACGCTGCCCATCTCGCGCAGGTACATGCGGACCGGGTCGTCGGTGCGGCCGAGATCCTCCTCGTCGATGCCCGAGGAACCGGAGCTCTCCTCGCTCGCCTCGCTCGCCTCGCCCTCCGCGGCCACCGCGCGCTGCGAGCCCGCCTGCTCCTCGCCGTCGTCCTCGTTGTCGACGACGTTGATGCCCATCTCCGAGAGCATGGCCATCACGTCCTCGATCTGTTCCGAGGTCATCTGATCCTGCGGCAGGGCGGCGTTCAGCTCGCCGTAGGTGACGTACCCGCGCTCCTTGGCGCGGGTCAGCATCTTCTTGACGGCGGCGACGGAGGTGTCGAGCAGGGGCGCGTCCGACTGCTCTTCCGTGGCCTCCGGCGCGTCGGCCGCTGGGCTCGCTTTGCTCGCCATCGACGTTGGCTTCTCGTCCTGATCGTTAAGGGGTATGCCGGGTCTTGGGCGGGCGCTTCACGCAGGCGCTCACGCCCGCAACGGGCCCCCAGGCCCATCGCGCCGTGCCCGCCCGGCGCCCAGCCGCGAGCCCCACGCTGGCCACGCCGAGCGAAGGCCCGCCCGCGGACCTTCCGGCGTCCATCGTGATATGCAAGATGGCTTTCCCGCCTGCCGGGTTCAAGACGCCCCCGAAAACGAAGGGTTTCTTCTACGGAGCGCCCCCCACCCTGTCAAGGAGGGCGCGAATCGGCCGCCTCGGGCCGAGCCTGCCCGAAACTTGGTAAACAAGGGTTAAGGCTGGCGGCGGCCCGAGGCGCGCCCGTAGTCGGGCAGCTCGGCCTCGAAGCCCGGCGCCTGCTCGAGCAGCCGGATGGCCTCGACGAAGCGGGCCAGGTTGCGCTCGCTGGGCTCGGCGGCAAACGTCGCTTCGGTCTCGCGCTTGAAGGTTTCGAGCTCCCCTACGCGCTGGCAAAAGTCCAGGAGGTGGCGGAGCTGGATGCGTGCATCGGCCAAGCTCGCGCTCTCGGGGCGGGCTGCCCAATTGAGAACGAGCGCGCCCTCGCCGCAAAGCTCCTCGACGAGGGCAGCGAGCGCGGGCTCCGCGCACAGATGGGCGGAAAGCGCCGCGGCGTCCTCGACGGGCGGCGCATCGAGGAGCGCGTCGCGCAAGAGCCGAAAGCGCAGGGTCTCGAGCTTAAGACGCCCGATCTCCTCGGCGAATTCGGGAATCAAGGAAGGAAATCCGAGGATCGTCTGGAGCAGCGCGCGCTCCCGGTCGCCCGCGGGATTGGCGTGGCGCCGACGGTCCAGCTTTTCAATCGCGCGGACCCGAGGGGAGGCCGGCGCGCGGCCCCTCGCGCTCACCCGGCGCGTCGCCTCCCAGAGCCGATTGCGGAAGTAACGCGCGTAGGAGCCGCGCAAGGTGCGGTCCGCGATCGGCTCGATCGCACGCTCGAGGGCGGCGATGACCCCCGCTTGGCGCTCCGGCGTATCGAGTCCGCCCTCGCGCACGGCGGCCTCCCACAGCACCTCGCTCAACGGTCGTGCCTCGATGAGGATCGCGCGGATGCGCGCCGCGCCGCCCTCGCGCACGAGGTCGTCGGGATCGGTGCCTTCGGGCAGGAAGGCGACCTTGAGCGAGCGGCCCGGCTTCAGCCGCGGCAACGCGCGCTCGGCCGCGCGCTGGGCGGCCCGCGCGCCGGCCGTATCGCCGTCGAAGCAGACCACGGGCTCGGGCGAAAGGCGCCACAGCTCCTCCATCTGGTGCTCGGTGAGCGCGGTGCCGAGCGGAGCCACCGCGTTGCTGATGCCGACGCGATGCAGCGCGATCACGTCCATGTAGCCTTCGACCACGACGATCGCGCGCTTCTTGCGCGCGCGCTCCAAGGCCAGGGGCAAGCCGTAGAGCAGCGCGCCCTTGTGGAACAGCGGCGTCTCCGGGGAGTTGAGATACTTGGGCTCGCCCTCGCCCAGCGCGCGGCCGCCAAAGGCCACGATGTGCCCGCGCTTGTCCGTGATCGGGAACAGGATGCGCTTGCGGAAGCGATCGTAGGGCTCCTGCTCCGGGTCCTCCGGTTGCACGAGGAGCCCGGCGCCCACGAGCACCTCGTCGGCGAAGCCTTGGGCCCTGAGCGCCGAGCGGAGCCCAGTGCGCCCGTCGGGCGCGAAGCCCAGGCGAAAGCGCGCGATGATCTCGGCGTCGAGGCCGCGGCCCGCGAGATAGTCGCGCGCGGCGCGCCCCGCCGCGCCGCTGAGCTCGGCCTCGAACCAGTGCGCCGCCCCCTCGAGCGCGGCTTCGAGCGAGCGGTTGGCGCGCGCGCTCTCGGGTCTCGCGCGGCCTGAGCGGGGCAGCTCGAGCCCGGCCTCGTGCGCCAGACGCTCGACCGCCTCGAGGAACTCAATGTTCTCGGTGCGCATGACGAAGCCGATGATGTCGCCGTGCGTGCCGCAGCCGAAGCAGTGGAAGAAGCCCTTGTCCTCGACCACGGTGAAGGACGGCGTCTTTTCGTTGTGGAACGGGCAGAGCCCGACGTACTCGCGCCCGCGCCGGACGAGCCGGACCTTGCGCCCGATCCGCTCGGCCAGCGGCAGGCGCGCGCGCAGCTCATCCAGAAACTGGGGCGGGAAGGCCATGGGCCAAACCTAGCACGGCCCGACGCGCCCCGTTGAGGATCGAGCGAGAGGCCGAATCTAGGCCAGGAGCGACTTGATCAAAGCGCTCGCCTTGGCGAAGTCCATGCGCCCGGCGTAGTCGGCGCGCAGCTTCGCCATGATCTTGCCCATGTCCTTGAGATTCTTGGCACCCGTCTCCTCGATCGCCTGCTTGAGTGCGGCGTCGAGCTCGGGCCCCTCGAGCTGGCGCGGCAGGAAGCGCTCGATCACCGCGATCTCCTCGCGCTCCTGCTGGGCGAGCTCCTGGCGCCCGCCCTTCTCGTAGAACTCGATCGATTCGTGGCGCTGGCGCACCATGGTCTGAAGCATCTGGAGGATCTCGTCGTCGGTGACCCCCTCGGGCCGGCCCTTGCCGCGCGCCGCGATGTCGCGATCCTTGAGGGCGGCCAGGATGAGACGCAGCGTCGAGACCGCACGTTCTTCGCGCGCCTTCATCGCGTCTTTCAACGCGATGTCGAGATCCTTGCGCAAGGTCAACGAAGCCCCCCGGCGAATCTTCGGGGGGCGCACTATAACGAAGCCCCTCAAGGGCACAAGGCTTGGGGCTCAACGCATTGATCAGATTGCGCGAAATGCAAGGCTGCGCAGCTTGACGGTGCGCCGGTCATTGCGTATCTTCCGCGCGGTCCGCAAGCGTTTTTCTTAGTGGGTGTCGAGCGGCGCACGAATCGGCGCCGTGCGGTGCCACTCGCGGTCCGCATGCCGCCCCGATCACGGGGGAACGCCCGCGATGCTCGATGTGCCCATTCGGTCCGTCCCTTCGGCCACGGCCGCGCTGGCCCTCGCCGACGGGACGGTTTTTTTTGGCCGCGGCATCGGCGCGTTCGGCACGCGCGTGGGCGAGGTCTGCTTCAACACCGCGATCACCGGCTACCAGGAGATTCTGACCGATCCCTCGTATGCGGGCCAGATCATCACCTTCACCTTCCCCCACATCGGCAACGTCGGCACGAACGTGGAGGACATCGAGGCACGCGAACCGGCGGCGCGCGGGCTGGTGCTGCGCGCAGCCATCACCGAGCCCTCGAACTTCCGGGCCACGCGCCACCTTAACGACTGGCTGCGGGCGAACGATCTGGTCGGACTCTCGGGCGCGGACACCCGGCGCCTAACCCGGCACCTGCGCGATCAGGGGGCGCAGAACGGCGCCCTGTGCCATGCGCCCGACGGGCAGCTCGAGGTCGACGGGTTGATCGAGAAAGCCCGGGCCTGGCCGGGGCTCGAGGGCATGGACCTCGCCAAAGAGGTCACCTGCCGCCAGAGCTATCAGTGGGAGGAAACCGGCTGGACCCTGGGCAAGGGCTATGGGCGGCTGACGACGCCGCGCCATCGGGTGGTTGCGGTCGATTACGGCGCCAAGCGCAACATTCTGCGCTGCTTGGCTTCCGCCGGCTGCCGCGTGACGGTGGTGCCGGCCACGGCGAGCGCCGAGGAGATCCTTGCGCACAAGCCCGACGGCGTCTTCCTCTCGAACGGCCCGGGCGACCCGGCGGCGACCGGGGTTTATGCGCTTCCGGTGCTCCGGCGGTTGCTTCAGACGAGTCTACCCGTCTTCGGCATCTGCTTGGGCCATCAACTCTTGGGCCTCGCGCTGGGGGCTAAGACGCGCAAGATGCACTTCGGCCATCACGGCGCCAACCATCCGGTCAAGGAGCTCGCCACCGGCCGGGTCGAGATCACGAGCCAGAACCACGGCTTCGAGGTGATGGCCGAGTCGCTCCCCGCAGGCGTGCGTACGACCCATGTCTCGCTGTTCGATCATTCGCTCGAAGGGCTCGAGGTCGAAGGCCGGCCGATCTTCTCGGTGCAATACCACCCCGAGGCCTCGCCCGGCCCCCAGGACGCGCAGCATTTGTTCGCACGCTTCGTCGCCTTGATGGACCGTCATGCCTAAGCGCACTGATATTAAGTCGATCCTCGTGATCGGGGCGGGACCGATCGGCTTCCGGACGCCTATTGACGCGCGCGTGCACGGCGCGTCGGTATCGGGGCTAGAGCCTACGGATCAGCCTGTCGTAATCGGCGTGCGAGCCCACCCAGAACCAGATCATGGTGTCATCCTCAAGCACACCCAGTGCGCGCCAGCCACGAGCAACGCGCACGGAATAAATGGGTCTTGCCTCATGGATGCGTTTAAAGCCAAGGCCGGGATGAGCCGGGTTGGCTCGCCATCTTTCGAACGCGACTCGGGCGCGCTCCTGAACGTCGGCAGGCAAGGCCCTGAAACAGGTCCAGAAGCGTTGGGTTGCCCGCGCCTTCAAACGCCTTTGCCGAATTCAAGCGGCGTCGTCTTGCCCGCGCGAAACTCGGCG
Organism: uncultured Hyphomicrobiales bacterium; assembly: GCA_964631625.1. Classification (GTDB taxonomy): domain Bacteria; phylum Pseudomonadota; class Alphaproteobacteria; order UBA828; family JAPUJA01; genus CAZVZP01. Next base: position 2,173 of record CAZVZP010000129.1, on the reverse strand, counting down.
AGCGCTTCCTCGGCAAGCTCGGCAAGTAGCTCTTGGGACTCGCTGAATGCCGCCACCCAACGCTCCTCCGATTCGACTTCCTCGAGAAGAATCGCAGCCATGGCATCCTGCTCTCCCTCGGGAAGCCTCTCGATAGTCTTGGAGACTTTCTTCCATAGCTTTGTCATGAGCGGCAGTCTATCGCAGCGGACCGCACAGCGAAAGAACGCCCTTTCCTTTGGCCTCGGCACACATTCGGTGGCCGCGATGGCCCTCCCGGCCGCCCATGCCTAGGCGCACGGACATCGAATCGATCCTCGTGATCGGCGCCGGCCCGATCGTGATCGGCCAGGCGTGCGAGTTCGACTATTCGGGCGCGCAGGCCTGCAAGGCGCTCAAAGCCGAAGGTTACCGGGTCGTGCTCGTCAACTCGAACCCGGCCACCATCATGACCGATCCGGGGCTCTCGGACGCGACCTACATCGAGCCGATCACGGCCGAGACGGTCGAGAAGATCATCGCCGCCGAGACGCCCGACGCGCTGCTGCCCACCATGGGGGGTCAGACCGCGCTCAATGTCGCGGTCGCACTCGCCAAGGCGGGCGTGCTGAAGAGGTACGGCGTCGAGATGATCGGGGCCTCCGAGCGGGCGATTGCGCTGGCCGAGAACCGCGAGCTGTTCCGCAACGCCATGGGCGAGATCGGGCTCGATGCGCCGAAGAGCGGCATCGCGCGCAGCGTCGAGGAGGCGCGCGCGGTGCTCGACCTCGTGGGCCTGCCCGCGATCATCCGCCCCTCCTACACGCTCGGCGGCATGGGCGGCGGCATCGCGTATAACCGCGAGGAGTTCGCCGAGATCGTGGCCGGCGGGCTCGACGCCTCGCCCGAGCACGAGGTGCTGATCGAGGAATCCGTGCTCGGCTGGAAAGAGTTTGAGCTGGAGGTGGTGCGCGACCGGGTGGACAACTGCATCATCGTCTGCTCGATCGAGAACGTCGACCCGATGGGGGTGCACACGGGCGACTCGGTGACCGTCGCCCCGGCGCTGACCTTGACCGACAAGGAATACCAGATCATGCGCAACGCCTCGATCGCGGTGCTGCGCAAGGTGGGCGTCGACACCGGCGGCTCGAACGTGCAATTCGCGATCCAGCCGGAGACGGGCCGCATGGTCATCATCGAGATGAACCCCCGCGTCTCGCGCTCCTCGGCGCTGGCCTCGAAGGCGACCGGCTTTCCCATCGCCAAGGTCGCGGCCAAGCTCGCCGTCGGCTACACGCTCGATGAGATCGCGAACGACATCACCGGCGTAACGCCCGCCTCCTTCGAGCCCACGATCGATTACGTGGTCACCAAGATGCCTCGCTTCACCTTCGAGAAGTTCCCGGGCACCGAGCCGATCCTCACCACCTCGATGAAGTCGGTGGGCGAGGCCATGGCCATCGGCCGCACGTTCCAGGAATCGCTGCAGAAGGCGCTGCGCTCGATGGAGACGGGGCTGACCGGCTTGAACGAGGTCGCGCTGGCGGGCTTAGGCGAGGGGGATGACGCGACGGTGTTGCGCGCCGCGCTCGCCAAGCCCACGCCCGACCGGCTGCTCGTGATCGCGGAGGCGTTCCGCCGCGGGCTCTCGCTCGAGGAGATTCATCGAGCCTGCCGCTACGACCGCTGGTTCCTCGCGCAGGTGGCCGAGATCGTCGCGGCCGAGGGGCGGGTGCGCGCGAACGGCCTTCCCGCAGATGCGGTGGGCCTCATCGCGCTCAAGAAGATGGGCTTCTCGGACGCGCGGCTCGCGGAGCTTGCGGGGATTTCGAGCGCCGAGGTCGCGGCGCGGCGCCACGCGCTCGGCGTGCACCCCGTCTACAAGCGCGTCGATACCTGCGCCGCCGAATTCGCTTCCATCACGCCCTATCTTTATTCCTGCTACGAAGGCGACGGCTCGAACCCGCCCGAGTGCGAGGCCCAGCCTTCGGAGCGGCGCAAGATCGTCATCCTGGGCGGCGGGCCGAATCGGATCGGCCAGGGCATCGAGTTCGACTACTGCTGCGTGCACGCAGCTTACGGCCTCAAGGAGGCGGGCTTCGAGACCATCATGGTCAACTGCAATCCGGAGACGGTCTCGACCGACTACGACACCTCCGACCGGCTCTACTTCGAGCCCCTGACGCTCGAGGACGTGCTCGCGATCGTGCAT
>CAZVZP010000128.1:933-8100 GCA_964631625.1 uncultured Hyphomicrobiales bacterium | reverse complement strand
GCTTCCTTGCATTGGCCTTTCGTCTTTTCTGGTCTGCCAGTCACATTGAGTAAGTTTATCCGAACTCGCTACACGTTGAAATACTTGGCCTGCGGGTGGTGGGCGATGAGGGCCGAGGTCGACTGCTCGGGCCACAGCTGATCGCCCTCGCTCATCGTAACCCCGATGCGCTGGGCCTCGAGGAGCGAGAGCAGGAGGCGCTGGTCCGCGAGGTTGGGGCAGGCGGGGTAGCCGAAGGAATAGCGCGAGCCGCGGTAGCTCTGCTTCAAGAGCTTCTCGATGTCGCGGTCGTCCTCGGCGGCGAAGCCGAGCTCGGCGCGGATGCGCTTGTGCACGTATTCGGCGAGCGCTTCCGCCAGCTCGACCGAGAGCCCGTGGAGATACAGGTAATCCTGGTAGCGGTCGTTGGCGAACCACTGGCGCGCGACGTCGGACGCCCTCTGGCCGACGGTGACGACCTGAAGCGCGATCACGTCGCGCTCGGGCGCGTCGATGTCGCGGAAGAAGTCGGCGATCGAGATGCCCTCCGGCTTGTCCTGCCGGGGCAGCGCGAAGCGCGCGATCTCGCGCTTGCCGTCCTCGGCGAAGAGCACCAGGTCGTTGCCCTCAGCCGCGCAGCGGAAGTAGCCGTAGATCGCCTGCGCGCGCAGGATCGCTTCCGCCTCGCACGTCTCGATCAGGCGGTTCAGGATCGGCCGGATCTCCTGCTCGGCGAAGGCGCGGTATTCCGCTCGGGCTTTGCCCCCCTTCTTGAAGCCCCAATGGAACTGGAAGAGCATGGTCTCGTTCAGGTAGGGCAGGAGCGCGCGCAACCGCACCTCTTCGATCACGCGCGTGCCCAAGAACGGCGGCTTGGGCACCGCGTTCATGCGCGCGAGCTCGTTGCGCTTCAAGCGGATCGCGGCGAGATCGACGGGGCGTGGTTCGGGCGTGGGCAGGTCCGTGCGCCGGCGGTCGAGGCGCTTGGGCCGGCTCGCGCGCTGGCGCGAGGCGTCCGCCACGTGGCTATCGAAGCTGCCGCCCATGACCTTGCCCATGAGGTTCAAGCCATCGAAGGCGTCGCGCGCGTAGGCGACGCGGCCGCAGCCATAGGCCCGGGCGCAGTCGTCCTCGACATAGGCGCGGGTCAGCGCCGCGCCGCCCAGGAACACGGGGAGCGTTGCCCCCTCGCGGGTCATCTCCTCGAGCCCTTCGCGCATCACCACGGTCGATTTGACGAGCAGGCCCGAGAGCCCGATGGCGTCGGCGTTGTGCGCGCGCGCCGCCTCGAGCACGGTGCCGACCGGCTGGCGGATGCCCAGATTGACGACCTTGTAGCCGTTGTTCGTGAGGATGATATCGACCAGATTCTTGCCGATGTCGTGGACATCGCCCTTGACCGTGGCGAGCACGATGATGCCGCGGTTGCTCTCGGCCGTGCGCTCCATGAGCGGTTCGAGATAGGCCACCGCCTTCTTCATGGTCTCGGCCGACTGCAGCACGAAGGGCAGCTGCATCTTGCCGGCGCCGAAGAGATCGCCCACCACCTTCATGCCGTCGAGGAGATGGGTGTTGATGATGTCGAGCGGCGCGTACGTTTGAAGCGCCTCCTCGAGGTCGGCCTCGAGCCCCTGCTTGTCGCCGTCGATGATGCGCTGCTTCAAGCGTTCCTCGACGGCCTCGGGGCGCTCGACGGCCGCGCGCGCCTCGCCCTTGCGCTCGGCGAAGAGCGCGATGAAGGCCTGGAGCGGGTCCTTGCCGTTACGCCGGTCGAAGATCAGATCCTCGGCGGCCTGGGCCTCGTCCTCCGCAATCTTGTGCAACGGCACGATCCGGCTCACGTGCAGAATCGCCCCGGTCAGGCCTCTCTTCAGCGCGTGGTCGAGGAACACCGAGTTGAGCACGTGGCGCGCCGGCGGATTGAGCCCGAAGGAGATATTAGAGAGGCCGAGAATGATCTGGCACTCGGGCAGCACGGCGGCGATCCGCTCGATCCCGTCGAGGGTTTCGAGCCCGAGCCGGCGATCGTCCTCGTTGCCGGTGCAGATCGTGAAGGTCAACGGATCGATCAAGAGATCGGAAGGCGCCAGGCCGTAGCGCCCGCAGGTGAAGTCGCGGAGCCGCTTGGCGATCGAGAGCTTGTGCCCGGCGTCCTTCGCCATGCCCGCTTCATCGATGGTGAGCGCGATGACCGCGGCGCCGAAGCGGCGGGCGAGCTCGAGGCGCTTCTCCGCCGGCCCCTCGCCGTCCTCGAAGTTGATCGAGTTGATGACCGGCTTGCCGCCGTAGAGCTTGAGCGCGGCCTCGAGCACGGGCAGTTCGGTCGAGTCGAACACGAGCGGCGCATTGACCTGGCGCACCATGCGGGAGGCGAGCTCGCTCATGGCCGCCTTCTCGTCGCGTCCGACGAAGGCGGTGCAGAGATCGAGCGCGTGCGAGCCCTCGCGCGCCTGCTCGCGCCCGAGCGCGACGCAGCCGTCCCAGTCTTGCGCCTCCTGCAATTCGCGGAAGCGCTTGGAGCCGTTGGCGTTGCAGCGCTCGCCGATGCACAGGAAGGCGCGCTCCTGGCGCAGCGGTACCTGGGAGAAGAGCGAGGCGAGCCCGGGCACCCAGACGGGGCGCCGTTCGACCGGGGTCGGGCGCGCGGCGGGGCTCTGCTCGCGCAGCATGGCATCGAGCGCCGCGATGTGGGCATCGGTGGTGCCGCAGCAGCCGCCGATCAGGTTGACGCCGTCCTCCTTAAGGAAACGCTTGAGCCAGGCGGCGAGCTCGCCGGGCGCGAGCGGGTAATGGGGGTGGCCGTCGACGAGCTCGGGCAGGCCGGCGTTGGGCTGCACCGAGATGAGGCCGGTCCAGTTCTCGCGCAGCCATTTGACGTGCTCGGCCATCTCCTGCGGACCGGTCGCGCAGTTGAGCCCGATGGCCTCGACGCCCAACGCCTCGACGACCGTTGCCGCCGCCGCGATGTCGCTGCCGACCAAGAGCGTGCCCGTGGTCTCGACCGTGAGCTGGACGAAGAGCGGCAGCGGCCGAGCGCTTTCGGCGAAGGCGCGCTTGGCGCCGTTCGCGGCTGCCTTGATCTGCAGCGGGTCCTGGCAGGTCTCGAGCAGGATCGCATCCACGCCGCCCTCGATCAGGCCGCGCGCCTGCAGCGCGAAGGCGTCCTCGAGGCTCTGATAGTCGATGTGGCCGAGCGAGGGCAGCCGCGTGCCCGGGCCGATCGCGCCCAGCACATAGCGTGCCCGGCCATCGCCCGCGAAGGCCTCGATCGCCTCGCGCGCGAGCTCAGCGGCGCGGCGGTTAAGCGCGAGGGCTTCCGAGGCCAGTCCGAACTCGCCCAGCGTGATGGGCGAGGCGCCGAAGCTGTTGGTCTCGAGAAGATCGGCGCCGGCGCGCAGGTAGCCCCGGTGCAGCGTGCGCACGAAATCGGGCCGCGTGCGGTTCAAGATCTCCGAGCAGTTCTCGCACCCGTCGAAATCGCGCACCGGGTCGAGTCCGGCAGCCTGGATGCGGCTCCCTATCGCACCGTCGCACAGCAGCACGCGCTGTTTGAGTTCCGCGATGAGGTCGCTCATTGGCCCGCCCCGGCCGCGAGGCCGGCCTCGGGCCGTACGCCCAGCATGCGGCAGATCGCGCTGCACAGCTCGGCTCGATTGAGGGTATAGAAGTGAAAGCCGTCGACGCCTTCCGCCCGCAGGCGTCGACACTGCTCGGCCGAGACCGAAGCCGCGACCATTGCGCGCGTCTCGGGGTCGTCGTCGAGGCCCTCGAACAGCTCGCCGAGCCAGGCGGGAATGCTCGCGCCGCAGCGCGCGCTGAACTTGACCACCTGAGCGAAGTTCGTGACCGGAAGGATGCCCGGCACGAGGGGCACGTCGACGCCGGCCGCGCGCACGCGCTCGCGGAAGCGCAGGAAGGTGTCCACCTCGAAGAAGTACTGCGTGATGGCGCGCGCGGCACCCGCATCGATTTTGCGCTTCAAATTGTCGAGATCGGCTTCGGGCGAGGACGAGTCGGGGTGTCCCTCGGGGTAGGCGGCGACGGAGATGTCGAAGTCGGCGATACATCGTAAGCCCCGCACGAGTTCGGCCGCGTTCGCGTAGCCTTCGGGATGGGGTGCGAAGGGGCCACCGCCCGGCATGTCGCCGCGCAGAGCGACGAGCCTAGTTACTCCCAGCGCGCAGTAGGCGCGGGCCACCCCGTCGACCTCGGCGCGACTCGCCGCAACGCAGGTCAAGTGGGCCGCGACCGCGAGCTTGGTTTCGCGCTGGATGCGGGCGACGACGCGATGGGTGCGCTCGCGGGTGCTGCCGCCCGCGCCGTAGGTCACGGAGACGAATGTGGGAGCGAGCGGCTCGAGGCGCTCGACGGTGCGCCACAGGCGCTCCTCCACTTCCGCACTGTTGGGCGGAAAGAACTCGAAGGACATGGATAGGGGGGCGCCCGCCACGGCGCGCCCGGCGATGAGCGGCCGCGACTCGGGCGCGGCGCGCCGTTCGAGCCTCATAGGGCGAGCCCCGAGAACGGCGATTCGCCGGGCAGCGCAACACCCAGAGCGCGCCTGCGCCGGGCCGGCCAGACGACCACCGTCAAGGGATCGCCAGCCAGGCGGATCGGCTGCTCCGGCGTCAGCCCCGAGGAGCGGAACCAGCCCGCGACCTCGCGGTCGCTGAAGCCAAGGCGGCGATGAGCATGCTTGAGCCTAAGCTCGTCCTGCTCGTGGCGCGCAAAGTCCACGACCACCAGGCGGCCGCCGGGCGCGAGCACGCGGGCGGCCTCCTCGATCACTGCTTGCGGGTCGTCGGCGTAGTGCAGCACCTGATGGATCGTCACGGCGCTGACCGAGGCTGCGGGGAGCGGCAGCCGATACATGTCGGCCAAGCGCACCTCGCAGTTCGTCAGGCCCTTCCCGCCCAGGCGGGTGCGCGCGATGTTGAGCATCTCGCGCGAGATGTCGATGCCGAGCCCATGACCCACGCGCGAGCCCAGGAGCTCGAGGATGCGGCCCGTGCCGGTGCCTATGTCGAGCAGTTCCGGCACCCGGGCCTGGCCGAACAGGCCGAGCAAAGCGCGCTCGACGTCGGCCTCGGGCACGTGGAGGCTTCGGATGTCATCCCAGCTCGAGGCGCTGTCGCGGAAGTACTGGGCCGCCCGCTCGGCCCGGGCGGCGCGCACCTGGGCGAGCCGATCGCGGTCGGCGGCGACCACCGAATCGGTCTCGGGAATGAGGGCAATGAGGCGCCGGGCGAGGTCGGCCGAGGCGGGCCGGCGGCTCAGCGCGTAAAACACCCAGGCGCCCTCGCGGAAACGCTCGAGCAGCCTTGCCTCGCACAGCACCCGAAGGTGACGCGACACCCGGGGCTGGCTCTGGCCTAGGATCGCCATGAGCTCGGACACGGTGAGCTCTCCTTGAGCGCAGAGCGCCAGCAGGCGCAGCCGGCTGGGCTCCGCCGCCGCTTTAAGTGCTTGTAAAAGCCTATCCATTTTGCATCTTCAACGAGCCTTCGCCGATCCTGGGCAAAGCTTATCCAACAAGAGTTTAAATCATATAAACATATCTTTATCTCTTTGCCAACACCGACGTCCAGCGAGCGCCGGGGCCGCTCGCCATATCATTCGAGTCGGCTCACCGGGCGTTTTCGCGCTCGTCAAGGCCGCTGCCCGAGGGCGCCATGGCGTCGGTTCTTCCAGCCCCGGCGCAAGCTTAAGGGCGAGTGGTTCTTGGGCCGTGTCCGGAGTCGCCGCGGGGACATGGGAAAAGGCCAAGACGGCCGCTACGCGCGGCCCGGGTTCTGGCCTTTTCGGCCTTGCTATGCTACGCAGTCGAAATGAACGGCGCGTGCCCGGATTCCGACACCGCTAAGGGAAATTTTACCAGCATTAGCGACCATCCGCGTTCGTCCCCGCGTGGCATCGAGCCTCCTTCGATTGCGAGACGGCGCGCGGGGGCCTGCCTCTTGATCGACGCCAGCGCAGACGAGTGCTCAGTGATGAAGCCCGGGATGGTACGAGAGGAACGATACGTCTGCGCGCGCGCGGGGGCGAGCCTCGGGCTCGCGGCGCTGGTCGCGCTCTCGCTTGGCGCCTGTGCGAGCACACCCTCGGAGGACGATCCCGAGGCGCGGGCGGCGTACGAAGAGGCGAACGATCCGCTCGAGCCGCTCAACCGCGGCATTTTCGAGTTCAACCGGCACTTCGACGCTTTCGTGCTCAAGCCCGCCGCCATCGGCTATCGCAAGATGGTCCCCGTGTTCTTCCGCGAGCGCGTGCACACCGTGCTGCAGACCGCCGAGTCGCCGGTCGTGTTCGCGAACGATCTCCTGCAGGGGAAATTGGAGCGCGCCGGGGTGACGCTCGGCCGTTTTGTCGTCAATGCGACGCTCGGTCTCGGCGGCCTGTTCGACATGGCCTCCGAGATGGGCCTCGAGTATCACGATGAGGACTTCGGTCAGACTCTTGCGGTCTGGGGTGTCGACGAGGGACCGTATCTCATGATCCCGGTCTTGGGACCCACGAACGTGCGCGACGGGGTGGGCCGCGTCGTCGATATCTTCCTCGATCCCTTGACCTACGTCTTCGCCGACGACAAGGAAGTGCTCTATGGGCGCATGGGCGCGATCGCGCTCGACGTGCGCGAGCGCCATATCGAGACGATCGAGAATCTCGAGAAGACCTCGATCGACTTCTACTCGACGATAAGGAGCCTCTACCGCCAGCACCGCGACGACGCGATCCGGGATGGCGATCTGCCGCCTCTCCCGCCGGTGCCCGGCGTGGGGACCGACGGCTTCAGCGACATCGGCCCGATCGAGTCGCCCGACAGCGGCTCGGAGACCGTGGAAGTGTCCGCCAATGATTAGCTTGGCGCAGGGCTTGCGGCGGAGCCTCGCGCTCGTCGTCCTCTGCGTCGCCTTGACCGCCGGCGCGGCCCGGGCGGAGAGTCCGGAGCAATTCGTCCAGAGCCTGGGCGACCGCGCGACCGAGATCCTCAAGACCAAAACGCAGACCACCTTCGCCGAGCGGGAGCAGACTTTCCGCACGCTCCTCCTCGAGGCCTTCGACATTCCGACGATCGCGCGCTTCGTCCTCGGTCGGCATGCCCGGACCTTGAGCGAGGCGGAATACCGAGACTACGAAAAGCTCTTCATCGATTTTATCGTGCGCATTTACGCGCTGCGGTTCGATGCC
>CAZVZP010000128.1:0-923 GCA_964631625.1 uncultured Hyphomicrobiales bacterium | reverse complement strand
TGCCTACTCCGGCGAAACCTTTCGCGTCGATCGCATCCTCGATCAGACGGATAACGACGTGGTCGTCCGCGCCCTCATCGAGCGGCCGGGGGGTCAGCCGCCGGTGCGCACGGACTGGCGGATTCGCACGGGCCCGGCGGGCCCGAAGGTGATCGACGTCTATGTCGAGGGCATCAGCATGCTCAACACCCAGCGCCAGGAGTTCGCCGCCGTGATCGATCAGCGCGGCATAGAAGGCTTGATGGATGAGATGCGCGCGCGGCTGGTGCAGATCGCCGGCGCAGCCGAGGCGCAGACCGCCGCCCAATAGCCGGCGGGCCCGCCCTCAGCCGCGCGGATAACGAATCCCCAAGACCTCGAGCTCGCGGTCGCCCGCCGGCCGCTGCCACAGGATCACATCGCCGACCCGGGCGCCGATGAGCGCGCGGGCGAGCGGCGAGAGCACGCTCACCCGGCCGGCTTCGGCCTCGGCCTCGTCCTCGCCCACGATACGCACGCGCCGGCGCGCGCCGCCCTCCTCCCGGACTTCGACCTCGGCTCCGAAGGCCACCTCGTCTTGCGGTTGGCCGGCGGGATCGATGGCGACGGCCCGCTCGATCCGGCCCTCGAGATAGCGCAGCTCGCGCGCCAGGTGATCGCGCTCGAGCCCCGGCGTCTCGGGCGCGCGCGCCAACCGCTGGTGCTCGGCCTTGAGCTCGGCCTGCCGCGTGCGCAGTCGTGCCAGCCCCTGCGGCGTGATGTAGTTGGGCTGCCGGCTTATCGGCCGTTCGGGCGTGTCGTCGCCCGACGCGTCGCCGTCCGGCTCCTTGACGAAGGCGCGGCTCAATTCCCGCTCTCCGATGCTCTCTTGAAGCGCCAGCGTGGCACGGGTCGGGGCCCCGTGCCAAGGGCGCTAGAGCAGGATGATTTTGGTTTGAATCGCG
>CAZVZP010000127.1:0-8148 GCA_964631625.1 uncultured Hyphomicrobiales bacterium | reverse complement strand
GGCCAGGTGCCGCTCGGCCTCGTGGTGCTGAAGGCCGGAGTCAATCGGCCCGAGTCCGAGATCGCGGCCGAGCTCGTTCGCCTTGTGCGCGAGCGCATCGGGCCCATCGCGGCGTTCAAGACGGCGAAGGTCATCAAGCGCCTGCCCAAAACGCGCTCGGGCAAGATTCTGCGTGGCACGATCCGCAAGATCGCCGACGGCGAAACCTATACGACGCCCGCCACCATCGACGATCCGGAGATCTTGCCCGAGATCGCCGAGGCGCTCAAAGAAGTGGGCTATCCGCGCACGACATAGGCGAGCGCGCTCCGGCGGCGCGCGCCGGCGCTCTTTCGCGGAAACCCCTAACGCGAAGATGAGCGCGAGAAGATCTTCTCGATCTCTTCCTTGCTGAGCGGCAGCTCGCCACCGATCGTGCGCGGCTTGCCCGAGGCCGTGCCGGCCGCGCCGGCCTCGCCGCTCGCACCCTCGCTCGGCTTGGCCGCGGCGCCGAACACCGATTCGACCGTCAGCCCGGCCTTGCGTTGCTCGGGCTGCTCGGGCCTGGGCGTCACGATCTCGGCCACGGGTGCCTCGCTGGGCTCGGCTGCGCTTTCGGCGCCGGCCGCGCCCGACTCGCCCAGGGCACCCGCCTTCGTGGCGGTGCGTTCGCGGCGAGCCTTGCGCCGGCGCGCGGTGCGCACCGCCTCGTCGAGCTCGTGCTGGCCGCAGATGCCGATCTGGACCGGATCGCGCGGCTTGATGTTCTGCGCGTTCCAATGGGTGCGGCCGCGCACGGCGTCGATCGTGGCCTTGGTCGTGCCCACGAGCTTGGCGATCTGACCGTCGGTCAGGTCGGGGAAGTTCTTGAGCAGCCAAGCGATCGCATCGGGCCGGTCCTGGCGCTTGCTGACCGGCGTGTAGCGCGCCTTGCGCCGCTTCGGGGTCACGAACTTGGCGACCTCGTCGGCGAGCTTGAGCCGCGCCCTGGGGTCCGCCTGGCAGCGCTCGATCTCCTCGCGCGTGATCTGGCCCGAGGCGATCGGGTCGAAGCCGATGATGCCCTGGGCAACTTCGCCGTCGGCGATCGCCTGGACCTCGAGCGGATGCAGGCCGCAGAACGCGGCGATCTGCTCGAAGCTGAGCGTCGTGTTCTCGACCAGCCACACGGCGGTGGCCTTGGGCATGAGCGGGCGGGCCATGGTCCTCTCCGAACATTATCATGGCGCGACAATGAGTTGGCGTCGCGCTGGACGGTCATCCGCGGGTCCGCCTTTAGTTATACAGGCCGCGCACCGGCCTGGAAAGACGCAAGAATTAGCCGCTTTTTCCCGACGGCGAGGCGCGGGCCCGCGGACGGCCTCAGATCGGGCGAGCCGTCAGCACGATCTTGCCCTTGTGCTGCCCTGCCTCCATGACCCGGTGGGCCTCTTGGGCCCGCTCGAGCGGCAGGGTGCGGTCGACCACGGGCCGGATGCGGCCCGCCTCGAACAGCGGCCAAATATTGGAGAAAACGGCCCGAGCGATGCGCCCCTTCTGCTCGATGCTGCACGCGCGCAGGGTCGAGCCCGTGAGCGTAAGCCGCTTGAGCATGAGGCGCATGAGGTCGATCTCCACCTTGGCGCCGTGCAGGAAGGCGATCATCACCAGGCGTCCGTCTTCGCGCAGCGCGGACAAATTGCGCGCCAGATAATCGCCACCCACCATGTCGAGGATCACATCCACGCCTTCGCCGCCGGTCGCTGCGCGCGTCACGGCGACGAAGTCCTCGGCTCTGTAATCGATCGCCCGCTCGGCGCCGAGCGAGCGGCAATAGGCGCATTTCTCCGCGCCGCCCGCGGTTGCGAAAACGCGCACGCCGAAGGCGCGGGCAAGCTGGATCGCGGCCGTGCCGATGCCGCCCGAGCCGCCGTGCACGAGCAGCCGTTCGCCCGCCTTGAGCGCGGCTCGCTCGAACAAGTTGGTCCACACCGTGAAGGTGGTCTCCGGTATGGCTGCGGCCTCGACCAGGCTCAAGCCCTTGGGCACGGGCAGGCATTGGGCGGCGGGGGCGGCGCAAAACTCCGCGTAGCCGCCGCCCGCAATCAGCGCGCACACCTCTTGGCCGACCGCCCAGCCTCCCGTCGCGGGCCCGAGCGCCACGACTCGGCCCGCCACTTCGAGACCCGGAACATCCGAAACCCCGGGCGGCGCGGGATAGAGGCCCTGACGCTGCAGGATATCGGGCCGGTTGAGCCCGGCCGCGGCGACCTCGATCAGGAGCTCGCCAGCCCTCGGCCGAGGCAGCGGCCGCCGGCGCGGCCGCAAGACCTCGGGGCCTCCGGGCCCGGCAATCTCGATTGCAAGCATATCGTTGGGAAGGCTTGATTTTTTCATGGCGTCCATGAGCTCCCTTGCGGCGGCGCGCCGGCTGAGCCGGGCCAAGCTCGCCTGACGGCTCGCTCGGCTATAATGCCGAAGCAATCGCCGTGCGACAAAGTGCAGCGCCATGAACGATCTCGATCTCGAACCGCCCCAAAAGGCGCCCAAGCCCAAGGATCTGAGCACCCTGTCGATCGCCGCGCTCGAGGAGTATGTCCTTGAATTGGAAACGGAAATTTCAAGGGCCAGCGGCCTGATCGCGGCCAAGAAGAAGGCCCGGGGCGCCGCCGATGCGGCGTTCAAGAAGTAAGGCGCCGCCCGGCGTGAAGGCGGCAACGAGCCACTGCGGCGTTAACCATTGCTTAAGGTTGTGCCGGTAGTGTGAGCCTCGACGATTCGGCATCGCTGGATTGTCTTCCACAGTCCTCCCTGACTGTTCATCTCCCTGACACCTTGAAGCCGCTCCCCCGAGCGGCTTCTTTTTTGCCGAGATTTGCGGCGTATTTTTGGCGATTCGGGTGCTTGCAGGGCATAATTGCGCAACTTCTGCGCCCTATCATCGCGCCTCGGGAGGGCAGTCGATACGGAAGGCCGCGCGATGAGCGCAACCCTTCTCAACAGCACCTACCAGGAGGCGATGCGTCTCATCGTCGAGGTGCGCGATTATATTGCGACGAACCAGGCGCTTATAGCGGGGGAGCCCGATCCCGCCCGGCGCTTCGCCTGGACTCAGGAATCGCTACTCATGACCACGCGGCTGGCCCAGGTGATGGCCTGGGCGCTGGTGCGCCGTGCCGTCCACGCGGGCGAGATGACGGCCGAGGAAGCTAGCGCCGAGCCCCATCGTCTGGGGGCGCGCGAGCTGTGTCTTGCGCAGGACGACGGGCAGCTCGAGCCGCTTCCGCCCTATATGCGCAGCTTGGCCGAGCGCAGCCGCGCGCTCTACGCGCGGGTCGCCCGTCTCGACGACCTGCTGGGCGCGGCCTGAGCGTCAAGCGTGCGCCGCATCAGCGGGCGCGTCGGCGAACGACGCGCGACCTCCACGAAGCCGCACGTGCGAAACGTCGAGGCGAGCCCCGTGAACACCTCGCCCGATCCCGTCCTGCGCCGCGGCTCGTGCGGATAGGCCTCGACGATCCGGGCGCCCGAGCGCCGGGCGTGGTCGGTTGCCGCTTCGATGAGGCGTCGCATCAGGCCGCGCCGGCGGAACGCCGGATCGATATAGAAGCAGGTGATCGACCAGACCGGAGCGCGATCGACCGCGGCCGTGACCCGTGAACGCTCGAGCGAGGGAGAAGCTCGACGCGGCGCGATCGCGCACCAGCCGACGGCTCGACCGTCGCCGTAGGCGAGCAGGCCCGGGACTTCGCTCGATCTCACGATGCGCCGGAAGGCCGCCTTGCGTCTCGCCTTCCCCATGTCGTCCCAGACGCTCCGGGTCACGCGCCACCACATGCACCAGCAGCCGCTGTTCGCGCCCTTGTCGGGCCCGAACAAGGCTTCGAGATCGGCCCAGCGCTCGGGCGTCAGCGGACGAAAGGCGAGGCGCACGACTCAGCCTGGCCCCCCGGTCTCGATGGGCGCCTCGGGTCGCGCGCCCCATTCGGCCCAGCTGCCGTCGTAGACCGGCACCTGCGTGTGCCCGATCAGATAGAGGCCGAGCGCCAGGATGCAGGCGGTGACCCCCGAGCCGCAGCTCGCGACGATCGGCTTTCCGACATCGATCCCGGCCTCGGCAAAGCGTCGCTCGAGCGCCTCGCCCGGAAGCATCGTTTGATCCCGCTCATCGAGGAGCGAGCGGTAGTGCAGATTGCGCGCGCCCGGCAGGTGACCCGAGCGAAGCCCCGGCCTGGGCTCGGGCTCGGTGCCGGCGAAGCGGCCGGGCGAGCGCGCATCGACCACTTGCTCGTGCCGTGCGGCAAGATTGCCCTTAACCGCCGCGAAGTCGCGCACGAGCAGGCTGTTGTAGCGCGCCGTGAAATGGCGCTCGCCTGGCACGCCGATGTCGTCGGTGAGCGGCCGGCCCTCGGTCCGCCACTTGGGCAAGCCGCCGTCGAGCACGGCCACGTCTTCGTGCCCGAAGACGCGGAACATCCACCACACGCGGGCGGCCGAAAAGAGCCCGAGCTGGTCGCAGACGACGATACGGTTGCCGTCGCCCAGGCCGAGCCTGCGCACCCGCGACGAAAACTTCTCCGGGGGCGGCAACATGTGCGGGTAGGGGCTTTTGCTGTCTGCGATCTCCTCGATGTCGAAGAACACGGCGCCGGGAATGTGCGCGCTCTCGTACTCGCGGTGGGCGTCCCGCCCCGTGTCGGGCATCGCATAGGTCCCGTCGACCACGCGGACGTCGGGCGCGTCGAGGTGTGCGGCCAGCCATTCCGTCGAAACCAGGGCCTCCGGGTTGCGGTAGCTCACGGCGCCGCGCTCGAGAGGGCCGCGCGCCTCAAGGGAGCGTCGCGGGATCGACGTGGCGCAGGCCTTCGGGATCGTCGAGCCAGCGCGGCACCGGGAGCTTCTTGGCGCGGAGGAATTCCGGGTTGTAGAGCTTGCTCGCATAGCGGGTGCCATGATCGGCGAGCACCGTGACAATCGTGTGACCGGGCCCGAGATCGCGCGCCATGCGGATGGCGCCTGCGACGTTGATCGCGCTCGAGCCGCCGAGCACGAGGCCGTCCTTCTCGACCAGCTCGTAGAGCACGGGCAACGCCTCCTCATCGGGGATGCGGTAGGCCTTGTCCACGACGGTTCCCTCGACGTTCTTGGTCACGCGGGCCTGGCCGATGCCTTCGGTCACCGAATCGCCTTCCGACTTGAGCTCGCCGGTGGTGAAGTAGCTATACATCGAGGCACCCATGGGGTCGGCCAGGCCGATCGCGATCTTGGGGTTCTGCTCCTTGAGGTAGAGGCCGACGCCCGACAGCGTGCCGCCGGTGCCGATGGCGCAGATGAAGGCATCGAGCCGTCCTTCCGTCTGGTGCCAGATCTCCGGCCCCGTGGTCTCGAAATGGGCCTGGCGGTTGGCCAGATTGTCGAACTGGTTGGCCCACACGGCGCCCTTGGGGTCGCTGCGATCGAGCCGTTCCGCCAGGCGTCCGGAGTAGCGGATGTAGTTGTTGGGGTCGCGGTAAGGCTTGGCCGGCACAAGCTCGACCCGGGCTCCGCAGAGGCGTAGCATCTCGATCTTCTCGCGCGCCTGGTTGTCGTTTATGACGATGACCGTGCGGTAGCCCAGCGTGTTGGCAACCAGCGCGATGCCGATGCCGGTGTTGCCGGCCGTGCCCTCGACGAAGATGCCGCCCTCGCGCACCCGCCCCGTGGCGATGGCGTCCTTGACGATGAACAGGCCAGCGCGGTCCTTGACCGAGCCGCCGGGGTTGAGAAACTCACACTTGCCGAGGATCGTCGAGCCCGTGGCCTCCGAGGGGCCGCGCAGCCTGACGAGGGGCGTGTTGCCGATGAGGTCGAGAAGGCCGTGGCGGATGTCCATGAGGCTACCTAAGCCCGGGCCGCGGGGCGGCGTCAAGGGAAGGGCGCGCGGCCCGACGAGGGCCCTGCGGGGAGAGGGCGGTGCTGCGCATTCATAGGGTGCTCGGCAGCGAGCGCGACGAGGCGCTGCATGCTCGCCTGCACACACTCGCCCATCAGGGCCGGGTCGAATACCTGGCACTCTCCGCCTCCGACACCCAGCGCAAGCGTCTGCGCCTGGTGACCGATCGGGGCACGGAATGCGCCATCGCCTTGCCTCGCGCGACGCCGCTGTTCGACGGCGCCGTGCTGGCGCTCGATGCCGAGCGCGCGATCATCGTGCGCCTCAGCGACATCGCCTGGCTCGCGCTCGAGCCGCGTGATGTGGCCGCGGCGCTCGAGCTCGGGTATTTCGCAGGCACTCTTCATTGGCGCGTGAAGTTCAAGGAGGGCCGCCTGTTGATTGCGCTCGACGGCGACCCGCAATCGTATCTTGATCGGCTGACCCCGTTCCTCGCGAGCGGCCGGGCGAAGAGGGTCGAGGATGACGACTAGCGACGCGGAGTCGCTGCTTACGCTCTTGCAGCAAGCGGACAGTTTCTTTCCGAGCGGGCAGGTCGCCTTCTCGTTCGGCCTCGAGGGCTTGAAGGCCGACGGACTGGTGGCAAACGCCGCGCATGTTTCGGCCGTCGTGCGCGCCCAATTGCGCCACCGCTGGGCCTCGTGCGAGCGCGTCGTGCTGGCGCACGGCCACGGGGCGCAAGGCGATCTGGCGCGCGTCGAGCAAGCGGACCTTGAGTTGGAGACAGTGCAGCTCGCGGCGCTGGCGCGGGACGGCTCGCGCCGGGCCGGTCGGGCGCTCTTATCGGTGCATGCCTCTCTCGGCACGCCGGGCGCGGCCGACTACCGCGCGCGCGTGCTCGAGGGCGCGGCGCCCGGTCACCAGGCGGCCGTGCAGGGGCTCGTCTGGCAGGCGCTGGGCCTCGAGCTTGGCGTCTGCGAGGCCGCGGCCGCGCACGGCTTCGCGGTCACCATGCTGGGCGCGGCGCTGCGCTTGGGCCTCATCGGGCATCTCGACGCTCAGCGCATCTTGAGCGCGCTACGCGCCGACATCACGGAGCTCTTGAGCGGTTCCGCGCCGCCGCTGTCGAGCCTCATCGCCTATTCACCGGCAACCGACATCGCTATGATGCGCCAAGAGACGCGCGCCGGGCGGCTGTTCGCGACGTAACGGCTTGTGCGCGGGGAGGGAGAGCCATGCTGCTGACACCGACGGAGATGGAGCGGCTTATCATTTTCACGGCCGCCGAGATCGCGCGGCGGCGCAAGGACCGGGGCCTGAAGCTCAATCATCCCGAGGCCGTGGCCTACGTCTCGGATGCGATCCTCGAAGGCGCGCGCGAGGGTAGGACCGTGGCCGAGCTGATCGGCTACGGCTCGACGTTGCTTTCGACCGACGACGTGATGGAGGGCGTCGCCGAGCTCATGCCGATGCTGCAGGTCGAGGGGACGTTCCCGGACGGCACCAAGCTCGTGACCGTGCACGAGCCGATCCGCCCGGGGAAGCGCAAGCCGGCCAAGGATCGCATCAAGCCGGGGGAGATCATTGTGGCCGAGGGCGAGATCGAGCTCAACGCGGGGCGCCGGACGGACAAGATCAAAGTGACCAACACCGGCGACCGGCCCGTGCAGGTCGGCTCCCACTACCATTTCTTCGAGACCAACCGGGCGCTCGATTTCCCGCGCGAGAGGGCGTTCGGCATGCGCCTCGACATCCCGGCGGGCACGGCTGTGCGTTTCGAGCCGGGCGAGAGCAAGGACGTGACGCTCGTCGAGTTCGGCGGCTCGGGCGAGCTGTTCGGGCTCAACAGCCTGACCAACGGCTCGCGCCGCTCGGCGGAGACCAAGGCGCAGGCCCTTGCCCGCGCGCGCGCCCGCGGCTTCAAGGGGGCCTGAACCGTGGCCAAGATCTCGCGCCAGCAATACGCCGAGCTGTACGGCCCGACCGTGGGCGATGCGGTGCGGCTCGGCGACACCTCGCTCCTGGCCGAAATCGAGCGCGACTTCGGAGTTCCCGGCGAGGAGTGCCTGCACGGCGGCGGCAAGACGCTTCGAGACGGCTTGGGCCTGGCGCCCGGCTACGACAGCGCCCAGGGCTCGCTCGACATGCTGGTCCCGAACGCCGTCGTGATCGACCCGGTGCTCGGCATCGTCAAGGGCGACATCGGCATCAAGGACGGGCGCATCGTCGGCATCGGCAAGGCGGGCAATCCGCAGATTATGGATGGGGTCGATGCCAAGCTCGTGTGCGGCGCCGCCACCGCCGTGCGCGATGCTGAA
>CAZVZP010000126.1:0-8183 GCA_964631625.1 uncultured Hyphomicrobiales bacterium | reverse complement strand
GCGCTCGTTCTGTACGCGTCCGAGGTGCACGATCTCGTTCCGGTGCCGCGCTTCGAGCCGCATGTGAAACAGGCTGCTGTGCGCCTTGAGCTCGACGTCCATGCGGGCGATCCACTCGGGCGCCCGATCCCAGAGGGCAAGGGCGCGGCGGCACAGCTCCTGCGCCTCGGCGAACCGACCCTGGCGCGCTGCGATGACGCCGAGTGCGGTCCGCGTCGCGGCCCGGCGGGGATCGGCTTCGGCGAAGGCGAGCGTCAGGTCGTCGGTGGTGCGCCAGCCGGCTGCAGCCGCGGCGAGGTCGCCGCGCGGCAGCGCCTCGGCGCCCTCGCAGGCGAAGTGCTCCCACAGGAAATCGCAGAGCGTACACGGCGGCGGCTTGGCACCTTGCGTCTCGGCGGTGCCGCCGCTCACGGCGCTGCGCTTACGCGCCGAGGTAGGCGTGGCGCACGTGCTCGTTCTCGTGCAGCTCCTTGGCCGCGCCCTCGAGCGCGACGCGCCCCGTTTCGAGCACGTAGCCGTAGTCCGCGAGGCTCAGCGCGAGCTCGGCGTTCTGCTCGACGAGCACCACCGGAATGCCCCGCTTGTGCACCTCGCCGATGATCTTGGCGATCTCCTCGACCATGATCGGCGAGAGGCCGAGCGACGGCTCGTCCATGAGCAGCACCCGGGGCTTCGACATCAGCGCCCGCCCGATCGCCAGCATCTGCTGCTCGCCGCCGCTCAAGGTCTTGCCGAGCTGGTTGCGGCGTTCCTTGAGGACCGGAAAGTGGATGTAGATCTCCTCGAGGTTCTGGGCGATCTGCGCCTTGTCCGAGCGCAGGTACGCGCCGGTCTGCAGGTTCTCGTAGACGGTGAGATCGGGGAAGATGTGCCGGCCTTCCGGCACATGGGCGATCCCGAGCTTGACGATGCGCTCGGGCTTCATGCGATCGATCCGCGTACCGTCGAACCAGATCTCGCCGTTCGTCGCGCGCTTCAACCCCGAGATCGTGCGCAGCGTGGTGCTCTTGCCCGCGCCGTTGGCGCCGATCAACGTGATGATCTGCGAGCCATCGAGCTTGAGCGAGATGCCCTTGACCGCGGCGACCTTCTGGTAGTGCACCTCGATGTTCTTGATCTCAAGCAGCATGGCTGCCTTTTCCGAGGTAGGCCTCGATCACGTCCTTGTTGCTGCGGATGGCGGCGGGCACGCCTTCCGCGAGCAGCCGGCCGAAGCTGATCACCGTGATGTAATCGCACAGGCCCATCACCGCCTGCATGTCGTGCTCGACCAGGAGGATCGTGATCCCCTGCTGGCGCACCTTCTCGATGTGGTCCATCATCTGGCGCGTCTCCTCCGAGTTCATGCCCGCGAAGGGTTCGTCCAGCATGAGGAGCTTGGGCTCCGCCGCAAGCCCGATGGCGATGCCGAGCGCCCGCTGATGGCCGTGGGAGAGGTTCGAGGCGAGCTCGTCCTTGCGCTCGGCGAGCCCGAGGAAGGAGAGAATCTCCAGCGCCTTGGCCTCGTTCTCCCGTTCGTTCGCGCGCGCCGTGCCCAAGAGCCCCGTGATCATCGACACCGTCGTGTGCATGTAGCGGCCGACGATGACGTTGTCGAGCACCGTGAATTCCTGAAACAGCGTCGTGCCCTGGAAGGTGCGCACCACGCCCTTCTTGGCGATCTGGTGCGATTTGAGCCCCGCGATGTTCCCGCCCCGGTAGAGGATCTTGCCGGCGCTCGGCCGGTAGAAGCCGGAGATCAGGTTGAAGACCGTGGTCTTGCCCGCGCCGTTCGGGCCAATGAGGCCCCGGATCTCGCCCTCCTTGACGGCGAAGGAGAGGTCTGAGACGGCGGCCAGGCCGCCGAAGTTCTTGGATAGATTTTCGACCGAGAAAAAGCCGTTTTCTGCCATCGTCCGCCCGCCCTTACCTCCGGCCCGAAATAGACCATAAGCCCGTGGTTCTGCCAATGCTTTCCGTGCGATGCGGGGGCCCTCGCGCCGACGCGCGGCATCGGGCTCGGGCCGCAAGGACGCCGTCCGCGTGCCGTCGCGCTTGAACCGGGGGCCAGGCTTTGGCTTTATGGCGGGCGTCTTGGTGCGGGCGATGCCGCAAGGCGAGGTCGGCCCGAGATCGCCGCGCGCTGGGGAGAGGGGAGATGGCTGCCGCACAGACCACCGATGTGCTCGTGATCGGCGCCGGCATCGCCGGCTCGGGCGCCGCGTTCTATCTGGCGCAAAAAGGCGTCAAGGTCACCCTGATCGAACGGGAGCATCCGGCCTCCGGCCCCACGGGCAAGTCGTCGGCCTTGAGCCACGTGTTCTATATGATGCCCGAGCTGCAGCAGCTCGCGGCGCGCGGCATCGAGATCTTGAAGAGCCTGCCCGAGCTCACGGGCGAGGCGCCGGTGTTCCGGCCCGTCGGGCATCTCTGGGCGTGCGGCGAGAACACGCGCAAGGCGTTCGAGGACGCGGTCACGCAGATCAAACGCTCGATCAAGACCGAGATCGAGATCTTGGGCGGCAACGAGCTCAGGCGCATGCAGCCCGAGTTCGACTGGGAGGGGCTCGCCCTCGCCGTCTGGGAACCCGATTGCGGCTACGCCGACCCCTACACCGCGACCAACGTGCTGGCCAAGGGGGTCAAGGACAAGGGCGGCCGCATGCTCCAGAACACGCGTGTCAAACGCCTCGTGGTCGAAGGCGGGCGTATCAAGGGTGTCGAAACGGAGAAGGGCGAGAGGATCGCCGCCGAGATCGTCATCGCGGCAACCGGCGTGTGGACGAAGCCCCTGATCGCCCAGGTGGGGGTCGATCTGCCGCTCCATGTCGAGCGTCATTCCATGGCCGTGCTCGATGCCAAGGGGGCGGCGCGCAATATCATGCCCTGGTGCTGGGTCGACGATAAGCTCATGAACTACGGCCGGCCCGACGGCGACAACGTGATCCTCTTGGGCGTCTGGGAGGGCGGCGGCACGGGCATCCGGCACGGCGAGGCGAGCCGGCAGTACCACCGCGGCCGGCCCGAGGAGTACGACGAGGGCTCGGACACCGAGGAGTGCGCCTCGATCGTCGAAACCTTCTTGCCGCGCATCCCGCGCTTGGGGGAGCTCGGCATCCGGCCGGGCTACGCCGGGCTCTACGACATGAGCCCCGACGACAACCCGATCATCGACGCCGTGCCGGGCGTCGAGGGTCTCTTCGTCGTCTGCGGCTCCTCGGGCCACGGCTTCAAGATGGGCGCGGGCGTGGGCGAGGCGGCGGCCAAGATGGCGACCGAGGGCAAGCCCAAGGTGCTCGAGCCCTTCACGATCGCCCGCTTTGGCAAGATGCCGTAACGACCGACGCCGCTCGTGCCGCACCGATTGCGCATTCGTCGCGCGATAGCATTGTCGACGAGGACGACCGGAGATTGGTAATCGAGGCCAAGGGGAAATGCCCCGGGGGAGGTGAACGTGGCGCGCGATCCGAAATACGACGTCCTGTTCGAGACGGTGAAGCTCGGGCCCAAGACCGCGAAGAACCGCTTCTTCGCCGTGCCCCATTGCAACCAGGCGGGGTCCGATCAGCCGGGCACGCAGGCCGCCTTCCGCGGCATGAAGGCGGAGGGAGGCTGGGCGGTCGCGTGCACGGAATATTGTTCCGTGGGGCCCGAGACCGACGATCGACCGCACACGAGCGCGCGCCTGTGGGACGACGGCGACGTCATCAACCTGCGCCACATGGCCGACATCGTGCATTCGCACGGCTCGCTCGCGGGCGTTCAACTCTGGTTCGGCGGCGGCTTCGCGCAAGGGCTCGAAAGCAACATCGCGCAGCGCGGGCCTTCCGAGTACCCGAACGAGAACAACCCGCAGAACTACAGCCGCGCCTGCACGATCGATGAGATCGAGGACATCCTCAAGCTCTTCGCCGAGGCGGCGAAGCGGGCCGAGCAGGCGGGTTTCGACGTGATCGACATCATCGGCTCGGATTCGCATCTGCCGGTGCAGTTCCTAAGCCCGCACTTCAATCACCGCAGCGATGAATACGGGGGCAGCTTCGAGAACCGCGCCCGCTTCTGGCTCGAATGCTTCCGGGCGTGCAAGGAGGCGGTGGGCGGGCGGCTTGCGGTGGGCTCGCGCATCGCCATCGACGAGCTCATGGGCCCCGAAGGGATTCAGCTCGAGGACGGCGTGCGCTTCGTCGAGCTCGCGCAACGCGAGGGCCTGCCCGACTTCTGGCTGGTCAAGGTCTCGACCTACAACGGCTGGGGCAACGATTCAGGGCCTTCACGCTTCTTCAAGGCGCACAACCAGGGCTGGGCCACCAAGGCGGTCAAGGCGGTGACCCGGGCGCCGGTGTGCCAGGTCGGGCGCTTGACCAGCCCGGACGACATGCTCCAGGTGATCCGCGACGGCGAGGCCGACTTCATCGGCGGCGCGCGGCCTTCGATCGCCGATCCGTATCTGCCCAAGAAGATCGAGGAGGGGCGCTTCGACGACATTCGCGAGTGCATCGGCTGCAACGTCTGCGTCTCGCGCTTCTGGCTCGGCTCGAACCTGGCGTGCACGCAGAACGCGACCGCCATGGAGGAGTACCGGCGCGGCTGGCACCCCGAGAAGTTCGATCGGACGAAGCAGCCCTGTTCCGTGCTCGTGGTGGGCGCCGGGCCGGCCGGCCTCGAATGCGCGCGCGTGCTGGGTGCGCGCGGCTACGACGTGCACTTGCGCGAGATGGAGAGCGAGATCGGCGGTTCGTTCCGCAACATCGTGCGCTATCCGGGCTTGGCCGAATGGGGTCGCGTCGTCAGCTATCGCGATATCCAGCTCAAGAAGATGAAGAACGTCGAGGTGCATACGGGCGTGGGCGAGATGAGCGCCGAGCAGGTGCTGGCTTACGGCGCCGACAAGGTGGTGATCGCGACCGGCTCCGGCTGGCGCGGCGACGGCCTCTCCGGCGCCACGCTCGGGCCCCTGCCGGGCGCCGATGCGGCGAAGCCGCAGATGCTGACGCCCGAGCAGGTCATGGCCGGCAAGGAGGTGGGCGAGCGCGTGGTCGTGCTCGACGCCGACGGCTACTTTACCGGCATCGGCATGGCGGAATTGATGGCGGATCGGGGCAAAGAGGTCACCATGGTGGTGCTCCAGGCCCAGGCCTCGTACTACACGGTCTATACCCTCGAGGGCGACAACGTGCAGCACATGCTGCACGAGAAGAAGATCGAGGTCCTGCCCTTCCACTGGGTCGAGCGCATCGAGCCCGGCAACGTCACCAAGGTCGTGGCCTACAACGTCTATCGCGACGGCTACAAGATCGAGATGCCGACGCCCAAGGGCCGCTCGCCGCGCAAAGCGAGCGAGGAGGTGAGCGTGCTCGAATGCGACAGCGTGATCCTGGTCACGGGGAGGCAGGCGAACCGCAGGCTCATGGATGCGTTGGAGGCGCGCAAGGGCGAGTGGGCCAAGCGCGGCATCCAAGGCGTCTATCCGGTGGGCGACTGCTACGCGCCGAGGATGCCGCAGCTTGCGATCTTCGATGCGCACCGCTTGGCGCGCGAGTTCGACGAGCCCGATCCGATGAGGCCCAAGGCCTACATCCGCGAGCGCCCGATCTGGGGCCACAACACCATGCCCCGGCTCAACGCCTAGCGGACCCCTCCGGCTGCGCACTCGAGGCGCGCAGTGCCCGAGCCGCGCCAATCGCTCGGACGCGCATCCTCGAAGCGGAGGGCGCGCCGAGCCGAGCGGCTTCCGCCTTGGAATGGTTGAGCAGAGGTCTAGGACGGTGGGCGTCCCGCGGGATCGATGATTGCTTTGGGAGGCCGGTGAAGGATATTCTGGCCCATCATGATGGTCGCGACCGTGGCGTCGAAGCTGCGGTCTCAAAGGTCGGAAGCCGTTCAGGCGTGGCCGCATCAGGGAGACGAACGATGGCGCGCGATCCGAAATACGACATCCTGTTCGAGCCGATCAAGATCGGCCCCAAGACGATGAAGAACCGCTTCTACCAGGTGCCGCACTGCAACGGCGCGGGCAGCGAGCGGCCGGGCGCGCAAGCGGCGTTCCGCGGCATGAAGGCCGAGGGCGGCTGGGGCGCGGTGTGCACCGAATACTGCTCGATCCACCCCGAATCCGACGACACGCCGCGCGTCTACGCCAGCCTGTGGGACGACGGCGACGTGCGCAATTTGCGCCACATGTGCGATGCCATCCACAAATGGGGCTCGCTCGCGGGCGTCGAGATGTGGCACGGCGGGCCGCACGCGCCGTGCATGGACTCGCGCCACGTGCCGAACAGCCCCTCGCCCTACGCCTCGCAGTACGAGCACCTGACCTACCCGCACGAGGCGGACGAGGACGACATCAAGCGGCTGATCCGGATGTACGTCGAGGCGGCCAAGCGCGCGGAGCAGGCGGGCTTCGACCTGATCTACGTCTACGGCGCGCACAGCTACCTGCCGCTCCAGTTCCTCTCCAAGTTCTACAACAAGCGCACCGACAAGTACGGCGGCTCGTTCGAGAACCGCGCCCGCTTCTGGGTCGAGGCGCTCGCGGCCGTGAAGGAGGCGGTGGGCGGGCGTGCCGGCATCGTCGTGCGCTTCGCGATCGATACCATCGCCGGGCCCGACGGCGTCGAGGCGGGCGACGACGGCCTCAAGTTCGTCGATTACGTGACGAAGCAGGGCCTCGTCGACCTGTGGGACGTGAACGTCGCCGACATCTCCGAGTGGGGCGAGGACGCGGGGCCGTCGCGCTTCTACAAGGCCAATCACCAGCGCCCCTGGGTCAAGGACGTGAAAGGGGTGGCCAAGAAGGTGCCCGTGCTCACCGTCGGGCGCATCACCAGCCCCGACGACATGGTCGAGATCATCAAATCGGGTCAAGCCGACATCATCGGCGCGGCGCGGCCCTCGATCTCCGACCCGTTCCTGCCCAAGAAGATCGAGGAGGGGCGGCTCGACGACATTCGTGAGTGCATCGGCTGCAACATGTGCATTTCGCGTTGGGAGATCGGCGGCCCGCCGCTCATCTGCACCCAGAACGCGACCGCCATGGAGGAGTATCGCCGCGGCTGGCACCCGGAGAAGTTCGACAAGGCGAAGAATCCCTGCTCCGTGCTCGTGGTGGGCGCGGGGCCATCGGGCATGGAGTGCGCCCACGTCTTGGGCCTCCGGGGATACTCGGTCCATCTCGTCGAGGCGGAGAAGGAGCTGGGCGGGCACATGCGCGACGTGATGCGTTACCCGGGCCTCACCGAGTGGGGCCGCGTCATCACCTACCGCGACATCCAGCTCAAGAAGCTCAAGAACGTCGAGGTGATCACCGGGAAAAGGCTCTCCGCCGACGACGTGATCAAGTACGGCGCCGACAAGGTCGTGATTGCGACCGGTTCTTCCTGGGCGGGCGACGGGCACAACGGCGTCACCCACAGCGCCATGGCCGGGGTCGACGCCTCGAGCGCCCAGTTCTGCACGCCCGAGCAGGTCATGGCGGGCAAGAAGCTGGGCAGCCGCGTGGTCGTGCTCGACGCCGACGGCTACTTCACCGGAGTCGGCATGGCGGAGCTGGCGGCGGACCAGGGCAAGGAGGTGGCGATCGTGACCCAGCTCGCCGAGGTCGGGCCTTACACGGAGTACACGCTTGAGGGCTCCAACCTCCACCGCATGCTGCACGAGAAGCACATCCGCTGCCACGTGCGCCACTGGGTGCAGGACGTCGAGCCCGGGAACGAGGTCAAGGTGCGCATCTTCAACGTCTACCGCGAGGGCTACCGGCGCACGACCGAGCCGAGAACGGGGCAGTACCCGCGCCGCCAGAGCACGGAAGCGTTGGACCTTGCCTGCGACACGGTGATCCTCGTGACCTCGCGCCTCTCGAACAACGCGCTGTTCCGCGAGGTCAAGTCGCGCCAGGGCGAATGGCAGAAGAACGGCGTCCAGGCGGTCTATCAGGTGGGCGATTGCTACGCGCCGCGCATGATCGCCGATGCCATCTTCGACGGGCATAGGCTCGCGCGCGAGTTCGAGTCCCCCGACCCGCAGCATCCGCTGCCCTTCATCCGCGAGCGGCAGATCTGGGGCCACGAGACCTACCCGCAGCTCGCGCACTGATCGCGCGGGGGCCGGAACGGGGCGCGTCCCGGGGACGCGACGCCCTCCGATCGCCGAGGTCCGCTAGAGCAATATCCACTCAGATTGAACCGTTCGGTTCAATCTGAGTGGAT
>CAZVZP010000125.1:0-8216 GCA_964631625.1 uncultured Hyphomicrobiales bacterium | reverse complement strand
GGCCTGAGCCAGCACAGACATCTGATGTTGGCGCGTCGCGGTCACGGGCTGTTGAGCAGGCCGCTAGCACAACTTTCGGGCAGCGGTACAGTCGCCACAAAAAGAGCACAATCGGCGCCTAGCGTGAAATAATCCCAAACCAGAAACTGATCCCTAGTCGGCCGCGGTTGTTCGATGTTTGCCAAGATTCTCGCAAAGTCATTTTCAAGTCTGCCTGTTCGCATCAGTTCATTCGTACTTTATTGCACTTCTTTTACGTATCTTGCATTGCTCTTGGGATTTTTTGCGGCTCTTATGACCAGCTCGGCGGCGGTTGGAAGCGATGACACGTATCTTATCTCACCCGATCAGGCCCACGCGTATAGTGAGCGGGTCAAGACGCTCATGCGGCACATTTTCGGGAATCGGACTTTTTTTCTCGATAAAGGCTGCTTACACCACAAGTTAGATGAGCAAATTTGCCGATACGTCGTTCAAAAGCTCAAGGCGGGGGAATTCGACGTCGTCGCGCCGGACGAGTGGTCGGAAAACGACCCAAATCTTCCAACGCTTGTCGAGATTCGCGATCGTTGCCGGGGACTCAACCTTCGAGAAGATCCGTTGATGTTGTCTTGGGGCATGGGCTACGTGACGACCGATCTCTCTGTGTACCATTTTTACAAAAGGAGTAAGAATCATAATGGAAATCTCGTCTATGGATTTCAAGGGAAACACTATTACCGCGTTTGGTTTGATTACCCGAGTTTTTACGGCGATTGGATGGCTGGTCACTTCATTGTGTTCGAGTATCCGGGTTGCGTACGCGTTGATGCTCACTTTTTCCGAGACCAGGAGGGATGCAGCCCGAAACCGCAGCGGTTCGTTCCCCGAGACTACGTGGCAGAATTCGTTCAGATAGAGGACCTACTGTTTTGGATAAATCTTTACCCTGAGTGTTTTCATTACGTCCTCGAATTCGTTGATCTTGGCCTCGATGGACGACTTGCCTGGCACGACAATTGGCTAAGCTGGCGCGGATATCGGCTGGTCACTCAGGTTTCGGCGGACGAACCCACGGTTAGCGCCGAGGCTATAGAGGGTGAATCTGAGCCGCTAGCTTTGAAAAAGTCGAAAACGCCGGACCTTCGGTATATTGATTTCCGTAGGAAGAGGATCGCAGATTTCTACACGCTGGTGGTAGACCGTGAACCCGAAGTGTGTGAGCCGATTGCCGCGTCGCTCAACGAGGAGCGGATGATTCTAACGGTAGATTCGGATCACTTCCTAATTCCAATGCGGCAAGCATTACTTGGTACTAAATATTCAGCGGACTGGTACAGAAAGAAAGCCGTGCATGTTGGGACGGGACATAAAGAAAAGATCGAGATGGCGGTGGTCGATTTCGACGGTGATGGCGGGAGTGACGTGCTCCTCCGTGAAATTCGGTCGAAATATAGGTCGCCTCACGATGCCCTCTATTTGCGGAAAGATGTGGACCCTGCGGTTCTTAGGCAAACTCTCGTGAGTTTTGAGGAAACTCAAGGTGAAATCGTTATCACTGCACAGACCGTGACCGAGATTTGCGAGATCGGGAATCATCCATCAACCGACTTCGGGAATTGCGATCAGCCACAGCGTCCATCATCCCCGAAGCTTCTCATTGATATTGCACAAGTTAATGGCAGCACTTATATCGTTGTCACCCCTGCGGCATATTGGTCCAGAGATATCTATATCTATGTGCTTCGTTACGTCTCAGACAGCGAGATTCACGTCGTCTGCCAATTAAAGAGCAACTACCATATTGAAGGACGTTGGCCATTAGGCTGAATCGACATTCACCGCATTCACAGGATGGAGCAAGTGACGTGGATGAAGACGGGGAAGTGAATGGGGCGCCGGTCGTAGTGTGTTGCAGTGCGGCGGAAGTGTTTGAACTTGTTAAAAGAGCGTTCGATGCGGTTACGCAGCTTGTAGCGGGTGAAGTCGTGAGGGATGAGCCGTTTCCGCATCAGGTTACAGGGAATGACCGCGACGGCGTTGCAGCCCGCGATCGAGGCGATCTGCGATCCTGCGGCCGTGCGCGATCTCTTCACCCGTGCCGCGTCCGTGCGCTCAGGCCTCCCCGCCTGGACGTTATTGTTTTACGCGCTCTGGCACCGCCGCCACATCGAGGGAGCGGCTTGCCAGGGTGACGTGTTCGAGGCGCTGGCAGGTCGCCGATAGCCGCGCTGTTCTACTGCACCGGGAACTCGAAGTTGATGTGCCGGAGCTCGGAGGCGTGGACGAGCCGGCGCTGGGCCACGCTCACCGAGTGAATGCGGCCCTCGATGCGCGCCTCCCAGAAGTCGAGGAAGCGGCTTAAGACCGGATAGCGGGGCGCGAGATCGAGGTCCTGCCAGACGAACGACTGCAAGAGGCTCGGGTGGTCGGGGAGGTGGTAGAGGATCTCCGCCGTGAACAGGCGGTAGCCCCGAAGGATGAGCTCGATCTGCCGCATAGCTACTCTCCGTTACCTTCGCCGTCCCTCCCGTTCCCCGGTGGCTGCTCCCAATCGTCCTTCCGTCATTGCCCGCTCCCGCGCGGGGCCTCAAGGCCACTAGAAAAATATTAACCGTCCACGTCCCGGCGTTAAGGGGTATTTCCCTATTGACAAAGGGCTTTCCCCGCCTCCGGGCGCAACCTATCTTGATACCCGACCCGCTTCCGCGGGGTTAACGAAAGTCATGGCCCAACGGCTCGCCACGGTCTGCCCGCACGATTGCCCGAGCACCTGCGCGCTCGAGGTCGAGCGCATCGACGAGAAGACCATCGGCCGCGTGCACGGAGCGGAAGGGAATAGTTACACGGCCGGCGTGATCTGCGCCAAGGTCGCGCGCTACGCCGAGCGCGTCCATCACCCGGAACGCCTGACCACGCCGCTCGTGCGCGTGGGCGCCAAGGGCGGCGGTGAATTCGCGCCCATCTCCTGGGAGGAGGCGCTCGACCGGGTGGCCGAGGCGTTCTTGAAGGTCGAGGGCGAGTGGGGCTCGGAGGCCGTCTGGCCCTACTTCTACGCGGGCACCATGGGCCTCGTGCAGCGCGACGGCATCCATCGCCTGCGCCACGCCAAGCGCTACTCGGGCCAGCACAGCACGATCTGCACGCCGCTCGCCTGGGATGGCTGGATCGCAGGCACCGGCAAGCTCGCGGGCGCCGATCCGCGCGAGATGGCGGAGTCCGACCTGATCGTCATCTGGGGCACCAACGCGGTCGCAACCCAGATCAACGTCATGACCCACACGACCCGCGCGCGCAAGGAACGCGGCGCCAAGATCGCCGTGATCGATACTTATCGCAACGGCACCGCGCAGCAGGCCGATGTCTTCCTCATGGTCAGGCCCGGCACCGACGGCGCGCTCGCCTGCGGTATCATGCACGTGCTGTTCGAGGAGGGCTACGCCGACTGGGAGTACTTGCGGCACTACACCGAGGAGCCGGAGACCTTCGCGGCGCACCTGAAGGACAAGAGCCCAGCGTGGGCCTCGAGCATCACCGGCGTTCCGGCCCAAGAGATCGTGGCCTTCGCGCGCCTCTTCGGCTCGACCAAGCGGAGCTACTTACGGCTCGGCTACGGCTTCTCGCGCTCGCGCAACGGCGCGGTCAACATGCACGCGGCCTCGTGCCTGGCCGCCGTCACCGGCTCGTGGCAATACAAGGGCGGCGGCGCGTTCCACAACAGCGGCGCGATCTTCCATTGGGACAAGACCCTGATCGAGGGGCTCGACGTGCGCGACGCTCGCGTGCGCATGCTCGACCAATCGCGCATCGGGCCGATCCTGACCGGCGATCCGCGAGACTTGGGCAAGGGGCCGCCGGTCAAGGCGCTCCTGGTGCAGAACACCAACCCGGCGGTGGTCGCGCCCGAGACGCTGAAAGTCCGCGAGGGCTTGAGGCGCGAGGACTTGTTCGTCTGCGTGCACGAGCAGTTTATGACCGACACGGCGCGTTACGCCGACGTCGTGCTGCCCGCAACGACCTTCCTCGAGCACGACGACGTCTATCAGCAGGGCGGCAGCTCGCACATCCTTTTGGGATTGCGCGTCATCGAGCCGCTGCCCGATACGCGCCCTAATCATTTCGTGATCTGCGAGCTCGCGCGGCGACTCGGCGCCGAGCACCCGGGCTTTGGCATGAGCGAGCGCGAGATCATCGATTGGACGCTGAAACGCTCCGGCTGGCCGGGGCTCGAGGAGCTTACGAAGGCGCGCTGGCACGACTGCCAGCCGGATTTCGAAAGAGCGCACTACCTCAAGGGCTTCAAGACACCGGCGGGCAAGTTCCGCTTCGCGCCGGACTGGGCGGCGTTCAAGTTCGCAAGCTTCTCGGCCGGCGTGCCCATGCCGCGCTATCCCGACCACTGGGCGGTCATCGAGGCGGCGGATGGGGAGCATCCCTTCCGCCTCGTCACCGCACCGGCACGCAACTATCTCAACACCAGCTTCACCGAGACGCCGACCTCGCAGAAGAAGGAGAGCCGGCCCACGGTCAAGATTCACCCCGCGGACGCGGGGCGCCTCAATATCGCAGACGGCCAGCGGGTTCGGCTCGGCAATCGACGCGGTGCGGTCGTGCTCCACGCGGAGCTGTTCGCGGGCGTGCAACCGGGCGTGCTCGTCTCCGAGAGCATCTGGCCGAACGGCGCCTTCGAGGACGGGGTGGGCATCAATGCCGTAACCGGCGCGGACCCCGGCTCGCCCGAGGGCGGCGCCGCCTTCCACGACAACGCCGTGTGGCTCCGCGCGGCGTAAGGTCGCATCGCCGATTTCATTTACCCCCCACCCTAGCCCTCCCCCGCAAGGGGGGAGGGAAGATTGGGGCCGCGCGATCCTGTGCTTCTTCTACCGCAAGGGGTGAGAAAGCGGCGTTGGCAACTCGTTGCTCCCTCCCCCTCGATGGGGGAGGGGTGGAGAGGGGGTGACTCGACGGCTGCCGCGATGATCGTCGGTGCCAATGGTAAAGTCGAATACTCAGCCCATAGCGAGTGACGCCGGTCGACGGCGGACGGGGAGGCACGCAAACCATGAAATTGCATTTGGATTGGTCACGTCCGATCCCCCTGAAGGACGGCACCGAACAGAATCTGATTTATGCGATAGACGAGCACAAACTCCCCGATGCCGCAGGCGTGTACATTTTTGGCCGGCAGTGGGGCAAGAAAAAATTCGAAGCGCTCTACGTCGGCAAGGCAGACAACATTCATCACCGTATTGTGAGGCAACAATTGAAGAATCTCCCGCTCATGCTCGGCTTAAGAAATGCAAAGACCGGGGCTCGAATAGTGCTTGCAGGACGATTCGTCAGCAGACGCGGACAGGGAAAAAGATGCCTTCCGGTTATTGAACGCGCGCTGATCAGGTATTTCCTTTCAGAGGGCCACGAGTTGGTGAATAAGCAAGGCACCCGCCTGCGACATCACGAGATCGCTTCAGACGGCAAGCACCCGAAGCGCTTCTTTCCCAGATTGATGTACTTGGAGAGAGCACGAGGGCTGTAGCCTTGCGGAAAGGTGGGCCTTCAGCGCCCGTCAATACTCGTACGCCGGCACGGTTCGGGCGAGGCCGTCGAACAAATCGAGCATGCGCGCGCGCCAGGGGTTGAGCGGGTCGTCGGGCTCCACGATGGCGAGCGGGCTCGAGCCGCGCGCCCACTGGAAGACACTGAACACGAGGTAATCGGGATAGGCCGGCGCGTGGCCCGAAAGATAGGGGCGCTCCGCCAGGCTCGCGCGCAGGGGCGCGAGCGCGGCGCGGAAGCGCTCGAGGTGGGCCTCGCGCTGTGAGCGCGCCTCTTCGAGCGTCCGGCCGAGGCGCTTCTCCCGCGTCTTGCGAAAGTAGTCCTTGTCGGTGTCCTCGATGTGATCGTAGATGTCGGCGACGAGGGCGCAGAAGAGCGGCGGCAGGACCTCGGAGTCGAGCCAACGGTCGATGAAGCGCGCCGTGCTTTCGCCGATCTCGCCGCCGAACAGGCTCGCCCGCTCGGGATAGCGCCGCTCGAGGTGGCGTGCGATCGCCCAGGAGTCGCTCACCGTCGTGCCGTCGTCCACCAGGACCGGCACGAGCTTCTGGCCGCTGAACGCGATCTTCTCCTTCTCCGTAAAGCGCACGGGCACAAGCTCGGCTTCGAGCCCCTTGTGGGCGAGCGCCATGCGCGCGCGCCAGCAGTAGGGGCTGAAGCGGCGCCCATCCTTGCCCGCAAGCTCGTAGAGCATCCGTGCCATCCTCGGCTCCTCTTCGCGGTTACCGCGCTTTCCGCACGACCGGCCAGTCTTAAAGTTGCCCGGAAACGCCGGGCGGCGCTCAAGATTGGTTGCGAATTGTGGATCAATTCTTAGAGACCGTTTGAAAATGGGGTCCAGGCTGCTTCGTCGGCTGGTCTTGTGGGACACCGCGCGTCCAAGAATCGCAGAAATCCGCCGAACGCCGGGAGATCGTGATGCGCCATTTGCTGCCACCGGGCCTCAAAACGGCGCGAAACTGGAGTTCTCAAACGGACTCTTAAGGGCTTGGCTCCCAGTCGGCCGCCTCCGATGCCCCGGAATGGGGCGAAATTGCGGCCCCAACTGCCTCGGGGAGCGAAGATTCTTGCGCCGGACCCGACCCTGACGCAATCTAATGCAAACGCCCGGTCCAGCCGCTGGCCGGCGGGATCGGGCGGAAGAGCGGATGCGCCGCCCGCCACCGTGCGGGAGCCGGTGCACGAACAGGATCGATCACGAGGGAGAAGTCTCGATGAGCACTGTCAAGACCACACGGCGCGGCTTTATCAAGGGCACGGGCGCGGCAATGGCGGCGGCCGGCGCAGCCTCGTTCCTGCCTTTCGGCAGGGCGCTGGCCGATCGCGAACTCAGAATTTTCTGCTGGGATGGTTACGCCGATCCCCGGCTGCTCGACGGTTTCACCGAGAAGTACGGCGTGCCGACCAAGGTCGAGCTCTTGATCGATGACCCGGATGCCATCAACCGTCTGCGCGCGGGCGAGACGAAGATCTGGGACATCCTCAATCTCAACCAGTATTGGGCGGTGAATGTTCTGTGGCCCGAAAAGCTGATTCGGCCGATGCCGCGGGACCGCTTCGACCAGTACTTCACGGAGGACAAGATCTACCAAATCGAAGGCAACGTGGGGAAGAACATTTACACCGATGACGGCAGCCTGGTCGGCATGGTGCAGCGCTGCGACACCTTCGACTTTGGCGTTAATACCGACGCCATCTCGTGGCAGACCGCGAACGAGCAGGGCTTTGACATGTTCCTCGACCCCGCGATGAAGGGGCGCTACGGCATCCTCGCCTATGACCAATGGAACGTCTTTCACATCAACATGGCGGCCGGCATCGACCCGTTCGTGCCGCATAGCGAGGAGGAGTTCGCCAAGTTCGAGGAGGCGGCCCGGATGATCGTCGATGGCGCCAAGCTGATCTCGGATGACTTCGTGCAGATCAATCTCGGCATGCTCAACGGCGAGATCGACGCCGGCTTCTCGAGCGGCACGTACTCGCTCTCGGGCGCGCGGCTCGATGGCAACTGGAACCTTGTCCATGTGTGCCCGAAGCAAGGGCCGGGGGCCGGGGGCCGGGGCGGGGTCAACTGGATCGAAGTCACCTCCCTCGTAAACAATCCCGATGTCAACCCGATGGCGGAAAATTTCATCGAATACTGCCAGCAGCCCGAGATCGCTCACATCGTCGCCACGGCGGCGGGCGTGCTCAACCCGGTGCTTCAGATGAAGCAGGAGAAGGTTCTGGCGGAGTTCACCGCGGACGAGCTGCGCGCCATCGCGTTCTATCCGGGCGACGAGAATTACGGGGACATGGGCTTCGAGTACCGCATTGGCCATGCGGTTCAATTCGAGGACGTCAAGGACTATCCGAGGATGCTCGACATCTATCACGAGGCGAAGCGGACCAAGGCGAGCTAGTTCCCGACTATCGCAACGTCACTGTCCGCCGAAGGAGATACGGGCCGCACGGGCGAGGCCCGTGCGGCTCGCGTCTCTTCTTAACGAGCCTGTCGAGCACGCACTGCGCATGGCGCGAGCCCAAGAGCCCGGGAGAGCCGCGTTCTGCGCCGAAGACGTGGTGTGTCTTGACGAATTCGGAAAGCCGGTTAAATAGGCCCCGCCGGAGCGGCAGGGAGTAGGCGCATGGCGGAAAAGGGTCCCATCCTCCAGCTCAAGGGGTTGACCAAGCAATTCGGC
>CAZVZP010000124.1:0-8311 GCA_964631625.1 uncultured Hyphomicrobiales bacterium | reverse complement strand
GGGCCGAAAGCCGATCTCGCGCTCCGAGCGGCGCGCCTTGAGCCAGCCCGCGAGCGCCTCGGCGTCCTCGACCGTGACGCTCTGCCCGTTCTCGAAGCGCAACAGGTTCTCGAGCAGCACCTTGAGCGAGAAGGGGAGGCGTTCAAGATCGCCGAGCCGCGCTTGCGCCTCCTTAAGGCTGAAGTAGTCATAGCGCTGGCCCTTAACCTCGAGGGTGCGGCGAAGCTTGAGAGTGTCCCGGCCGAGTGCGATCACGAGAGCTGTCTCCTTGGTCCGTCGGGCGCGGATGCCGCAGGCATCCGGCGGAGATGATAGGGGCGAGGCGTTTCGCCCTTATCAACTTCCACCTTTCGCCTGCGCTTTCAAGGCCGGGACGGGCGGGGAGGGCGCCGATCTGCTACATAGACCCCCACACGATCGGCGCGGGCGGGATCGAGGCGGGCGGGGCATGGGCGCAGGATACGAAGCGGCGGAGCTGAGGGCCGATGGGCTCGCGTGCGAGCGCGGCGGGCGGCTCGTCTTCTCGGGGCTCTCATTCGGGCTCGCGCCCGCGGAGGCGCTCGTGCTGCGGGGACCCAACGGCTCGGGCAAGACGAGCCTGTTGCGCTTGATCGCGGGCCTGCTCAGGCCTGCGGCCGGCCATATCCTGTGGGGAGGCCAAAACGTCGGGAGCGAGCCGGAGGCGCACCGGGCGCGGCTCCACTATGTCGCACACCAGGACGCGGTGAAGGCCGCGCTCTCGGTCGCGGAGAACATTGCCTTCTGGGCGCGCTACCGGGGCGGTCGGGAGCCTTGCGCGCACGCGCTGGCGCATTTCGGGCTCAATCGGCTCGCGGCGATTCCGGCGCGCTATCTCTCGGCCGGCCAGCGCCGGCGCTTGGCCCTCTGCCGGCTCACCGCGATCTCCGCACCGCTGTGGCTGCTGGACGAGCCGCATCTCACGCTCGATGCCGAAGGCCAGGCGGCGCTCCTGGCCGCGATCGCGGAGCATCGCGCTCAAGGCGGGCTCGTGGTCATGGCGGCCCACGGCGAGAGCGGGCTTGCCGACGCGCGCACCCTCGAGCTCGACCGCTTTGCGCCCGCGGAGGCCGCGTGAGCGCGTTTTTCATCCTCGTGGCCCACGAGGTCCGGCTCGTGCTCCGGGGCGGGGTGGGGAGCGCCATGGCGATTCTCTTCTTCGTGGTGACATCGGCGCTCTTCCCGCTCGGCATCGGGCCCGAGCTCGACGTTCTGGCGCGCATCGGGGCGGGCGTGTTGTGGGTGTGCGCGCTGCTCGCCGCCCTCCTCGCGCTCGAGCGCCTGTTCCAAGCCGACTTCGAGGACGGCACGCTCGATCAGCTCGCCCTCTCGCCGCTCTCCCTCGAGTTCGTCGTGCTCGCCAAATGCGCGGCCCACTGGCTCACCGCCGGGCTGCCGCTCGTGGTCGTGGCCCCCCTGCTCGGCCTCTTCTTCGGGCTTCAAGGCCCGAGCCTTTTCATGCTTGTCCTCGCGCTGGCGCTCGGCACGCCGACTTTAAGCCTCTTGGGCGGCGTGGGCGCCGCCCTCGTCGTGGGTGCGCGGCGCGCGAGCACGCTTCTTGCGCTCCTCGTCTTGCCGCTCGCGATCCCTGTGCTAATTTTCGGCGCCGGCGCGGTCGAAGGCGCGGGCGGCGGCTACGGTGCGGGGCCGCCGCTGCTCATCCTCGGCGGTTTGTCGTTGGGCGCACTCGTGCTCGCTCCCGTGGCCGGAGCGGCCGCGCTTAGGCTGGCTCTCGACTGAGACGGAAAAACCCTTGGCCCGCGGCTCCTCGTTTCACGCTCTTGCCAACCCGGCCCGCTTCCTGCGGCTCGCCAACGCGGTCTTGCCGTTTGCCAAGGCGCTCGCGGCGGCGGCGCTCGCGGCGGGCCTCGTGCTCGGGCTCTACGTGGCACCGCCCGATTACCAACAGGGCGAGGCCTACCGGATCATGTTCGTGCACGTGCCCTCGGCCTGGATGGCGCTCCTCCTCTACGCGCTGATCGCGCTGTTGAGCGCCGCGTTCCTGATCTGGAAGCATCCGCTCGCCGCCATGCTCGCGCGCGCGGCCGCGCCCGTGGGCGCCGTGTTCACGTTGATCAACCTCGTCTCGGGCGCGCTCTGGGGCAAGCCGATGTGGGGCGCGTATTGGGTGTGGGACGCACGGCTCACCTCGATGCTGATCCTCTTCTTCCTCTATCTCGGCTATATCGCGCTCACCGAGGCCTTCGAGGCGCCCGAGCGCGGCGCCAAGGCCGGCGCCGTGCTCGCACTCGTGGGCGCGATCAACCTGCCCATCATCAAGTTTTCGGTGGACTGGTGGAACACGCTGCACCAGCCGGCCTCGATCTCGAAGCTCGATGCGCCCTCGATCGATCCCTCGATGCTGCCGCCGCTCCTGCTCATGGCCGTGGGCTTTACGGCTTACGCGGCGGCGGTCGTCATCTACCGCGTCAAGGCCGATCTTATGGAGCGACGCATCCGCGCCTTGAGCCTCGCCCGGACCCGCCGTTAGAGCGCGATTGAATTAAGTGGAAGCACCCCCTCCCCCTACCCCCTCCCGCGCGGGGAGGGGGACGAAATAACAAGCTCCCTCCCCCCTCGTGGAGGAGGGCCGGGGTGGGGGCATCGGCAATTTTGACGCTCAGCCGTGATTCCACTTCGCCAAATAACACTCTAGCGGTTGACCGTCCGGCCGTTTTCTTTCCACACTCCGCGGAGTCCGGCAGCGGGAGGGAGACCATGGCCACGTCGTATACGAAGAAGAGCATCGCGCAAGCGATGGCGCAGAAAATGATCGAGCGGGCGAGCGAGGAGGCGGAAAAGATCGGCGTGCCCATGTGCATCGCGGTGTGCGACGAGAGCGCGGTCTTGAAAGCCTTCCTGCGCATGGACGGCGCGGCGCTCCTCTCGATCGAGGTCGCGATCAACAAGGCGAAGACCGCCGCGGCCTTCTCGATTCCGACCGGGGATTGGTGGGGCTTCATCAAGGACGATCCGGCGCTCGCCGCGGGCGTGCCCCAGATCGAGGGCATGGTCATCTTCGGCGGCGGATTCCCGATCAAGCAAGGGGATCAGGTGATCGGCGCGATCGGCGTCTCGGGCGGCAGCGTGGCGCAGGACAGCCAGTGCGCCGAGGCCGCGCTCGCCCTGCTCTCCTAGCGGAGTGAGCCCCGAGGCGCGACAAACGGACGATGACGGCGGTCAAGGACTTCGCCAAGCTCGGCCTGCGCGGGCAGCTCATGCGCCTTAAGGCCGTGGCGCGGAACGCGCTGCCGCTCTACGGGCTTTCGCGCGATTCGACGCTCACCCTCCTCAATCATTCCGAGAACACGACCTACCGGGTCGACGACCCGGCGACGGGCAGACGCTCGGTCATGCGCGTGCATCGCACGAAGTACCACACCACGAACGGCATCAAGTCCGAGCTCCTGTGGATGAAGGCGCTCAACGACGAGGCCGGCGTGCACACGCCGCAGGCGATTCCGGCGCGCGACGGCGAGATCCTCAAGATCGTCGATGCGCCGGGCATGGATGAGCCGCGCCACGTGGTGCTCTTCGAGTGGGTCGAGGGGCGCGTGCCCGACCAGACCAAGCTCCTCAAGCCCTTCGAGCGCCTGGGCGAGATCTCGGCCAAGATGCACCGGCACGTGGTCGGCTGGGTCAGGCCCGCGTGGTTCGAGCGCCTGGTGTGGGACGAGGACACGACCATCGGCGTCAACGTCAACTGGGGCCACTGGGAGGACGGGCCGGGGCTCAACCCCGAGCGCCGCGCGCGGCTTTCGGAGCTCGCCGACGCGCTGCGCGCGCGGCTCGCTGCCTTCGGCAAGGCGCCCGAGCGCTACAACCTGGTCCACGCCGACTTGAGGCTCGCCAATCTCCTCATCTACCAGGGCGATCCCCGCGTGCTCGACTTCGACGATTCGGGTTTCTCCTGGTTCCTCTACGACTTCGGCACGGCCACGAGCTTCGTCGAGGAACGGCCCGAGATGCCCGAGCTCATTGCCTCGTGGCTCAAGGGCTATCGCCGGGTGCGCGCGCTCTCGGCGGCCGAGGAGGCGGAGATTCCGACCTTCGTGATGCTGCGCCGGCTCATGGCTATCGGCTGGGTCGCTTCCCATCCGGGCACCGACCTGGCGCTCGAGCTGGGCGAGGACTTCACCTTAGGCACCTGCCGGCTCGCCAAGACCTATCTCGACGACCCCGACATCTTCCGCGCGCCCGAGAAGTGGCGCACGCGGCGCCACCAGCCCGAGGCCCTGCGCATCATCCGCAACTGACCGGCGTGCGGTGCCCCCGCCATTGACATCCGTCAATACCGCGGCGCGATGCGGGCGCTATCAAGGCGTGGCAACGAGGACGTTTGATGCGCCGGGTCAAGGTCTGGGATCTGCCCACCCGCCTGTTCCATTGGCTGCTGGTGGGCTTCGTCGTCTTCGCCTGGCTCACCGGCGAGGAAGCCGAGGAAGCCGAGGAGGGCGAGGAGGGCGAAGAGGAAGCGCAAGGCGACGCCGCGGCCGATGAACTCGAGCCCGAAGAGTTCGACGACGAAGGAGTCGAGGACGCTTACGAAGGGTTCGAGGAGAACCAAGCCGCGCCGACGGCTCTCGCCGACGGCTCGCTCAACATCCACGAGATCGTGGGCTACGTGGTGCTCGGCCTCCTGTTCTTCCGGATTCTCTGGGGCGTGTTCGGCGGCGAGCACGCGCGTTTTGCAAATTTCCTGCGCGGAGGGCGCGCGCTCGGCGATTACGTGGCAAAGCTCCTGCGCTTCGCGCCGCCGAGCTTGCTTGGCCACAACCCGTTGGGCGGCTGGTTCGCCATGCTGCTGCTTGGCGTTGTGGGCGCGATCGTCTGGACCGGCATTGCCGCGAGCACAGGCGGTGAGGCCAACGAAGCGGTGGCCGAGCTCCACGCAGGGCTCACCAACGTCTTGATCGCCCTCGTCGTGGTGCACATCGTAGGCGTCGTCGGGGATACGCTCTTGACCGGCGACAACTTGACCCGTGCCATGGTCACAGGCACCAAGCTCAGGCCCGAAGGCTCAGCCGAACGCGATGCACGTGCGAGCCCGCAGTGGGCCGCCGTGCTCGCCCTGGCCGCGGCCGCAGCCGCAGTGGGCTATATCATCGCTGCCGTCGGTCTCTGATCCCGCATCCTAAGGCCCCCGCACCATGGACGGGCGGCGGCTTGGCCCTTATATCGGAAGCCGGATAGTTTTGCGGGGTTACGACTCGACGGCGCCCCGTTCGGGGAAAAGAAGGGTTCGCGTGAGCTTCTCCGAGTTTCTGGCGATGGGCGGCTATGCCGCCTATGTCTGGCCCGCCTTCGGCATCGCGGCCGCGCTGCTCGTCGGCCTCTTCGTGGTGAGCCGGCGCCGGCTTAAGTCGCGCGAAGCCGAGCTCGCCGCGCTCGAAACCGCGAGCCAAAAACTTAAGGACCGAGTATGAAGCGCAAGCACAAACGGCTCCTCTTCGTGGCGCTCGGGCTTTCGCTCCTGGGCCTAGCCGCCGGCCTCGTGCTCTCCGCCTTGCGCGACAACCTCGTGTTCTTCTATTCCCCGAGCGAGATCGCCGAGCAGGTCGCCTCGCCCGATCAGCGCGTGCGGCTCGGCGGTCTCGTCGAGGAGGGCAGCCTGGAGCGCGCGGCGGACGGCGTCGTTTTTCGCGTCACCGACCTCAAGACCACGGTGCCGGTGCGCTACGCCGGCACGCTGCCCGACCTCTTCCGCGAAGGACAGGGCGTCGTGTGCGAGGGCTATTTTCGCGCCGGCACCTTCGTGGCCGACAACGTGCTCGCCAAGCATGACGAGAACTACATGCCGCCCGAGGTCGCCGAGGCCTTGAAGAAGGCGGGCGAGTGGCAGCGGGGCGCGGAGGAGGCCTCGCCATGAGCGCCGAGCTCGGCCACTTCGCGCTCATCCTGGCGCTCGTCGTCGCGCTCGCGCAGGGCAGCGTGCCGCTGATCGCCGCCGCGTGGCGCGCGGCTGCAGCGGAGCAAGCTGTATGAAAGCGCCATGAACCCAACGCAAGGGGACATTCCACCGGCTTCGGCAGGTGTCCCCTCCCGGGCTGGGCGCTTGCGCGTTTGGCACCTCCTGCCCTTGCTGGCCTTCGTGGGGCTCGCGGTCGCGCTCACCTTCGGGCTGGGCCGCTCGCCGGAAGAGCTGCCCTCGGCGCTGATCGACCAGCCGGTGCCCGAGTTCGAGCTGCCGCCTCTGGCCCCGCGCACGGAAGGATTGTCGGATAAGGACTTCGGCCAGGGCGAGGTGGTGCTCGTCAATGTCTTCGCCTCGTGGTGCGCGCCGTGCCGGCTCGAGCACCCGCTGCTCGTCAAGCTCGCCGAGGAGGTTCCCATCTACGGCATCAACTACAAGGACCGGCCCGAGGACGCGCGGAAGTTTCTCGACGAGCTGGGCGACCCCTACGCGCGCATCGGCGCGGATGAGAGCGGCCGCGCCGCCATCGACTGGGGCGTGTACGGCGTGCCCGAGACCTTTGTGGTCGATGGCGAAGGCCGCATCCGTCACAAGCACATCGGCTATCTCACGGCCGAGGCGGTGAGGGAGACCGTGCGCCCCTTGATCGAGGAGCTCAGGCGCTGAGGCGCGCATCGGTTCTCGCGCTGGGTACTGGGCCTTGTCGTTGTTTGCGCCGCGCCGGCTTTCGCGCTCGATGAAACGCTTAGCGATCCGGCGCTCGAGGCCCGCGCCCAGTCGCTCGCCGAGCGGCTGCGCGAAAGCGACTAGCGGGCCCGTGCGTCCCGGCGGATAATGGCTTTGTTTGAGCGGCGAGCGGCCGCGCGGGCGCTCGCCGCCGAAGGCTGGATCCGGACCGGATCCGGAGGAGGGAGCCATGTTGGTCAAGACCATCCTGAGGGCGAAGGGCACGGAGGTCGTGACGGCGCAGGCCGAGGCGACCGTGGCGGAGATTGCGCGGCTGTTGCGCGACAAGCGCATCGGTTGCGTCGTGATCGCCGAGGCGGGCGGGCGCATCGCCGGCATCATCTCCGAGCGCGACATCGTGCAGGGGCTGGCAAACGAGGGGCCGGCGTTTCTCGACCGGCGGGCGAGTCAGGCGATGGTCCGCGAGGTCGTGAGCTGCACCTCCGAGACCTCGGTCGAGGAACTCATGATGCTGATGACCGCGCGGCGCATCCGGCATCTGCCGGTGGTCGAGAACGGACGGCTCATAGGCATCGTGAGCATCGGCGACGTGGTCAAGAACCGGCTCGATGAACTCGAGTCCGAGACCGTGCAGCTGCGCAACTACATCGTCGGGGCCTAAGGAGCGCCGCGCCGCGGGCGCGGCGGGCGCTTGGACCCGCACCCGATTCATCCGCCGGGATTGCCCCGTCGATTGGGCCCAAGCAGCGGCTTAAGCGGCGCTCGCAGGCCGGGCTTCGGACTCGACTCGGGCGGGTGGTGGAGCAGAGGGGAATCGAACCCCTGACCTCGACATTGCGAACGTCGCGCTCTCCCAACTGAGCTACTGCCCCGCAAGGATCCGGGCCCCAAGCCACGCGGGATGATGTGGGCGCGGCGCGCGCTCTGTCAAGCAAGCGGGCTCGGGAGGCCGATCCGCAGTAGCCTTCGAGATTCGATGCGTTATACTCCGGCCGCGCTCGGGGCCGAGGGGCGCTCAAGCGGGGAACTTCGGGCATGAACGCGTTCGCCAACCTGATCGACGCGGCCTTCACGATCTACATCTGGCTCCTCATCGCCGCCGCGCTTCTGAGCTGGCTCTCGGCCTTCAACGTTATCAACATGCGCAACAAGTACGTCTTCGCCGCGCTCTCCTTCCTCTTCCGCATCACCGATCCGCCGCTGCGGCCGATCCGGCGCATCCTGCCCAAGCTCGGCGGCATCGACATCTCGCCGGTGATCCTGATCCTGGCGCTCTATTTCCTGCGGGATATCATCCTCGATAACATCCGTTGACGGGGGCCGATCGGGCGATGATGGCAAACGCGGGCGCAACGGTCCGGGCGTCGACGAAGCCCATGATCGGAGCGGTCGAGCCCATAAGCGGCGGCGTGCGGCTGCGCGTGCGGCTCGCGCCCCGGGCGCGGCGCGAGGCGATCGAGGGGCTCGTTCAAGATGCGGCCGGGGCGTGGCACCTCAAGTGCTCGGTCACGGCGCCTCCGGAAGACGGCAAGGCGAACCGGGCGTTGATTGCGCTTCTCGCGCGTGCGCTAAAGCGCCCCGCGGCCTCGATCGAGCTTCTTTCGGGTGCCCGCAGCCGGACCAAGGTTCTCTTGCTCGCGGGTGATCCCGCGGAGCTCGTCCGGCGGCTCAATCACGGGATCAAGACGAAAA
>CAZVZP010000123.1:0-8328 GCA_964631625.1 uncultured Hyphomicrobiales bacterium | reverse complement strand
ACGCCCCCCGTATCGCCCGACAGCGAGATGACCTGACCCCGC
Source organism: uncultured Hyphomicrobiales bacterium (assembly GCA_964631625.1). Classification (GTDB taxonomy): domain Bacteria; phylum Pseudomonadota; class Alphaproteobacteria; order UBA828; family JAPUJA01; genus CAZVZP01. Next base: position 8,286 of record CAZVZP010000123.1, on the reverse strand, counting down.
TTCACCGGGTCGCCGCGGCTCACGAGCAGTCTCTCGTTGTGCGCATAGGCGCTGACCCAGCCGCCGTCGTGGCGCAGCAGCACCAGGTTGCCGTAGCCCTTGAGCTCGTTGCCCGCGTAGGCCACGACCCCCTCGCGCGCAGCCCTGACCGGCGTGCCTTTCTCGAGTGCAAGGTTGATGCCATCGTTATGCAAGTTTCCGGGCTTGCCGCCGAAATTCGAGATGATGGGCCCGCGGGCCGGCCACTCGAAGGCGGCGCCCGGGGAAGGCGGCGGAATCTCGAAGGCTTCGGACGTCAGCGCCGCGCTCGGCCCCGCGGCCGCGGGCTCGCCCGATTCCGCCGCACCGAGCGGCTCGCTCGGTCCGCCTGGGGCCTGTGTCGGCACCGGGGCCGGCGCGCTCGACGCGGAGGGCGGGGCGAGCGTCGTTACTTCGACCGCCCCGCTCGAAGGTACGATCGTGGGCGTGTCCGCCGAAGCCACGAGGACCACCCGCGTCTGTGCGGGCAAGCGCAATTCCTGGCCGAGCTTGATCGTGTAGGGCGGCCCGATGTCGTTTAGGCGCACGAGCGCGCTCATGTCGACGCCGTAGCGCCGCGAGATGGCGTACACCGTATCGCCTCGCTCGACGATATGCACCCGCACCGCCGGAAGCGTCAGAACCCGCCCGACGATCAGCCTGTAGGGCGGCGCAAGGGCGTTGATGGCGATCAGATCGCGAAGCGGCACGCGATGTTCGCGCGCAATCGCATAGAGCGTATCCCCTGCCTCGACGCGCACACGGTTCGGGCCGATGGCCCTCTCGGAGGGCGGCGCAGCCGGCGCCGCGGCTCCATCGCCGGTCCGCGCTCCGCTCACATAGACCCAGTCCGGGTAGAGCTTACAGCCCGCGAGCAGGACGGCGAGCACGGCGAGCAAGACGACCGCGCCGGCGATCGAGCCCGATGAGCGTGCTCCCGTCATGGCGTGCCGGCCTCTAAGGCGAAAGCCCCGGCGCCTTGCTTTCCTCGGCCACGAGTGGCACGAAGCGCACCGGCATCAGCCGCTCGCTCTGGAACGAGCCCCCGCTCTTGCGAATGCGCACGAGCTCTTGCGCACCGTGGGCCTGACCTATGGGCAGCACGAGGACGCCGTCGGAAGCGAGCTGCTCGAGCAGGGCCGGCGGCGGCTCGGCCGCGGCCGCCGCGACCACGATCCGCGCAAACGGCGCCGCCTCGGGCCAGCCCATCCGGCCGTCGCCCACGCGCATCGTCACGTTGTGCAGCTTAAGCGCGCGCAGGCGCCCCTCGACCTCGGCGAGGAGGGGCCGATGGCGCTCGATCGTGTAGACCCGGCGCGCAAGGCGCGCAAGCACCGCCGCCTGGTAGCCCGACCCTGTGCCGACCTCGAGCACGGTGTGCTGCCGCGAGAGCTCAAGCGCTTCGCACATGAGCGCCACGATGTGCGGCTGACTGACGGTCTGCCCCTCGGCAATGGGGAGCGCGATGTCGTCGTAGGCCCGATCGGCCAGGCTCTCGGGCACGAACAGTTCACGCGGAATCCGCTCCATCGCCTCGAGCACGGCCGGATCGCGCACGCCGGAGCGGCGCAAGGCAAGGACGAGCTGCGCGCGCCGGATGTCGCTCATCGCTCGAGCACGGCGCGCATCGCCTTGAGCGTCGGGCGATGCGTGAGGTCGAGATGGAGCGGCGTCACCGACACCATGTTTCCCTGCACGGCATGGAGATCGGAGCCCTTTTGACCACGGGTCACCGTCCGGTTGTCGCGCAGCCAGTAGTAGGGGTTGAGCCGCAGATCGATGCGCTCCTCGAGAATATCGCCCACCTCGTGCATGCCCTGGCTCGTCATGCGCACGCCCCTCACGTCCTTGGGCAAGCAGTTCGGGAAGTTGACATTGGCCAGCACCTGCCGAGGCAAACCGGCCTTCAGAATCTTCTCGATCACGCGGGGGCCCCAAGCCTCGGCCGTGGCCCACGGCACGGGTTGGCCCCGCTCGTACACCTGGCTCAGCGCGATCGAGGGAATGCCGAGCAGGGTTCCCTCCATCGCGGCGGCGATGGTGCCCGAGTAGGTCACGTCCTCGCCCATGTTTTCGCCCCGGTTGACGCCGGACAGCACGAGAGCCGGCGGGTTTCCCTTCATCACCTTGTGATAGGCGAGAAACACGCAGTCGGTCGGCGTGCCGCTCGCCGCATACTTGCGCGCCGTGATCTTGCGCAGACGCAAGGGCACATGAAGCGTCAGGGCATGAGATGCGGCGCTCTGCTCGCTCTCGGGCGCCACGATCCACAGATCGTCCGAGAGGGCGCGCGCAATCCGCTGCAGTACCCGGAAGCCCGGCGCGTGGATGCCGTCGTCGTTGGTGAGCAGAATACGCAGGCCCGCGAGCGGCGTCTTCTTGGCTGTCCTCGTCGGCATGGGCGCTGAGGTCATTCCTTGCCGATGACGTCGAGCCCGTTCATATAGGCTTTGAGCGCTTCGGGCACACGGATCGTGCCACTGGCTGTCTGGTAGTTCTCGAGAACGGCAATGAGGGTGCGGCCCACGGCCAGCCCCGAGCCGTTCAGCGTGTGCACGAAGCGCGTACCCTTCTCGCCCTTCTCGCGGAAGCGCGCCTTCATGCGCCGGGCCTGGAAGTCGCCGCAATTGGAACAGCTCGAAATCTCGCGGAAGGCGCCCTCGCCCGGCAGCCACACCTCGATGTCGTAGGTCTTGCGCGCGGCGAAACCCATGTCGCCCGCCGAGAGCACGACCACGCGGTAGTGCAGCCCGAGGCGCTTCAAGACCTCCTCGGCGCAGGCCGTCATGCGCTCGTGCTCCGCATCCGAGCGATCGGGATGGGCGATGCTCACGAGCTCGACCTTTGAGAACTGGTGCTGGCGGATCATGCCGCGCGTGTCCTTGCCCGCCGCGCCGGCCTCGGCGCTGAAGCACGGGGTGTAGGCGGTGAAGCGCAAGGGCAGGCGCTCGGCGTCCACGATTTCATCGGCGTCCAAGTTCGTTAGCGGCATCTCCGCCGTGGGGATCAACCAGCGCTTCTCCCGGCCCAGAATTCGCTTCGGTTCTCCACTCTTGCCGATGACGACTTTCACTTGCGCTTGTTCTGATAAGGCATCGAACCAAGCTTGATCACTCTGGTCCTTAAATTTAACTTTGGCTCTGCCACCTCCCAGATCCGTAACCTGAGCCCGATCTACAGACACAACTACTTCCAGATTGCTTGTGGAAAACAAATCGTCTTTGAATTTCGGCAAATTTCCCGTCCCAAATGCGGTGGCCTAGCGCACGAGCAAGGGCGGGCTCACTTCTGTGTAGCCGAACTCGCGGGTGTGCAGGTCGAGCATGAACTGCGCGATCGCGCGCTCGAGCCGCGCGAGCGCGCCCATGAGCACGACGAAGCGCGCGCCCGAGAGCTTCGAGGCCCGCTCGAAGTCCATGAGCCCTAGCGCCTCGCCCAGATCGAAGTGTTGCTTGGGGGCAAAGTCGAAGCGGGGCGGCGCGCCGTGGCGGCGCAGCTCGACGTTCGCCGACTCGTCGAGCCCGTCGGGTACCTCCGGCGCCGGCACGTTCGGTAAGTTCGCCAGGAGCGTGTCGAGCTTGGGCTCGAGCGCCGCCAGCTCATCCTCGAACGCCTTGAGGCGCTCCTTGAGCGCCGCCACCTCGGCGATCTCGGCCAGGGTGTCCTCGCCGCGCGCCTTTTTCGCGCCGATCTCCTTCGAGAGTGCGTTGCGCCGCTGCTGCGCCTCCTGCAGCTCGGTCTGCAGGGCGCGGCGCCGGGCGTCTTGCCCGAGCAGGTTCATCGATTCCGCGGCAAGGCCACGCCGCTTCAGCGCGGCGTCGAAGGCCTCAGGGTTGTCGCGAATCCATTTGATGTCGAGCATGGCCGGCGCCGCTTCCAGGGATCGGCGACCTTATACATTAAGCCGCCACCGGAATGCGAGAGGCGAGAGGGCGGGATCAGCGGCCGAAGTTGAAATCGGTCTCTTCGGCGAACGCCTGCCCCTCCTCGGCCTCGAGCGCCGTGAGCCCCGCCTCTTCGGCCGCCGCGCGCGCGGCTTTTTGCTTCTCCATGCGCGCCACGATCCAGATCGACACCTCGTAAAGAATGAGGAGCGGGATGGCGAGGCCGACTTGGCTCAACACGTCCGGCGGGGTCAGGATGGCCGCGACCACGAAGATCAGCACGATGACGTACTTGCGCTTCTTGCGCAGGCCTGCCGAGGAAACCATGCCGACCCGGCCCATGAGGCCAAGCATGACGGGGAGCTGGAAGCAGATGCCAAAGGCGAAGATCAGCTTCATGACGAGCGAGAGATACTCGCCCATCCTGGGCAAGAGCTCGGTGCCGACCTGGCCTTCGCTCGCCGGCGCCTGGAAGCTCACGAAGAAGCTCCAGGCCTGCGGAAAGATGAAGTAATAGACGAGCGCCCCGCCGGCGTAGAAGAGCAGCGGCGAGGCGACGAGGAACGGCAGGAACGCCTGTTTCTCGTGCTTGTAGAGCCCAGGCGCGATGAACAGCCAGAGCTGCGAGAGGAACAGCGGGAAGCAGACGAAGAACGCCGTCCAGAAGGCAACCTTGAGTTTGGTGAAGAACGCCTCGACCAAGTGCGTGTAGATGAGCCGGGGCTCGTAGCCCTGCTCGATCAGAATGTCGGTAAGCGGGCGGACCAGGAAGTTGAAGATGTCGTCGGCCACGAAGTAGCAGCCGATGAACGTCAGCATCAGACCGCCGACGCAAATCAGCAGGCGATTGCGCAGTTCGACGATGTGATCGATGAGCGGCGCGCGGCTCGTTTCGACGCTGTCGGTCACGGCTGCTCGCCCGACGGCCGGCCGGCTTGGGCCGCGTCCGCGGGAGGCCCGGCAACCGCCGGCGCCGACGGCGGGCGCGGCGGCTCGGGCGCCGTCTCGGCCGCCGCGGGTGCTTCGGCGCCGTTGCCCTTGCCAATCGTCTTCGCCCCCGCCCCGGTCGAATCGATGCGCGGCTCATTGGTCAGCTCACGCGCCTGGGCAAGCTCGCGGTTCGCCTCCTCGAGCTCGCGGCGTACCGCGGCAAGGTCGGACTCCTCCGCGATGCCCTCAAAATTGCGACGGAAATCCTGAGTATAGCGGCGCGCCTTGCCCGACCATCGGCCGAGCGCCCGGACGACGTGGGGCAAGTCCTTGGGCCCGATCACGATGAGCGCGATCACGGCGATCAGCCCGAACTCTGTCCAGCCGATGTCCAGCATGGCTCGGCGTCAGCGCACCGACGCAACGCCCCCTTAAGGCCGCGTGCGGACCCGTAAGTCCGCTAGCTCTTGACCGCCTCGTCCTTCTTGGCCGCCGAGGGGGCTTCGGCCGAGGCGCTTTGAGTGATCTGCTTCGTTTCCTCGGTGGTCTGCCCCTCCTTCATGCCGCTCTTGAACGCGCGCACTCCCTTGGCCACGTCGCCCATGACGCGGGGCAGCTTGCCGGCCCCGAAGATGATGAGCACGATCGCAAGGATGAGTACGATTTGCCAAATACCGACCGACATTAGCGAGCACTCCTAAAGTCCAACTTACGGGATGCCTCCCAGCCTCCTCCCCGCATCATGGCAGAAGCGCCAGAAGGCCGCAACGCACAGGCGACTCGGGCGAGAGAGCCCGGCCCCCCGCGCGCCGTCCAGCGGCGCTAAATTCAATAGGTTGGAAGAGGCCTGCTTTAGATGCGGCCGGGCTCGGAGGCCGCCTTGGCCGGCTCGTCCGCCTCGGGCCGCTGGCCCTTTACCTCATCCTTCTCGGATATCTCGTCGGCGTCCAGGGAGGCTCCGGCCTCCTCGTCTTCGTCCTCGCTGGGCCGCACGCTCCCTGACCGGTGGACCTGAACCATGGCCTCCTCGTAAGCCTCCGGCACGGGCTCCCCATCTGCCGAGCGCCCGGCGCTCGGCCCGAGCGGTAGCGGCATGGGCGCGAGCAGCCCGGCCGTCCGCAGGTCCTCGATACCCGGCAAATCCCCGATGCTTTCCAGGCCGAAGTGATCGAGGAAGGCCTGTGTCGTGCCCCAGGTCAACGGGCGGCCGGGCGTATGCCGGCGGCCACGCGGCTCGATCCAGCCTTCCTCGAACAGCACGTCGAGGGTCCCCCTGGAGAGCATGACGCCACGCACGGATTCGATCTCGGCCCGCGTGATCGGCTGGTGATAGGCGATGAGCGCGAGGGTCTCGACCGCGGCGCGCGACAACCGGCGCAGCACCGTGGTCTCTGTCGCGAGCTCATCCTTGAGGTCCGGCGCCGTGCGGAACGCCCAGCGGCGCCCGACGTGAACCAGATTGACCCCGCGATGGGCGTAAAGTTCCTGCAGCTTCGCAAGGACGGTCCGAACGTCGGTCCCCTCGGGGCACTTGCGCGCGAGTTGCGCCTCCTCGAGCGGGCCCGCCGAAGCAAACAGCAGGGCCTCGATCAAGCGCAGGATCTGGTTGTCGTCCGTCATGATGGCGCGCCTCCCTGGCTTCGCACGTAGATCGGCCCGAAGGTCTCGAGCTGCCTTATCTCCATTTGGCCCTGGCGCGCAAGCTCCAGGATGGCTCCGAAGGTCGCCGCCAACGCCGAGCGACGGCGCAGCGGCGAGCCGAGGCCCGCCGGCAGCAGCGAGCGCAGCGATTCCCAGTCGGCGATGCGGCCGATGCGACCGACCAGTCGTTCGAGCGCATCCTCGATCGAGAACAGGTCCGAGGGCTCGATATGGAGCGTCTGCGATTCGTGCCGGGAGCGATGCTCGGCGTAGGCCTTGAGCAGCTGGAAGAGCGAGACGTCGATTCGCGTATGGCGGATCACCGGCATCGGCTCCGGTGCCCCGCGCGCGAACACGTCGCGCCCGAGCCGCGGGCGCGCCATCAGCCGGGCACCGGCCTCGCGCATGGCCTCGAGGCGGCGTAACTGGTGCTGGAGCGCGGCCGCCAGCTCCTCGCCCGTGGGTTCTTCCTCGGCTTCTGGCTCCGGCAACAGCAGGCGCGACTTGAGGTAGGCGAGCCACGCCGCCATCACGAGATAATCCGCGGCAATCTCGAGCTTGAGCCACTTGGCCCGCTGGATGAAGGCCAGGTATTGCTCGGCCAGCTCCAGGATCGAGATGCGCGTCAGGTCGACCCTCTGCTGGCGGGCCAGCGTGAGCAGGAGGTCGAGCGGTCCTTCGAAGCCCTCGAGATCGAGAATGAGCTCAGGGCCGTCCGCGGGCGCGCGTTCGGGTTGGTCGAAAAACTCCGGGGTGGGCAGATCGGTCATGCGGGCGTCAATCCGAACAGGCGCGCGATAGCGGACGCGAGTCCGTGCGCGATGGGCGCGACGAACTCGGCAAACGGGTTGAAGTCTACGCCGATTTGCCCGAGCAGCAGCGGCAAAAAGAAGATCACGATGATGAGGCCCAGCAGGAAGCGGTTCTGGTTCGCTTCGATTCGCCGGCTCAGCTCGGATGGCACGAGCCCCATGAGCACACGGCCGCCATCGAGCGGTGGCACCGGAACCAGGTTGAACACGGCGAGCACGGCGTTGAGCCAGAGCGCATTGATGAGCATATCGGCGGGCCAAGCCTCGCGTGCGCCGTAGAACTCGGCCCACAGACGCAGGAGGCCCGCTGCGGCGACGGCGAGCGCGATATTGGCCGCAGGTCCCGCGAGCGCGACCAGCACCATGTCGCGCCGCGGCCGGCGCAATCGCCGGAAGTTGACCGGCACGGGCTTGGCGTAGCCGAACAGGATCGGAGCCCGGAGCAGGATCAGGAGCGCGGGCAGGATGACCGTGCCGAACGGGTGGATGTGCTTGAAGGGGTTGAAGGTGACGCGGCCCAGCCGATAGGCCGTGTCATCGCCCAATTTCCAGGCCACCCAGCCGTGCGCCGCCTCGTGGAAAGTGATGCCAACGAGCACCGGAATGACCCAGATGGAGGCCTCGTAGAGTGTGCCGCCCAATCCGCCGAGGAAGCTCATGCTGTTCCAACCAGGTTCTCAACTTCGGCCGATAGTATTTTGAAATCGATCGAATTTGGCTCAGATAGCCGGCTCCGGGCCCGGGCCAGCCGGCGCAGCCCGGCAGGAGCGAGCCACGGCGCGCCCTGGGCGATCTCGCGCATCTCGGAAAGTCGGCCGTTGCAGTGCAGGGCCAAATCGCAGCCGGCCTCGATCGCCATCCTCGTGCGCTCGGCGAGGGGGCCCTGGAGCGCCTTCATGGACAGATCGTCGCTGACGAGCAGCCCGTCGAAGCCGATATCGCCCCGAATCGCCTGGCCGATGAACGCGGCCGACAAGCTCGCCGGCCGCGCGCGATCGTAG
>CAZVZP010000122.1:6123-8334 GCA_964631625.1 uncultured Hyphomicrobiales bacterium | reverse complement strand
CGATAGAGCAGCTTTATCCGGTCGTTGGATCGCTGAAAGCGATTCCAACTGACCAGATGCTGCTCTAGGGCAGACTACCGTGCCCGTCGAGGCGCTTGCCTCCTGTTGGCGAATTCAATATCTTGTGGTCAGAAGACTGTCACACTCTAGAGATAGTTGGCGGGGGAGCAAGCGATGACCTGGACGCCGGAACGCATCGAGCTGGTCAAGAAGCTCTGGCAGGAGGGTCTTACGACCTCCGCGATCGCGCGCAAGGTGGGCGTGTCCAAGAACGCCGTGGTCGGCAAGGTGCACCGGCTGGGTCTGCCCGGCCGCGAGTCGCCGATCCGTCACAAGCCCTCGAAGGTGGTCGGCATGGCCAAGGGCGCGGTGTGCCACTGGCCGCTCGGCGAGCCGGGCGCGGACGGCTTCGGCTTCTGCGGCAAGCCGGCGGCCCCGGGCAAGCCCTATTGCGCCGAGCACTGCGATGCCGCTTACATTCGCGCGCCCAGGCGCGAGAAGGCCGCCGACGCGGCGTGATCCGCGCCGCGCGCCGCGCGCGGCGAAAGGGGGCGGCTCGGAACAGCCGCCCTTTTCATTTGACCGGCGCCGCATCGCCTGCGCGGCGCCCGCGGAGCGGGGCCGAAGGACGACCGCCCCTAGAGCAGCATCCGGTCAGTTGGAATCGCTTTCAGCGATCCAACGACCGGATAAAGCTGCTCTATCGTCTTTAAATCTAGAGCAATTTCATCCACTCAGATTGAACCGGACGGTTCAATCTGAGTGGATATTGCTCTAGAGGATGAACTTCGAGAGATCGGTGTCCTTGGCCAAGCCGGCGACGCGCTCGCGCACGTAGGCCTCGTCGATCACCACGCGCTCGCCCGAGCGGTCGGACGCGGCGAAGCTCAGCTCTTCCAGGAGGCGCTCCATGACGGTGTGCAGCCGGCGCGCGCCGATGTTCTCGACGGCGCGGTTGACCTGCGCGGCGATGGCGGCGATGGCCTCGATGCCTTGCGGCGTGAACTCGAGCTCGACCTGCTCGGTGGAGAGCAGCGCGGTGTACTGCTTGATCAGGCTGTTCTCGGGCTCGATCAGGATGCGCTTGAGATCGTGCTCGTTGAGCGCCTTGAGCTCGACGCGGATGGGCAGCCGCCCCTGCAGCTCGGGCAGGAGGTCCGAGGGCTTCGAGAGGTGGAAGGCGCCCGAGGCGATGAACAGGATATGGTCGGTCTTGACCGGCCCGTGGCGTGTCGAGACCGTGGTGCCCTCGATCAAGGGCAAGAGGTCGCGCTGCACGCCTTCGCGCGAGACGTCGGGGCCGTGGATCTCGCCTCGCGCCGTGATCTTGTCGATTTCGTCCAAGAACACGATGCCGTTCTGCTCGGTCGCGTGGAGGGCCTCGCGCAAGACCTGCTCCTGATCTAAAAGCTTGTCGCTCTCCTCGGCGATGAGCACGTCGCGGGACTCCGCGACCGTCGTGCGTTTCTTCTTGGTGCGGCCGCCGAAGGCCTTGCCCAGCATCTCGTTCAAATTGATCATGCCCATCTGGGCCCCCGGCATGCCGGGCACCTCGAAGGTGGGGAGCTGGACGCTGCTGCCGCCGTCCTCGAGCTCGAGCTCGATCTCCTTATCGCCAAGCTGGCCCTCCCGCAGCATGCGGCGGAACTTCTGGCGCGTCTCGGGGCCCGCGCCGGCGCCCACCAGCGCGTCGAGCACCCGTTCCTCGGCGGCGAGCTCGGCGCGCGCCTGCACCTCCTTGCGCAGGCGCGCGCGCGTCATGGCAATGGCGATCTCCAGGAGATCGCGGGCGATCTGCTCGACGTCGCGGCCGACGTAGCCGACTTCGGTGAACTTGGTGGCCTCCACTTTCAGAAACGGCGCTTGGGCCAGCCGGGCCAAGCGCCGCGCGATCTCGGTCTTGCCCACCCCCGTCGGGCCGATCATGAGAATGTTCTTGGGCAGGATTTCCTCGCGGATGGCTTCGGGGAGCTGCAGCCGGCGCCAGCGGTTGCGCAGCGCGATCGCCACCGCCCGCTTGGCCGCGTGCTGGCCGACGATGAAGCGGTCGAGCTCGGAGACGATCTCGCGCGGACTGAACGAGGTCATGGGGCTGCTCGGATCACGCGCGGACGGTCACAGGCTTTCGAGCACGACGTTCTTGTTGGTGTAGACGCAGATGTCGGCGGCGATCGCCAGCGCCCTGCGCGCAATCGCCTCGGCGTCTAGCCC
>CAZVZP010000122.1:0-6104 GCA_964631625.1 uncultured Hyphomicrobiales bacterium | reverse complement strand
TCCATCAGCGCGCGCGCCGCGGCGAGCGCGTATTGCCCGCCCGAGCCCAGGCCGATCAAGCCGTCCTCGGGCTCGAGCACGTCGCCCGTCCCCGTCAGCATCAGCGAGATGTCCTTGTCCGCCACCGCCATCATCGCCTCGAGCCGGCGCAGGTAGCGATCGGTGCGCCAGTCCTTGGCGAGCTCGACGCAGGCGCGTAAGAGCTGGCCCGGGTGCTGCTCGAGCTTGCCTTCGAGCCGCTCGAAGAGCGTGAAGGCGTCGGCGGTCGCCCCGGCGAAGCCGGCGATGATCGCGCCGTCGGCCAAGCGCCGCACCTTGCGCGCGTTCGACTTGATCACGGTCTGGCCGAAGGAGACCTGCCCGTCGCCCGCCACGACCACGCGGCCGTCCTTGCGCACCGAGAGGATCGTCGTGCCGTGCCAGGTCTCTGCCGTGTGGTCCGCCGCCATCCGATCGAGGTTCCTTGCGCGGCCGGAAGTGCCGCACGAGCGCCGCCAAGCCGCGCGCAGTCACCATGAGGCGGAAGCTGAACGCGGGTCAAGGGCCGCGGCCCCTAAGGCGCTGGCCTGCCCTGGCGCTTCCTGCTACAAGAACGGCCCGCGCTCTGTGCGCGTTGAGGCGGCCTTATAGCGCCGCCCGGGGAAGGAGCCCATGCGCCGGGCCAAGGTCGAGCGCATCACGAAGGAAACCCGCGTCGTCGCCGAGCTCGATCTCGACGGCACGGGAATGTACGACATCGAGACGGGCATCGGCTTTCTTAACCACATGCTCGAGCAGCTCTCGCGCCACAGCCTGATCGATCTGAAGCTCCATGCCGAGGGCGACACCCACATCGACTTTCATCACACGACCGAAGATACCGGCATCGTGATCGGCGAGGCGGTGAATCGGGCGCTCGGCGACCGTAAGGGCATCGCGCGCTGGGGCTCGGCATTGATCCCGATGGACGAGACGCTCACGCGGGTTGCGCTCGATGCGAGCAACCGGCCCTACCTCGTCTGGAAGGTGAGCTTCTCGAAGCCCAAACTCGGCGACATGGACAGCGAGCTGTTCAAGGAGTGGTTCCACGCCTTCGCGCAGAACGCGGGCGTGACGCTCCACGTCGAGAATATCTATGGCGAGAACAACCACCACATCGTCGAGTCCTGTTACAAGGGGCTCGCGCGCGCGCTGCGCGAGGCGGTCGCACCCGATCCGCGCAAGAGCGATGCGGTGCCCTCGACGAAGGGCGTGCTCGGCGGGTCGCTGTCGGACTGAAGCGCCATGCGCATCTACACGGTGCACGAAGCCCCCTTGATCCAAGGCGGGCCCGAGGCCGCGGCGTTGATTCCCGAGAGCTTCTCCTTCGGTGGCTTCTTCTTCGGCCCTTTCTGGCTGCTCGCCCAGGGCGCCTGGCGGTGGGCGCTGCTGCTGCTTCTGGCACTCGTTGGGCTGCTCGTGGCGGCGAGGCTCGCCGGGTTCGACGAGGCTGCGAGCGGCGCAGCGCTCCTGGGCTACGCGCTGCTGTGCGGCGCCTCGGGCCACGATTGGCGCCGCGCCGCGCTTAAGCGCCGCGGCTACCGTTTCGCGGGCGTCATCGCGGCGCCCTCGCTCGACGAGGCGGAGCTTCGTTACTTCAGGGGCCCGGGCACGTAGGCGATGAGCGTTGCCATCGTCGATTACGGCTCCGGCAATCTGCGCTCGGCCGCTAAGGCCTTCGCGCGCGCATCGCTCGAGCTCGGCCGATCGGAAGAGATTGCGGTGACCTCGGAGGCCGTAGCGCTCAAGCGCGCCTCCCGCATCGTGCTGCCCGGGGTCGGCGCCTTCGACGACTGCAAGCGGGCGCTCGAGTCGCTCCCCGGCATGTGGCAGGCGCTGGATGAGGAGGTGAGGGAGCGCGGCAAGCCGTTTCTCGGCATCTGTCTCGGCATGCAGCTGATGGCAAGCCGCGGCCTCGAGGGAGGCCTGCACGAGGGCTTAGGCTGGATCGAAGGCGAGGTGGTGCCGCTTATACCCCGCGATCCCTCGCTCAAGGTGCCGCACATGGGCTGGAACGAGCTTCTTTTCGAGCCGGGTGCGCACCCGCTGCTCGAAGGCTTGCAGCCGGGCGATCACGCCTATTTCGTGCACGGTTTTCACTTCGTGCCGAAGGAGGAGGCGACCCGCCTCGCCTCGGTCGATTACGGCGGCCCGCTTGCCGCCATGATCGCCAAGGACAATATGGCGGGTGTGCAGTTCCACCCCGAGAAGAGCCAGGCGGTCGGCCTCAAGCTGATCGCCAACTTCCTCCGCTGGAGGCCCTGAACCGATGGCCAACATCGAGAAGCTCACGCGCTTGAGCAAACGCGATCTCGCCGAGCTGATCGATGCCACCGAGGTCGCGATCAGCGACGGCTCGGGCTTCGGCTGGCTGGATGCGCCGGCGCGCGAGGTGCTCGAGCGTTACTGGAAGGGCGTGCTCGTGGTGCCCACGCGCACGCTCTTCGTGGCGCGTTTGGATGGCGTGATCTGCGGCTCGATCCAACTGGTGGAACCGCCGCCCAACAAGGAGATGTGGTCGTTCGCCGCCGCGTTCGACACCCATTTCGTGGCGCCCTGGGCCCGCGGGCACGGGCGCGCGCGCGAGCTGGTCGAGGCGGCGGAAGCCGAGGCCCGGGGCAAGGGCTATCGGGTGCTCAACCTGAGCGTGGCCACGACCCAGACGCGCGCGATCGAGATCTACGAGGCGGGCGGCTACCTCCGCTGGGGCACGCACCCCAAATATGCGCTGGTGCGCGGGCAATACATCCCGGGGCATTACTACACCAAGGATCTCTAGGTGATCCTCTACCCGGCGATCGACTTGAGAAACGGCCACTGCGTGCGCCTCGAGCGCGGCGAGATGAGCCGCGCCACCGTGTTCTCGCGCGACCCCGCGGCCCAGGCGCGCGCGTTCGCGGCCGCAGGCTTCAGCCATCTTCACGTGGTCGATCTTGATGGAGCCTTCGCCGGGCGCTCGGTGAACGGCGCGGTCATCGAGGCGATCCTTGAAGCCGTGTCCTTGCCCGTGCAGCTGGGCGGCGGGGTGCGCGATTTGGCGGCGGTCGAGTCCTGGCTTGGGAAGGGTGTCGTACGCGTCGTCCTGGGCACGGCCGCGGCGCGCGAACCGGCCTTTGTCAAGGACGCCTGCCGGCGCTTCCCTGGCCGCATCGCGATCGGCATCGATGCCCGCGACGGGCGGGTCGCCGTCGAGGGCTGGGCCGAGACGAGCGAGCTCGAGGCGATCGAACTCGCCAAACGCTACGAAGATGCCGGCGCCGCGGCCGTGGTGTTCACCGACATCGCCCGCGACGGCGTGCTCGCCGGCGTCAATGTGGGCGCCGTGGCCCAGCTCGCGCAGGCGATTACGACGCCCGTGATCGCCTCGGGCGGCGTCGCGGGGCTCGACGACCTCAAGCGCTTGAAGGCGCTCGAGCCCCTGGGCGTCGTGGGCGTGATCGTGGGCCGCGCGCTCTACGACGGGCGGCTCGAGCCTAAGGCGGCGCTCGCCGCGCTCGCCGCTTGAGGCGCCGCGATGCTCAAGGTGCGCCTCATCCCCTGCCTCGACGTGCACGCGGGCCGCGTGGTCAAGGGCGTGCGCTTCGTCGAGTTGAAAGACGCGGGCGATCCGGTCGAGCAGGCGAAAATCTACGACGCGCAAGGGGCGGACGAGCTCTGCTTCCTCGACATCAGCGCCTCCCACGAAGAGCGCGACACGCTGCTCGACGTGGTGCGCGGCACGGCGGAGGTGTGCTTCATGCCGCTCACGGTCGGCGGCGGCGTGCGAAGCCGGGACGACATCCGGAACCTTCTGCTCGCGGGTGCGGACAAGGTCTCGATCAACACCGCCGCGGTGGCGCGGCCGGCGTTCGTGACCGAGGCCGCGGCGCGCTTCGGCACCCAGTGCATCGTGGTGGCGATCGACGCCAAGCGCGTAAGAGAAGGCCGCTTCGAGGTGTTCACCCACGGCGGACGGAAAGCGACGGGGCTCGATGCGGTCGACTGGGCCAAGCGCGTGGTGGGCTTGGGCGCGGGCGAGATTCTGCTTACCTCGATCGACCGGGACGGCACCAAGGAAGGCTTCGATCTTGAGCTTACCCGCGCGGTCTCGGATGCGGTCAGTGTGCCCGTGATCGCCTCGGGCGGCGTCGGCACGCTCGACCATCTCGTCGCCGGCGTGAAGGAAGGCCACGCGACCGCGGTGCTCGCCGCCTCGATCTTCCATTTCGGCGAGTTCTCGATACAACAAGCGAAGGCCCACATGGCGAGGTGTGGGATTCCGGTCCGCCTCTAGAGCGCGCGACGCGGGCCGCGTGGGCCGCGGGCCGCGCCGTGACAGGGTGGGGCAAATCTGCTAGGCAAGCCTTCGAAGCGCGGGGCCGGTAGCGATGAACGAAGCATTGTTTAAGGCCATCAAATTCGACGCCGACGGGCTTGTGGCGGCGATTGCGCAAGCCCACGACACGGGCGAGGTCTTGATGGCGGCCTTCATGAATCGCGAGGCGATCGAGAAGACGCTTGCGACGGGCGAGGTGCACTACTTCTCGCGCTCGCGGCACGCGCTCTGGCGCAAGGGCGAGAGCTCGGGCCAGACGCAAAGGCTGATCGAGCTCAGGCTCGATTGCGACGGCGATGCGCTGTTGCTCCTCGTCGATCAGACGGGCGTGGCGTGCCACACGGGGCGGCGCAGCTGCTTCTTCCGCGCGCTCAAAGACGGCGAGCTTGAGACGATCGCGAACGTTCTGGTCGATCCGGAGAGGCTCTATGGCGAGCGGTAGCAAGACCCTCGAGGAGTTGTTCGCCGTCATCGAGAGCCGCAAGAACGCAGACCCGGCGGTCTCCTACACCGCCAAGCTGATCCGCGACGGCCGGCTCAAGATCGCGAAGAAGGTGGGCGAGGAGGGGGTCGAAGCGGCGCTCGCCGGCTTGAAGGGCGAGCGCTCCGAGATCATCGGCGAGAGCGCCGATCTTCTTTATCACCTGCTCGTGCTGTGGGCCGACGCCGGGATTACGCCGGGCGAGGTGATGGCCGAGCTCGAGCAGCGCAAAGGCGTCTCGGGCTACGCGCACAAGGCGAAGAGGGACTAAAGAGGCGGGAGACTCAAGCGATGGCGTACGACCGCAACAACGTGTTCGCCAAGATCCTGCGCGGCGAGATTCCGAACCAGACGGTCTACGAGGACGATGCGGTCTTGGCCTTTCACGACATCCACCCGCAGGCGCCCGTGCACGTGCTCGTGGTGCCGAAGGGCGAGTACGAATCCATGAACGACTTCGCGCGCGAGGCGGGGGCGGAGGAGGTCGGCCGCTTCTTCAAGACGGTGGGCAAAATCGCGGGCGAGACGCTCAAGCTCGAGCGCGACGGCTATCGGCTCATCGTCAACAGCGGCGCCAACGGCGGCCAGGAGGTGGCGCACGTGCACGTGCACATCCTGGGCGGGCGGCGGCTCGGGCGCATGGTCGCGCGCGAGGGTTAGCGCCCTTGCAGGGCGCCTTGCAGGGCGGCCCGCCCTTGGCCCCGAGCGGTCCGTCTGCAGTTGCGGCTGGGCCGCCCTCGGCCGCCGGAAGCCTCGCGCTCGGCGTCGTGTTCGTGCTCGCGGCCGCCGCGCTGCTCTCCTTCAAGGGCGTGCTCGTGAAGTGGGCCTACGCCGAGGGCGCGGGCACCATTCCGCTCCTGTACGCGCGCTTCGCCATGGCGCTGCCCTTGTTCTGGGCGCTCGCGCTCGCGCGCAAAGGGATCGGCGGCATCCGCGAGCTTACGCGCCGCGACGCTGCGCTCGCGGTGGGCGGCGCGGGGCTTGCCATGTACATCGCCTGGGCCGCGGACTTCACCGCGCTCAAGCTGATCGACGTGGGGCTCGAGCGCGTGATCCTGTTCAGCTTTCCGGTGTTCGTGCTGCTCTTCGATTCGCTGCGGCTCAAGCGCGTGCCGCCGCGCCGCCATGTGCTGGCGCTCATCCTCGTCGAGCTCGGCATCGTCATGGCCCTGGGTGGCCACGATCTGGCTTACATCCGCGCGAACTTGGAAGGCGGCGCCTACGCGCTGCTTTCGGCCTTCATGTTCGCGGTCTTCATCATGATCAATCAGAAGAGCACGGCTCGGATCG
>CAZVZP010000121.1:0-8436 GCA_964631625.1 uncultured Hyphomicrobiales bacterium | reverse complement strand
CTGCGGGTGCTGCGCACCAAGGCGGAACGCGCGCTCGTTGCCGAACGCATCGGCGACAGCACCGCGCTCGCGTGGCTCACCAAGCATCCCCCGGTCTCGCGCGATGGCCGCATCCGCTTGGCCCAGATCTTCGAGAACAACGCCCGGCCGGTTGAAGCCGCCGAGCTCTTCCGCCGCGTCTGGGTCGAGGAGAACTTCACGGCGGCCGAGGCCAAGGCCTATTACAGAGCGCACAAGAAGGTATTGCGCGCCGAACACCACGTGACGCGGCTCGATCGCCTGCTGTGGGATGGGCTGACGGATGCGGCGCGCCGCATGGTGCCTTATGTCGATGCGGCTCACGCCAAGCTCGCGGAGGCGCGGCTGAGCCTGATCGAGCAGAGCGGCGGCGTGGACGGCGCGATCGCGGCCGTGCCGGCGGCCCTGCGCAACGATCCGGGACTCGTCTTCGACCGCATCAGCTGGCGGCGCAAGAAAGGCCTCGACGCCGAGGCGCGGGCCCTCCTGTTCGAGGCGCCCGCGCCCCGCGTGCGGCCCGACCTCTGGTGGCACGAGCGGGCCGTCCAGATCCGCAACGCGCTCGACGACGGCGCCCCCCGCGACGCCTACCGCCTGGCCGCGGGGAGCGGGCTCGAACCCGGCGCCGACCGCGCCGATGCGGAGTGGCTCGCCGGCTGGATCGCGCTCGCTTACCTGGGCAAGCCCGAGACCGCTGCCCAGCACTTCGCGCGGATGCGCGAGATGGTGAGCCTGCCGATCAGCGTGGCGCGGGCGAGCTATTGGGCGGGGCGCGCGTTGGAAAAAATGGGCCAGGCGGAAGCCGCGACCGCACGCTACCGCGAGGCGGCGCAGCACTGGCACACCTATTATGGCCAGCTCGCCGCCATCGCGCTGCACGAGGTCGGAATCCGCACCTGGCCGCAGGCGCCCGCGCCGGCGGCCGGCGGCGGCATGAGCTTGGCTCAGCACCCGCTCCTCAGCCTGGCGCGGATCCTCATTGCGGCCGAGGCCGACGACGAGGTGCTCGAGCCCTTCTTCATGCGCCTCATCGAATTGAGCCAGGGCGAGGCCGACGCCGCCTTTCTCGCGCGTGTTGCGCTCGAGGCCGGGCGGCCGCAGCTCTCGGTGAAGCTGGCCAAGGAGGCGGCCAAGCGAGGCCATATCCTGCTCGCTTACGCCTATCCGGTCGTGCCGCTGCCGGTGGAGCGGGCCGCGGCCCACGCGGAGGAGCCGCTCCTGCGCGCGCTGATGCGCCAAGAGAGCAGTTTCGACAGCGCGGCCGAGAGCCGTGCCGGGGCGCTTGGGCTGATGCAACTCATGCCCGCGACCGCGAAGAAGGTGGCCAAGGGCCTGGGCCTGCCGGCATCGAGCGAGCGGCTCACGAGCGATCCCGCCTACAACATCCTCTTGGGCAGCGCCTATCTCGGCGGCCTCATCGACGACTATCACGGCTCCTATGTGCTGGCGCTGGCGGCCTACAATGCCGGCCCCGGCAAGGTGGCGCGCTGGATCGCGCGCTACGGCGATCCGCGTCAGCCCGATGTCGACGCGATCGACTGGATCGAGCGCATTCCCTTCGGCGAGACGCGCAATTATATTCAGCGCGTCTTGGAAGGGCTGCAGGTGTATCGCCTGCTCCTCGGCGACACCCAGCCCGTGCCGCGGCTCGTCCAGGATCTCAACCGGACGACCCGCACGTCCCGAGCCGCGAGCAGTTAGGGCCGCCTCCCCGATCGGGCCGGCCACGGAGGACCGAAGTGGCCGCCAAACGATTTCAGGGCATCGCCGCCTGCGTCTTCGACGCCTACGGCACGTTGTTCGACGTGGGGGCACCGGCGCGCCGCCTCGAACAGGGGCTCGGAGGCGCAGCAACGGCCGTCTCCGAATTGTGGCGCTCGAAGCAGCTGCAATACACCTGGCTGCGCAGCCTGATGGGCCGGCATGCGGATTTCTGGCGCGTGACCGGGGACGCGCTCGATTATGCCCTGGTCGCTCACGGCATTCGTGATGCACGCCTGCGCGGGCGCCTGATGCGGGAGTACCTCACGCTCGATGCGTACCCCGATGCGCGCCATGCGCTGGCCCGGCTCAAGGGCGCCGGCATCAAGTGCGCCATTCTCTCCAACGGCTCGCCGCGCATGCTGCGCGCCGTGGTCAAGCACTCCGGGCTCGCGCACTTCTTCGATGCGGTGCTCTCGGTCGAAGAGGTCGGCATCTACAAGCCGCATCCCAAGGTCTATCGCCTGGCCGTCGCACGGCTCAAGGTGCCCGCTGCGCGTGTTGCTTTTCAGACCGCCAACGCTTGGGACGCGGCGGGCGCCAAGGCCTTTGGCTTCCGGGTCGCCTGGATCAACCGCGCCGGCGGGCGGCTCGAGCGCCTGCCGGGCAAGCCCGATGCCGAGCTTGCGAGCCTTGCGGAGCTGCCGGCCCTGATTGGCATCGAGCGGGCGCGTACGCCATGAGCGAGGCCGGCGCCTTTACGGAGCGCTATTACCGCTCCTTCGACAACTTGCGCCTCTATTACCGGGACTACGGCCCCCATCACGGGGCTCGGCCCGCGCTCCTCTGCCTGCCGGGGCTCACCCGCAACGGCAAGGATTTCCACGAGCTCGCGCTTCGCTATGCGGCCGAGCGGCGGGTGCTGATACCCGACTACCGGGGGCGCGGCCGCTCGCAATACGACCACGATCCCCGCCATTACAGCGCCGAGGTCTCGCTGCACGACACGCTGGCCTTGCTCGATGCCGCCGGCGTCGAGCGGGTGGCCGTGGTCGGCACCTCGATGGGCGGGCTCATCGCCATGGGCATGGCGGTCGCCCGGCCCCGCGTGCTCGCGGGCGCCGTGATCAACGACGTGGGCCCCGACATCGAGCTGGCCGGGCTGCGCCAGATCGTCGAGTGGATCAAGCACGACCGGCCCCAGCCCGATTACGAAACCGCGGCGCAATACCTCAAGACGCACGCCGCGCAGATCGGTGTGCGGAGCGATGAGGGCTGGCTCAAGCTCGCCCGCAACACCTGGCGTAAGGGCGAGGACGGCCAGCTTCATTTCGACTACGACCTGCGGCTCGTCGAGCCGGTGGCCGAGCTCATCGCTCAGGGCAAGAGCGCGCCAACCGACCTGTGGTTGCTGTTCGGCGCGCTCGGGCCGTTTCGCGCGCTGCTCTTGCGCGGCGAGAACTCGACCGTCTTGAGCCGCGAGACCGCCGCCAAGATGAGCGCGGTGAAACCCGATCTTCGAGTGGTCGAGGTCGCCGGCGCGGGCCACACGCCTCAGCTCGACGAGCCCGAGTCGCTCGAGGCGATCGATGCCTTCCTTGCCCAAGTCTGAAACCCTGCGCGCGCCGACCGTGCGCGATATCGAGGCGGCCGCACGCCGGCTCGCCGGCCACGCGGTCAAGACCCCGCTGCTCGAATCGCCCGCCCTCAATGCGCTTATCGGCGGCCGCCTGCTCGTCAAGGCGGAATGCCTTCAGCTCACCGGCTCGTTCAAGTTCCGCGGCGCCTTCAACCGCATCAGCCGCTTGAGCGCAGGCGAGCGGCGGCGCGGCGTGGTCGCTTATTCCTCCGGCAACCACGCTCAAGGCGTGGCGGCGGCGGCGCACCTCTTGGGCGTGCCGGCCGTCATCGTGATGCCGCGCGATGCGCCGGCCGTGAAGGTCGAAGGCACGCGCTTCTGGGGCGCCGAGATCGTGTTCTACGAGCGCGCGCGCGAGGACCGCGAGGCGATCGCGCAGGCGGTCGCGCGCCAGCGCGGGGCCGTCATCGTGCCGCCTTACAACGACCCCCTGATCGTCGCCGGCCAGGGCACGGTCGGCCGCGAGATCGCCCGCACCCTCCGTGCCCAAGGGCTTCGGCCCGACGCGGTGATCGTGCCCTGCGGCGGCGGCGGGCTGATTGCCGGCTGCGCAATCGCGCTCACAGCGGCGTTTCGGCAGCTTCGCATCTACGCCGCCGAACCCAAGGGCTGGGACGACACGCGCCGCTCGCTCGCCTTGGGCAAAAGGGTGGGTCCGGCGCGGCCCGGAGCCCCGACCCTGTGCGATGCGCTGCTCTCGCCGCTGCCGGGCGAGTTCACCTTTCCGATCAATCGGCGCCTCCTTGCGGGCGGGCTCGTGGCCGACGATACCGCGGTGCTGCGGGCCATGGGCCTGGCGGCCCGCCACCTCAAGATCGTGCTCGAGCCGGGCGGGGCCGTGGCGCTCGCCGTGGCGCTTTCGCGCCGATTCGAGGCGCGCGGGCGGACTGTCGTGGTGGTCGCCTCGGGCGGCAACGTCGATCCCACCCTGTGCCGCAAGGCGTTGCGCGCCTTGGACGTGGAGTCACGGCGGCGCCATTGAATTTTCAGGGCCGCGCCCTATTATCCGGCCCCGGTCCCGCGCGGGACGCTGTGCTCACGCTCGTTTCAACGGATTGGCCCGCCCCGCGCCGCTCCATCTCGCCTTGAGACGAGACCTCGCCGCCCGCTCCAGGAGCCGTCATGTCCGATTTCACGCCGCTGTTCGATCTCATCAAAGAGAAGGACGCCAAATACGTCGATCTCCGCTTCGCCGACCTGCGCGGCAAATGGCAGCATCTGACCTATCCGGCGAGCGCGATCACCGAGGAGCTGCTGGCCGACGGCATCATGTTCGACGGCTCCTCGATCGCGGGCTGGAAGGAAATCAATGAATCGGACATGGGACTTCGGCCCGATCCCGCGCGGGTCACGGTCGATCCCTTCGCCGCCCAGTCGAGCCTGATCATCTTGTGCGACGTGTTCGAGCCCGACACCGGTGAAACCTATCCGCGCTGCCCGCGCGCGCTCGCCAAGCGGGCCGAGGCCTACCTCAACTACACGGGCATCGGGGATACGGTCTATGTCGGGCCGGAGGCGGAGTTCTTCGTGTTCGACGACGTGCGCTTCGAGGTCTCGATGCACCGCGCCTTCTACTATCTCGACTCGGTCGAGGCCCCGCACGCGAGCGGACGCAAGGAGGAGGCCGGCAACATCGGCCACCGCCCGCCGGTCAAGGGCGGCTATTTCCCGGTGCCCCCGGTCGACTCGGGCGCGGACCTGCGAGCGGAGATGCTGTCGGTCATGGGCGACATGGGGCTCGCGATCGAGAAGCACCATCACGAGGTGGCGCCGAGCCAGCACGAGCTCGGCTGCCGCTACAACAGCCTCGTGGGCGCGGCCGACGACATGCAGATTTACAAGTACGTCGTGCACAACGTCGCCCATTCCTACGGCAAGACCGCGACCTTCATGCCCAAGCCGGTCAAGGGCGACAACGGCTCGGGCATGCACGTGCATCAGTCGATCTGGAAGGCGGGCAAGCCGCTGTTCGCCGGCACGGGCTACGCCGATCTGTCGGAGAGCGCGCTCTATTACATCGGCGGCATCATCCGCCACGCCCGCGCGCTGAACGCCTTCACCAACCCGCTCACGAACTCGTACAAGCGGCTCGTGCCCGGCTTCGAGGCGCCGGTGCTCCTCGCCTACTCGGCGCGCAACCGCTCGGCCTCCTGCCGCATCCCGCACGCCGACTCGCCCAAGGGCAAGCGGGTCGAGGTGCGCTTCCCCGACCCCGGCGCCAACCCCTATTTCGCCTTCGCGGCCATGCTCATGGCCGGGCTCGACGGCATCGAGACCAAGGCCCACCCGGGCGATCCCATGGACAAGAATCTCTACGACCTGCCGCCCGAGGAGCTCAAGGACGTGCCGACCGTGTGCGGCTCGCTCCGTCAAGCGCTC
The DNA here is from genome assembly GCA_964631625.1 of uncultured Hyphomicrobiales bacterium. Classification (GTDB taxonomy): domain Bacteria; phylum Pseudomonadota; class Alphaproteobacteria; order UBA828; family JAPUJA01; genus CAZVZP01. Next base: position 2,699 of record CAZVZP010000121.1, on the reverse strand, counting down.
GAGGCGCTCGATGCCGACCGCGCCTTCCTCAAGAAAGGCGGCGTGTTCACGGACGATCTGATCGACGCCTACCTCGCGCTCAAGTGGGAGGAGGTGAAAGCCGTCGATCTGGCGCCACACCCGATCGAATTTCAGATGTATTACAGCGTATAGGGGGCTTAAGCGCTGGCGCGCCGTCCCCCTATCCCACGGGGTTCGGGACGCCTATCGCGATCGGCCTACTTCGTCAGGTAGCGCTGCACCGTCGCGACCACTTCGCTCATGGCGAAGGGTTTGGCGAGCGCGTCGTTGGCGCCGAGCTTCTTCGCGGCCTCGAGAAAACTCATTTCGCCCCGGGAGCCACCTCCCGAAATCACGATGATGGGCACGCTCGCGCGCCGCTCGCGCAGCATGCGGATGGTCTCGATGCCCTCCATGCCCGGCATAAAGATGTCGCACAACACGAGGTCGGCCGGCGCGGTGCGGAACTGCGCGACCCCCTCCTCGCCGTCGGCCGCCTCGCGCACGTGGTAGCCGGCATCTTCGAGCGCAACCTTCAGCGTGGCGCGCACGAGATCGTCGTCGTCGATAATGAGAATGCTCGCTTTTCCCGAGGCTTGAGCGCCGCTCATGGATCGATCCCTCGCTCTTCTCCGGCCGCCTTCCGACGCTCCGGTTCGGTCAATCGACAGAGCACACTTACCGAAGGGGCGGACCCGAGCAAGAGCTTTTGCACGAGGTGCGCGAGCGTCTCTTGCGTGTAGGGCTTGGGCAGGAAGGCAACTCCCTCGCCGAGCTCGCCCGCGATCACGGCGTGATTCTCCGTGTACCCCGAGGAAAACACGACCCGTGCGTGTGGCCGCCGACGAAGTACGGCTTCGGCAATCTTCTCCCCGTTCATCCCGCCCGGCAGCACCATATCGGTGAGAAGAAGGTCGACGGCCGTGCCCTCATCGAGCCGGCCGAGCGCCTCTATTTTCTGTGCATGACGAAGCCTTTCTTCCATGGCCCGCTGCGCGGTCACGTCGCGGGCAATGCCGTAGACTTCGACGAGAATCCCGCCCCTCGCCGCCCGCCTGACAGAACGCCGGTGCCAAGCATAGATAGCGTATAGGGCCGAAGAACCAAACGGGCAAGGCGCGGTTGACGCGCGTCCGCGGCAATCGTGAGCGCCGGCAACCGCGCGGAGCTTGCCCTCGAGCGCGCGATGAGCTCGGTGCAACGCGCGTAAAAACCAGCGGCGCCGAATTGCGCGGACAGGATCATCAGCGCCAAGAGGAGCAGCAGGGTCGCACCCTCAACGGCCCGCCCGGGGCGTTCGATGTCGAGCGCACCGGCCGCAAACAGGACGGCGAGCGCGACGAGCGCGATGCCGGATCTGCCGAGCTTGAGGCCAGGGAACCGGCCGAGCGCCATGCCGAGACAGGTTGCGGCGACGACGGCGAGCCCGAGCTCGGTCATGACCCGATGTCTAAGCGCGATTGCAGGGAACCGCGCGGGGCTCGAGGGTGCTTAGGCGTGAATGTCCGGCGCTTGCCCCTCGTCCGTTTGCCAGTGGTCATCGCGCTCGTTCGCTGGTGGCAAAAAAAGCTGCTTCTTCAGAGCACTTGGGCCCCCGGCCCGGGCGTTAACCTGCCGTTAACTCCCGGCCTGCGACGCTCGATATATCCCGATTGTGGGATCGGGCATATGCCCACTTCCAAGGAGAAAACCATGACCATGGATCGTGAATCGTCCGGCCCGGGCGCGAAGCAGAAGCAAGCGCGGCAGCAGGCGAAGTCCGCTTCGCCCAAGTCCGCCTTCGAAGCCCAGAAGGCTCAGGCCGCCTCCGCGCAGGCTCAGGCCGCCTCGCCGCAGGCGCAGGCCGCTTCCTCGGCGCAGGCGCAGTCCGCCTCGGCGGAAGCTCAGCGCCAGGCTCAGCGCGCCTCCGAACAAGCGCCGCGTTCGGCACAGGCCCAGCGCGAAGCCCAAAGCGCCTCCGAGCCGGCACAGCGCCAAGGCCAAGCGCAGCCGGCACCGTCCGCACGCGAGCTGCCGCAGAGCCGGCGCTCTTAAGTTACGCATCCGGCGCACGCCGGCGGTCGTCCGCGACGGATCCGACCGTACGGCGCGCCTAAAAGGTCGACCGCTTTCTCCTGACCCCGCGCCCTCGGCGCGGGGTCTGTTTTTTGCTGACGTGAGTCTCGGGATGCCCCTTGGGCAGCCTCAAAGCCAGCGACTATACTCCGCGGCTTCTGGAGCGAGCCGCTTGCGGGCATGCGATTGATGTCGATTCAAGTCCTGCTCTGGGTCACCGTGGGAAGCGCGCTGGGCGGTGCGGCGCGCTACTGGTGCTCGGGCGTCATCGCCACGCGCTTCGGCGAGAGCTTCCCCTGGGGCACGATCCTCGTGAACGTGGTGGGTTCGTTCCTGATCGGGCTCGTGGCAACGCTGACGGACCCCGACGGGCGCCTGCTGCTCGGTCCCACGGCGCGTCAGTTCCTCATGATCGGCGTGTTCGGCGGCTTCACCACCTTCTCCTCGTTCAGCCTGCAAACGCTCAACCTCGTGCGCGAGGGCGAGTGGCTCGCCGCTGGCGGGAACGTGGTACTCTCCGTCGTGCTTTGCCTCCTCGCCGTCTGGCTCGGTCATGCGGCTGGCTCGGCCATAAACGGCGTGCGCGCGATCTAGTGGTGCGAATCGAACACTTGGTACCCGCGACTGACCTCACCCTTCGAGAC
>CAZVZP010000120.1:0-8463 GCA_964631625.1 uncultured Hyphomicrobiales bacterium | reverse complement strand
CGAAGGGTGAGGTCAGTCGCGGGGACCAAGTATTCGATTCGCACCACTAGCGGCCTACCGGGTGCCAAACAGCCGGTCGCCCACGTCGCCGAGCCCCGGCACGATGTAGCCGTGCTCGTCGAGATGGCTGTCGCGCGCCGCGGCGAAGATGGGGACGTCAGGATGCTCCTTCGCACACTCGGCGATACCCTCGGGCGCCGCCACCAGGCACACCATCTTGATCTCCCGAGCGCCCCCGCGCTTGAGTCGCGCCATCGCGGCAGCCGCCGAGCGGCCCGTTGCGAGCATGGGGTCGAGCAGAATGGCAAGGCGGTCCGTGAGGTTTGGGACTTTGCAAAAGTACTCCACGGGCCGCAGCGTCTTTGGATCGCGATAGAGCCCGATATGGCCCACGCGCGCGGAGGGCACGAGGTCGAGCATGCCCTCCAGGAGCCCCATGCCGGCGCGCAGGATGGCGACGAAGCACAGCTTCTTGCCGTCGATCATCGGCGCGTCCATCGCGCCCAACGGCGTTTCGAGGCGTCTGAGGACGAGCGGCAAGTCCCGTGTGGCCTCGTAGGCGAGCAGCGCGCCGAGTTCGCGTGCGAGCTGCCGGAATTCGGCGATCGGCGTTTCCTTGCGCCGCATCAGCGACAATTTGTGCTGGATCAGCGGATGCTCGACGACGGTGAACTGCGCACGGGTCACGACCCCGCCCCCCTCGGCAACTTCGTGGCGGGCGATTGTGCACGCGGGCGGCAGGCGTCACAAGCGGTCGCGGCGATCAGCGTCCTTCGGCGAGCGCAGGGCGGGCTCGACAAGCGGGCGGCCGCTAGAGGTATTCCGCCATGCCGTCCATGAGCCAGGCCACGAGATAGCGCGCGAAGGAGGCGCGCACGAAGAGCCGATAGCGGGGTGCGCGATCCATCGGCTCGAGGATCACCGCGGCGCGCGCAAGGAGGGTCTGGGCGCAGCGGCCCGGTCCGAAGACACGCGGATGGAGGTCGAGCGGGCACCCCTTCTCGAGCACATCCCGCGCGTGCGGGCCTGAAAGCTCGAGCACCAGGCGCTGGGCGGAGACATCGATGACCGCCGCGTGCCGCCCGGCGAGGGCGCCTTCGAGAGCGGCCGCGAGAGGGGAGTGCTCGTCGAACGGGGTCACGAGCAACCATTCGTCGGGTCCGAGCCACAGCAAAGCGTAGCCGCCGCCTTCGGCCGTCATATTCGGCGTGCGCGGCAGCTCGAGGCCCAACACCGCGCGAACGGCGCGAACGACGTCCTCATCCCCAACCGCTCCGCGGAGCGTGAGTTGGCCCGGTTGCGGCATCGGCGCGGCGAGGCGCACCGCATCGGACCGGCCGTGGCCGTGAGCGAGCAGGGCTGGGGCGTGGCCTTCGACCGGCGTGCGCTGGCGAGCGAGGCTGTTGATCGTCGTCATGGCCCGCGCTCCTTCAGGAAATCGGGGGCAACGATGCGCGCCTTGAGCGTTTTGCCGGGCAGCGACGCGAAGATCTCGGCGCCGAGCCGCGTGCGCCCATCGGCCACGAGCGCCAGCGCAATCGAGCGACCGAGCGTCGGGCTGAAGTAGCTCGATGTCACGTGGCCGACCGTCGGCATCGGAAGCGTCGCCGAAGGGTCGGACACGAGCGGCGCGCCTTCGGGCAGCACCTCGTCGGGGTTGTCGGTCAAGAGCCCGACGAGCTCTTTGCGGCCTGGCCGGGTGCAGTCCGAACGGGCGAGCGAGCGGCGGCCGAGGAAATCACCCTTGGCCTTGGAGACGATCCACTCCATGCCGAGATCGAGCGGCGTCACCGTGCCGTCGGTGTCCTGGCCCACGATGATGAACCCCTTCTCCGCCCGCAGCACGTGCATGGCCTCGGTGCCGTAGGGCGTAATGGAAAAGCGGGCACCGGCGGCCATAACCGCCTCCCACAGCGCCAGGCCGAAGTACGCCGGCACGTTGATCTCGTAGGACGCCTCGCCGGTGAAGCTGACACGAAAGATGCGCGCCGAGAGGCCGGCGACCACGGCCTCGCGCACGCTCATGAAGGGAAAGCGCGTCTCGTCGAGCGGAAGTCCGGGCGCGAGCTCCGCCATGACGGCCGGCGCCTTCGGTCCTGCGATCGAAACCACGGCCCACTGCTCGGTGAGCGAGGTGAAGAACACCTTGAGGGAAGGCCACTCGGTCTGTGCGTACTCTTCGAGCCAGTCGAGCACGGCCGCGGCGTTGCCCGTGGTCGTGGTCATGTGGAAGTGGTGCTCGCCGAGGCGCGTGGTCACTCCGTCGTCGAACACCATGCCCGTGTCGCGACACATCAGGCCGTAGCGGCAGCGCCCGACCGCGAGCGTGTCGAAGCGGTTGGTATAGACGCGGTTCAGAAACGCCGCCGCATCGGGTCCCCGAATGTCGATCTTGCCGAGCGTCGAGGCGTCGAGCACGCCCACGGAGCGGCGCACGGCGAGGCATTCGCGGCGCACGGCAGCGTCCATGGTTTCGCCAGGGTGCGGGTAATGCCAGGGCCGTTTCCACTGCCCGACGTTCTCGAACACGGCGCCGTGCGCCGCATGCCAATCGTGCATCGGCGTGACCCGTACGGGATCCATCAGGTCGCCCCGCTCGTTGCCGGCGAGCGCGCCGAAGCTCACCGGTGTGTAGGGCGGCCGGAAGGTGGGCACGCCCACATGGCCCGCGCTCTCGCCCCTCAAGGCGGAGAGGATCGCCACGCCGTTCACCAGCGAGGTCTTGCCCTGGTCCGTGCCCATACCGAGCGTGGTGTAGCGCTTGACGTGCTCGGCCGAGCTCAGACCTTCGCGCTGGGCGAGCCGCAGATCGGCGGCGGTCACGTCGTTCTGCAGATCGACGAAGTGCTTGGCGCGGCCGTGGCCGAGCGGACGATCGGAGGGCACGATCCAGAGCAGGCGAGGCGCGCTCGGCCGTTCCGGCTCGACCTCGGGGAGGGGCGGCGGCGTGCCCTCGCCGAAGCCCGCGCGCTCGGCCGCCCGCGCCCCCGCCGCGTATCCTTCGGCGAGGCAGTCGGCCAGCGAGAAGCTGCCCTTCGCGGCGCCGACCGAGACGTTTTGTTGACGGCTGTGCGCGGGCACGAAACAGCCGTCCTCCGGGCGATAGTCGAGACCGCCCTGCGCCTGGGCATGGAGATGCACCGCCGGGTTCCAGCCGCCCGAATGCAGCACGAGATCGCAGGCGATGCGTCGCGGCGAGCCTGCGATCCCGGCGCCTCCTGCCGTCAGCGTATCGACGACGGCGGCGCGGACGGCGCGCGCGCCTTCGACCGCGATGATCGCGCCGTTGGCGATGACGGCGAGGCCGTGCGCGCGGGCGTGCGCGGAGAGCAGTGCCGGCGGCGCCTCGCGCACGTCCACGATCGCGGCGATCTCGACGCCGCCCCGCGCCAGATCGATCGCCGCGCCGTAGGCGCTGTCGTTGTTCGTGAACACGACCGCGCGCTCGCCGGGGCGCGCGCCGTAGCGGTTGACGTAGGTTTGGGCGGCGTGGGCGAGCATGACGCCGGGCCGATCGTTGTCGGCGAACACGAGGGGGCGCTCGTGCGCGCCGGTCGCCAGCACCACCTCCTTGGCGCGCACGTGCCAGACGCGATGACGGCTCGATTGGCTCGGCCGCTGCGCCGGGGGCAGGTGGTCGCTGCGCCGCTCGAGGAGACACAGATAATTGTGGTCGTAGTAGCCGAACACGGTGGTGCGGGGTAGTAGGCGCACCTCGGACAAGTTTTCAAGTTCGTCCACGGTCCGTCCAACCCAGTCGAGCGCCGGGGCGTCGCCGATGAGCTCGCGTCGCCCGAGCATTTGGCCGCCGAATTCATTCTGTTCGTCCGCAAGAATGACGCGCGCGCCGCTGCGTGCGGCGGCGAGCGCCGCGGCGAGCCCCGCCGGCCCGCCGCCGGCAATGAGCACCTCGCAGTGCACATGCTTGTGATCGTAGCGTTCCGGATCGGGGAGCGTGGGCGCCTTGCCGAGCCCCGCGAGCCGCCGGATGGCCGGTTCGTAATAGCGCATCCAGAACGAGCGCGGGTGCATGAACGTCTTGTAGTAGAAGCCGGCCACGAAGAGCCTCGCGAACGCGCCGTTGAGCGCGCCGACATCGAAGCCGACGCTCGGCCAGGCGTTGACGCTCTTCGCCTCCAGCCCCTCGAACAGCTCCACTTGCGTCGCGCGTCGGTTGGGCTCGCTCAAGGCGCCGCGGCCGAGCTGCACGAGCGCGCAGGGCTCTTCCGCCCCGGCGCTCATGATGCCGCGCGGGCGGTGGTACTTGAAGCTGCGGCCGACGAGTTTAAGGCCCGAGCGCACGAGCGCGGAGGCGAGCGTGTCGCCCGCATAGCCGATGAGGGTCTTGCCGTTGAAACGGAAATGGAGCTGACGATCGAAATTGACGCGCACGCCCGCGCTCTCGGGTGGCGAGCCGTTCATGGCAGCGTCTCATCGGGAATCGACGGCGGCGATTCGCCCGGCTTGTAGCTTGCGAGAATCCGGTGCGTGAGCGTATGCCGCACGAGGTTGAACCAGCGCCGGCAGCCGTGCACGTGATACCACCGCTCCCGGTGCCAGCCCTTCGGGTTCGTGCGCATGAAAAGATAGTCGGCCCATGCGGGATCGCTGATCGCTTCCGGGTTCTCGGGCCGCGCGATGTGGGCTTCGCCGCCGCAGCGGAACTCGATCTCGGCCCGTTCGCCGCACCAGGGGCAGGGGATGAGCAGCATTCGGCGCCCTCTAGTGCGCGACCGCCGCGGCGCCGTGCTCGTCGATCAGCGCGCCGCTCGTGAAGCGCTCGAGGCCGAACGCCTCGTTCAAAGGGTGCGGCCGGTCCTGCGCAATCGTGTAAGCGAAGACCCAGCCGGAGCCCGGGGTGGCCTTGAACCCGCCGGTGCCCCAGCCACAGTTGATATAGAGGCCTTGGAGCGGCGTCTTGCCAATGATCGGCGAGGCGTCGGGGCAGACGTCCACGATACCGCCCCAGGTCCGCATCATGGCGAGCCGCGAGAAGATCGGGAACAGCTCGAGGCACGCGCCCATCTGATGCTCGATGACGGGGAAGCTGCCGCGCTGGGCGTAGGAATTGAAGGCATCGATGCCGGCGCCCATGACGAGCTCGCCTTTGTCCGATTGGCTGACGTAAACGTGCACGGTTCCGGACATCACGACGCAGTGGAGCACGGGCTTGATCGGCTCGGAGACGAGCGCCTGCAAAGGATGGCTCTCGATGGGCAGGCGCAAGCCCGCCAAGGCCGCGAGCACCGAGCTGTGGCCGGCGGCGACGAGCCCGATCTTCTTGGCGCGGATCGTCCCCTTCGTCGTCTCGACGCCGGTGACGTGACCATCTTCCTTGAGAATTCCCGTGACCTCGCAATGCTGGATGATGTCGACGCCGCGCGCGTCGCAGGCGCGGGCGAAGCCCCAGGCCACCGCGTCGTGACGCGCGATGCCGCCGCGCCGCTGCAGGGTCGCGCCCAAGACCGGGTAGCGCGCATCGGGCGCGAGGTTGAGGATCGGGCAGAAGGCCTTGGTCTCGGCCGGCGTAAGCCATTCTGCGTCGATGCCGTTCAGGCGGTTGGCATGGACGCGCCGCCGGCCTTCGCGCACGTCGTGCAAATCGTGCGCGAGGTTGAGCACGCCTCTCTGACTCACCATGACGTTGAAATTGAGGTCCTGCGAGAGGGTCTCCCAGAGCTTGAGCGCGTATTCGTAGAGATGCGCGCTTTCGTCCCACAGGTAGTTCGAGCGGATGATCGTCGTGTTGCGCCCGGTGTTGCCGCCGCCGAGCCAACCCTTTTCGAGCACGGCGACGTCGGTGATGCCATGCTCTCTCGCCAGGTAATAGGCGGTGGCGAGCCCGTGGCCGCCCGCGCCGACGATGATCACGTCGTAAGCGGGCTTGGGCTCGGGGCTGCGCCAGAGCCGGGGCCAGTGCTCGTGATGGCTGAGCGCGTTGCGCGCGAGCGAAAAGATCGAGTAGCGGGCCATGGGCAGGCTCCGGCACGGGTCGCCGCGCCCCCGTTTGCCACGCCCGCCTGTCCTTGCCAAGAATGAATTTTCGGCCCAAACCTCGAGGCCGGCTACACCTCGGCGTCGGACCGTCTTGTGTGCCGGCCGTGGGGTAGAAAGGCGAGGGCATGACCGCGTTGCGCAGCCACGACTATCTCGGGGCGATCCTCACGGACGCGCACGCGCGCACGTTGAGTCTGATCGACGGTCTCTCCGGCGATCGCCTCATGGGGCCCAGGCTTTTGATCGTCAACCCGCGGCTATGGGAGATCGGACACACGGCATGGTTTCACGAGAGCTTCATCCTGCGCGGGCGGGACAATCGCGCGCCGCTGATCGATAACGCCGATGCGCTCTACGACTCGATGGCGGTTGCGCACCATACGCGCTGGGGTCTGCCGCTGCCCGGCCTCGACCGGACGCTGGCTTATAGGAATGCCGTGCGGGATGCGCTGATCGAGCGGCTCGGGCAGCGCTGCGTCGAAGCGGACGACAGCTACCTTTACCAATTGACCGTGTTCCACGAAGACATGCACGGCGAGGCCTTGACCTACACGCGGCAGACCTTGGGCGATCCGGCGCCGCCGGGCGCCGTTGCGACGCCCGACCGGGCCGGGCCGCTTCCGGGTGACGTCGAGGTTCCCGGGGGAACTTTCGTGCTGGGCTCGCACCCGAACGCGCCCTTCCTGTTCGACAACGAGAAGTGGGCCCATCCGGTCGAGCTCGCGCCCTTCCGCATCGCGCGCGCGCCGGTGACCAACGGCGAGTTCGCCGAATTCGTCGAGGCCCAGGGCTATGCCCGCGATGCCTATTGGAGCGAGGAGGGATGGGCCTGGAAGGAGCGCGAGAACGCGCGCCAGCCAATCTATTGGAGCAAGCATGGCGTGCACGGCTGGACGCTGCGTCTCTTCGATCGCGAGATTCCCTTGCCCGAGCACGAGCCAATGGCCCACGTCTCGTGGTACGAGGCGCGAGCCTGGTGCCGCTTTGCCGGGCGCCGCCTGCCGAGCGAGGCGGAGTGGGAGGCTACCGCGGCGGGCACGCCTGCGGCGGGCATGCCTGCGGCTGGCACGCTTGCAGCGGGCACGCTTGCAGCGGGCGCGTCTGCGGATGGCTCGCGGCTTGCTTTTGGCAAGCGCCGTTACCCCTGGGGGCAGACCGCGCCCGAGCCGCGGCACGCGCGCCTCGACGGAGCCCGGCTCGGCTGCGCCGATGTTGCCGCTCACCCGGACGGCGACAGCGCTTTCGGCTGCCGCCAGATGCTCGGCAACGTGTGGGAGTGGACCTCGAGCGACTTCGAACCGTTTCCCGGCTTCTCGCCCGACGTTTACCGCGACTACTCGGTGCCGTGGTTCGGCACCCACAAGGTGTTGCGCGGCGGCTGCTAGGCCACACGCGCGCGACTCGTAAACAATGCCTATCGCAACTTCTTCGAGCCCTGGCGGCGCGACATCTTCGCGGGCTTTCGGACCTGCGCACCGTGACCGTCGCGAATTCGTCGCTGCCGCCTTTCCGGGCGCGGCACTTGCACAATCCGAGAGCCGAGCGCGTGCGCTCTTACGGCGCGCGGCAGCTCGCGCTCTTCAACGAGGAGGCACTGGCGGCCGCCCGGCACGAGATCGCAAGCTGGCCAGGCTACGGGCCGACCCCGCTCGTGGCGCTGCCCGGACTCGCGAAGGCCGCGCGCCTCGCCGCGCTCTGGTACAAGGACGAAGGCAAGCGCTTCGCCCTTCAGAGCTTCAAGGCGCTGGGCGGCGCCTACGCGGTGTTCCGGTATCTCGCGCGCGTTGTCGCGGAGCGGACGGGAAGGACGGATCTCACCTCGCGCGATCTGCTCTCCGGGCGCTTCCGGGAGCTGACACGGGGCCTCACCGTGTGCAGCGCAACCGACGGCAACCACGGGCGCTCCGTCGCCTGGGGAGCGCAGCTCTTCGGTTGCGCCTCGGTGATCGTGATCGGTGCGGCGGTCAGCGAAGGGCGCAAGCGCGCCATCGAATCGTACGAGGCCCGGGTAATCCGCATCGCCGGCAACTATGACGAGGCGGTGCGCTATTGCGCCGAGGAGGCTCGACGCAACGGCTGGCAGGTGATCTCGGACACCTCGTGGCCCGGTTACACCGAGGTGCCCGTCGATGTCATGCAGGGCTATGCCCTGATGACCGACGAAATCTTGACTCAGCTTCCCGCCGGTTCGTTGCCCAGCCATGTGTTTGTCCAAGGCGGCGTGGGCGGGCTCGCCGCTGCCGTCTGCGCGACGCTGTGGCGGCGTCTCGGAGCCCGGCGAGCGCGCTTCATCGTGGCCGAGCCCGAGGCGGCCGACTGCATCTTCAAGAGCCTCGAAGCCGGCCGCAGGGTCAGCGTCGAAGGCAGCCTCGAGACCTTCATGGCCGGGCTCTCTGCGGGCGAGGTGTCGCTGCTCGCCTGGGACGTGCTGGAAGAGGGCGCGGACGACGCCATGACGGTCGAGGA
>CAZVZP010000119.1:3008-8515 GCA_964631625.1 uncultured Hyphomicrobiales bacterium | reverse complement strand
CGCGCAAGGAGTCCCAGGCCTCTTTGCGCGTGATCTCGTAGCGGCGCAACTCGACGGCGCTCACCTTGAGCGCGCCTTCCATCGCCTGCACCAATCCGGGCGTCATCCGATCGCGCCATTTGGGGAGATGCTGGCCGAAGAAGGCGGCCATGAAGCAATCCCAGTGCATGTAGTGGTCGTCCACCAGCCGGCGGTCCCAACCGAGCCTAACCTCGGCGACATGGGCCCCCGCCTCGCGCAGGGCCTCGGCCGCGGCCCGCGTGTTCGCCTCGACCTCGGGATCGAGCGCGTAGATGTTCTGATCGGGACAGAGCGCGAGCCGCAAGCCCCGGGCGTCGGAGGCCACGGGCAAGGGCACGGCCGGCGCAGCGGGCAGCGAGTTGATGTCGCGATCGTCCGGGCCTTGCACGACATCCAAGAAGAGCGCGGCATCGGTGACCGCGAGGGGCCCGAAGTGGAAGATCGTGTCCTGCTGGGTGGGCAGCACCTCGAGCGGAATGCGCCCGAAGCTGGGTTTAAGGCCGACGACCCCCGAGAACGCCGCCGGGATGCGCACCGAGCCTCCGGCGTCCGAGCCCTCGGCGATCGGCACGCAGCCGGTCGCCACCGCGATCGCCGAGCCGCCCGAGGAGCCGCCCGGCGTGCGCTCTGGGTTCCACGGATTGCGCGAGATGCCCCAAAGCGGGCTCCAGGTGAAGCCCGAATAGGCGAACTCGGGGGTCGTGGTCTTGCCCACCATGATGGCGCCGGCGCCCAGGAGGCGCTCGACGATCACCGCATCGCGCTCGGGCACGTTGTGCTCGTAGATCTTGGAGCCCAAGGTCGTGCGCTTGCCTTTGGTCGGCGTCAAATCCTTGATCGCGATGGGCACGCCGTGCAACGGCCCCAGCTCATCCCCGCGCACGACCTTCGCCTCCGCCGCCTTGGCTTGTGCGAGCGCCTCCTCGGGGAAGACGAAGCAAAAGCCGTTGAGCTTGGGGTTCACCTCTGCGATGCGCGCGAGCGCGTTCTTCACCACGTCGACCGGCGAGATCTCCTTGTGCCGGATGCGCCGCGCGAGCTCGTAGGCGCTCATATACGCGAGTTCAAGATCGGCCATGGCTTTTCATCTCCCGCGGCCGGTTCGTTGTCGCAAACGCGCAAGGCGCCGCGCCGGCCGCGCGGCATGCCCGGGTCAGGTCCCGCGCCCCATAAAATCCGGGAAGAAGCGCTCGCCCACCCGCGCGCAATACGCCATCAGGTTCGCCCGTTTCAGGCACGCCTCCTTGACCGGCGAATCGAACGGCGCCTCGGCGATCGCGGCGAGGAAGGAATAGACCGTCGCATCGATCGCCGTCGGTTCCTCGCCCATGAAGAACGACTTCTCCGCAAGCTCGATGGCAAGCGCTGCGACGTCCTCGACCCCGAAGGCGTAGATCTCCTCGCGCGTATGGCGGCCGAGCCCCTGCTGATGCAACGTCTTGCGCATGCCGCGGTGAAGATAGGCCGCGATCAAGGGGCGCAGTGGCGCCGGCAGCGGAGCGAAGAACGTGCGCTTGAGCACGGCCCAGTGCTCGGGCTCCATCCAGCGGGTGTGGACGATGATCCAATAGAGCCGCTCCTCGCACAGGCGCGCGAAGGCGTGCGCGATCGCTCGTTGCTCGGCCGAAAGGCCCGGATCGAAATCGATCCCATAGCGGCGCTCGAGATATTTGCGGATCAGCTCCGAATCGCCGATCCGCCTGCCCTCGTCCTCGATCGCCGGCAACTTGCCCTTGGGGCCCTTGCCCGGATTGGCGAGGTAGAGGTTCTCGTAGACGAGGCCCGACATCTTGAGCAAGAGCTCGACTTTCACGCAGAACGGGCTCGGATTGGGCTGACCGAACGCGGGCGGGAATTGAACGAGCCTGATCATGGCCGCAATCCGCGATCACCGACGAGCCGCAACGGCCGGCACGGGCGCCAAAGCTCGCCTATTGGAATACCGCTCTCAAACACAGCAACGATCAAGGCCCGAATCGCCCCCAGGTCGTCTTGAGCGCACGGCTCGCGCTGTTGAACTCCTCGCTTATCGCGTCATCCTGGAACACAGGGGAGAGATATTCGAGGGTCTCGCGCACGACCGCTCGTTGCTCGGGCGACAAGAGCTCGACCAGCCGATCGTACTCCGCAACCAGCGTGCGCTCGGCCTGCCGTGCGGCCTCGCTCGGGTTGCGCAGGCTCTCCTTTATCTCGTCGGGAACCTCGAGCAGGCCTTTGACCATCTCGTATTGTTCGTTGAGGCTGTTGGGCGAGGGCCGGGTCAAATGAAAGCAGAGCGACTCGATGAAGGTGGAGAACACGTCGCCGTCGGGCGAGGGGTCGCTCCGATTGAGCGCGAGCGCCATGACGAGGAACGCGGGCAGGTAGTACGCCAAACCTTCGGGGACCATGAACGAGAAGAGCGCGTAATCGGGCCCCTCGTAACTCGCGCGGATGGCCGGGTAGGTCACGTCCTGCCACCGCTTGCCGCGGAAGAAGTTCGCGACGTAGGTGCCCTCGTCGTGAGCGCAGCCGGCGCCGTCGCGCCCGATCCGCTCGTCTCCGGGGTGGCGCCGGGCGGCGAACGCCCGCTCGATCGCGGCGCAGAGCTCGGCCTTCCGCCTTTCGTTCACGGCTGTGCCGGGCTCACGTCCGCTCATGCCGCGCTCTCGTCCCGCAGCTTTGCGATCAGCGCGCGCAAGGCCTTCTTGTCGACCTTCCCCGTCGCCGTATGAGGAAGCGCATCGACGAACAAGACCTCATCGGGCAGCTGCCACTTGGCCAGGTGAGGACACATCCCCTCGAGCATCGCCTCGGCGCTCACGTTCTCGCCCTTGGCCTTGACCACGACGAGGAGCGGCCGCTCGCCCCACTTCGAGTGCGGCACGCCGATCGCCGCGGCCTCCGCGACGCCCGGGCAGCCCATCGCGAGGTTCTCGAGCTCGATCGAGCTGATCCACTCGCCGCCCGACTTGATCATGTCCTTGGCGCGGTCCGTGATGCGCATGTAACCGTCGGCATCCAGCGTCGCCACATCGCCGGTATCGAACCAGCCTTGCGCATCAATCGCATCGCTCTCCGCCTTGAAGTAGCGGCGCACCACCCAGGGCCCGCGCACCAGGAGATGGCCGAAGGCCCGGCCATCGCGCGGCAACTCGCGGCCCTCATCGTCGACGATCTTGAGCTCGACGCCGAAGAACGCGCGGCCCTGTCGAACCTTGAAATCGAGCTTGCGATCGAGGTCCAAGGCCTCGTGCTCGGGCTTGAGCGTGGGCAGGGTGCCCACCGGGCTCATCTCGGTCATGCCCCAGCCGTGGAGCGTGGTGACGCCGTGATCGCGCTCGAGCTGCTCCAGCATGGCCCGGGGCGCGGCCGCGCCCCCGATCAGAGCATGGCGCAGGGTCGAGAAGCGGCAGCCCCGATCCCGCACATGATCGAGCAGGCCGCGCCAGACGGTCGGCACGCCCGCGGCGTGGGTCGCACGCTCGGATTCGATGAGCTCGTAGAGCGAGGGGCCGTCGAGCCGGGCGCCGGGAAAGATTTGGCGTGCGCCGCACAGGGCCGCGGCGTAGGGAATGCCCCAGGCGTTGGCGTGGAACATGGGCACCAAGGTGAGGATCGATTCGCGCGCCGAAATCTGCAGGCCGTCGGCCAGGCCGATCCCGAAGGCGTGCAGGATCATGCAGCGGTGGCTGTAGAGCACGCCTTTGGGCTCGCCCGTGGTGCCCGAGGTGTAGCACAAGCCCGAGGCCGTGTTCTCGTCGAAGGAGGGCCAAGCGTAATCGTCGTCCTCGCGCGCGAGCAGCTCCTCGTAGCACAGGAGATTGGGCAGCTTGGCCTCCGGCATATGGGCACGATCGGTGAGGACCACGTAGCCCCTGACGCCCGCAAGGCGCGGGGCGAGCTCTTCGGCGAGCGGAACAAAGCTCAAATCCAGAAACACGTAGGCGTCTTCGGCATGATTGGCGATGTAGGCGATCTGGTTTGCCGACAACCGCGGATTGACCGTATGGCACACGGCGCCGATGCCGGGGAGCGCGAAATAGAGCTCGAAATGGCGCTCGGTATTGAAGGCCAGCGTCGCGATACGCTCGCCCGGGGCGACGCCCAACCGAAGCAGGGCCTTCGCGGCCCGCTTCGCACGCCGCAACACCCCGCGGTAGTCGCTGCGCCGGATCGGGCCTTCGACGCCGCGGGTGACGATCTCGACCGCGCCGTGATAGCGGCCCGCGTGCTCGATCAGGCCCGAGACGAGGAGCGGCGCGTCTTGCATCAAGCCACGCATGGCCGATCGCTCCCCGCTCAATCCGGGTCGGCGGCGACCCGCACGATCGTCTTGCCGAGATGACCGCCCGACAACATGCTCCGAAACGCCTCCGGCACGCTCGCGAAGCCCTCGAACACCTTCTCCCGGTAGCGGATCTTACCGGTGCGGAGCCATGCGGTCATGTCGGCCAAGAAGGCGGGGCGGCGCTGCTCGTGATCGGTGATGATGAACCCTTGGATGCGCGCGCGCTTGGCAAGGAGTGCGATCAGATTGTAGATGGGCTCGGGCCGCTCGAGGTTGTATTGCGAGATCATGCCGCACAGCGCGATGCGCGCGCCGACGTTGATGTATTTCAACACCGCGTCGAGCAGGGGGCCGCCCACGTTCTCGAAATAGACGTCGATGCCGCCGGGGCACACCTCGGCCACCGCCTGATCGAGCCGCTCGGCGGCGCGGTAGTCGAGGCAGTCGTCGAAGCCGAGCTCGTCCACGCAGTAGCGCCGTTTCGCTTCGGAGCCGACGGAGCCCGCGACCCGGCAGCCCTTGAGCTTGGCAATCTGGCCCACGAGGCCGCCCACGGTGCCGGCGGCGGCCGAGACGAACACGCTCTCGCCCGGCTTGGGTCCCCCGATGTCCAAGAGGCCCACATAGGCGGTCAGGCCCGGCATGCCGAGCACGCCCACGTGGTAGGAGAGCGGAAACTCGCGGGCTTCGACCTTGGCGAAGCCGCGGGCCGGGCCCGTGCTCGTGCTCTGGAACTTGAGAGCAGGCGAGACGACGAGATCGCCGGGCGAAAAGCCGGCGGCGCGGGCTTCGACCACTTGGCCGACGCCGTAGCCGGCGAGCGGGCGGCCCGGCTCGAAGGGCGCGACGTAGGTCTTGCGCCCGGTCATGCGCCCGCGCATGTAGGGATCGAGCGAGAACAAGATCGCGCGCACCCGAATCTCGCCTTCCGCGGGCGAGGGCGCGGGCGCCGGCTCGAGCCGGAAGGTCTCGGGCCCCGGCATGCCCTTCGGGATGTCGACGAAGACGATCCGCTGGTTGGCCTCGCTCATGCACGCTCTCCCTCGATCCCGCCGCGCACGGCGCGGCCATTGCTCATCCGGGCGGTTTTTTGCTACCACAGCCGCGAACCCATCGCGGATCGCCGGGCCGGGATTACTATGCCAGCGCGGCACGCGCGATTGAACAGGAATTGCGGACGGCACGAGAGGGGAAGCGGCGGCGATGGCGCACCAGG
>CAZVZP010000119.1:0-2998 GCA_964631625.1 uncultured Hyphomicrobiales bacterium | reverse complement strand
CTTCGCACCGTGCCGGGGACGCCGCTGACTGGACGGCGATGGCGCACCAGGGCGAACCGGAGGAGATTCAAAAGAGCTGGCCGACCGAGCGGATGGAAGCGCACATCGGCTCGCTGCCGATCTGGAAGACGGCCTCGCCCCGGCTCGAGGTGCTGGTCGGCGGGCTCGTCAACCGCAACTGGATCGTCTACGACGGGGAGAAGAAATACGTCGCCCGCGTCTTCTTCAACGCCGACAACATGGGGGTCAGCGAGCAGTCGGTGCTGGCGAGCAGCCGGGCCGCCTCCGAGCTCGGGGTCACGCCGCGCATGCTCTACTTCGAGCCGCACTTGACCGTCGTCGACTTCATCGAGGGGCGCAACTTCACCGAGAAGGAGCTGACCGACGAGACCCTCGTCAAGAAGTCGATGCTCCGGCTGCGCGAGCTGCACGCGGGCACCTACGCGGTCCGCTCGCCCATCAACTACCACTGGCGCTATCTCTTCAACCGCAACCTCATCCGCTGGAGCATGGAGAACAAGAGCCCGCACGCGGACGAGGTCAAGAAGATGCTGCCCGTCCTCGATTCGCTCGAGGGCAAGTTCCGCCCCTTCATTCCCTGTCTCGCCCACAACGATCTCGCGCACGTCAACGTCATGCTCGAGAACAACGGCACGGTCTGGCTCATCGACTGGGACTTCGGCGCCATCGGGCATCCCTTGACCGACCTGAGCGATCTCGTCTCCTACGCGCCGACCTACGAGGAGCTCGACCGCTACGCGCTCAAGTGCTATCTGCCCGAGGCGACGGCGCCCGACGAGTTCGAGCGCACGCTGAAAGAATATCGGGTCTCGCTGCTGCTCACGTACATGTTCCAGTATGTCTGGGCGGCGGTCGCCGATTTCTCGGTCCACATCGCCGCGGAGGACATCAAGCACAGCATGGAGACCTATTTTTCCGCGCAGGAGGCCTCGTACAGGGGCTTCATGAAGATGGCGTTCGATCGCTTCAACGTCACCATGCAGCGCTACGGCGAGCGCCTCTGAACGGAGCGTGCGGGGGAGAGTCATGGCTGAGCGCCCCTATCTGCAGCGGGAATGGCCG
The DNA here is from genome assembly GCA_964631625.1 of uncultured Hyphomicrobiales bacterium. GTDB lineage: Bacteria > Pseudomonadota > Alphaproteobacteria > UBA828 > JAPUJA01 > CAZVZP01. Next base: position 1,915 of record CAZVZP010000119.1, on the reverse strand, counting down.
CTCGAGCAACAGAAGGACTACATCCGGACGCTGCCGCTGTGGAAGAACCCGATCACGCTCGAACCGCTGCCCGGCGGCATTCAGAACCGCAACTTCGTGGCGCAGGACGGCAACACGAAGTACGTCGTGCGGGTGGCGGGCGACCTCTTGAACATCGGCGGCGTCCTGAGCTCGACGAACGCCGCGGTCGAGGTGGCCTCGGCTTGCGGCGTCTCGCCCAAGCTCGTCTATCAGGAGCCGGTGCTTTCAGTGGTCGAGTGGATCAACGGCCGGAACTTGACGATCGAGGACTTCACGAGGCGTGAGACGATCGCGCCGGTGGTCGATCTCATCAAGCGCCTCCAGGCGGCGAGCGAGACCGTGCGCTGGGCGATGGTCTACTTCGATCCCTTCTTCCAGACGCGCCAGTCGGCACGCATGTGCGCGCATCTCAAGGCGCGTGGGCACGAGGCGTACACGCCCCTCGTCACGGTGTTGGAGCGCCTCGAGCGCCATTTCGGCCCGTTCAAGCCCGTGCTCGCGCACTGCGATCTGGCCTACGTCAACACCATGCTCGACGTCTCGGGCCGCTACTGGCTCATCGATTACGACCTCGCGGGCCTGGGGCCGCCCGAGTGGGACATCGCGGAGCTCGCGGGCTATTCCTACACCTCGGACGAGATCGACCGGGAGTTCGTGCGCTGCTACTTCGGCGACGTGGGCGAAGCCGAGGTCGAGCGCCACGTCCTCCGGCACCGCGCCTACAAGATCACCTCGCTCATCCGCGTCATCTATCTCCTGCTCATCCTCGATGCGAGCTGCGGCGTGAGCGCGGAGGAGCTGAAGGCCAGCATGGGCAAGAACTTCGAGAACGTGGGCGGCGATTACCTCGAATTCGCCCGCACCCATTACGAGTTCTTCAGGAAGGAATGGGCGCGCTACGGCGACACCTTCTGACCCGAACCAGCGCCGGCGTGGACCCCCGCGCGGGCCGCTCAAGAAGCACGGTTATGGGCAAATCCATCGAGCGCAACTGGAGCGAAACGCAAGTCATCGCCCACATTGCCGCCTTGCCGATCTGGCGCGGCAAGGTCGCGATCGAGCCGCTGCCGGGTGGCTTGCAGAACTCGAGCTACATGGTCGAGGACGGCGGCGTGAAGCACGTGGCGCGGTTGGGCTTCGACCTCGTTCATCTCGGCACCATCGACTCCAACGTGCGTGCGGCGATGAAGGGTGCGGCCGAGCTCGGCGTCACTCCGGCGCTCCGCTATGCGGAGCCGCATCTGACGATCAGCGACTTCATCGAAGGACGGGTCTTGCGCGAGGAGGACATCCGAAACCCCGCCATGCTCGAGCGCGTGATCCGGCTCTTGAAGCGGCTCCATGCGGGGGGTGCCGCGGTGCACGAGCCGCTCGAATGCTTCTGGCCCTTCTACGCGATCCGCAACCTCGCCCACCATGCCCTCGAGACCGAGTCGCGGCATAAGGCGGAAGTGCTGCCGCTCCTTCCAGTGATCGACCGGCTCGAGCGCGCGGCGCTCCCGTTCCTGCCGGCGTTTACCCACAACGATGCGGCCTACGTCAACATCATGGAGGACGAGGCGGGGCGCCTGTGGCTGATCGACTGGGATTACGGCGCCTACGGCGACCCCTTGTGGGACGTCGCCGAGATGCTCTGCTACGTCTGCTCGGAGGAGGCACTCGACCGCGCCGCGCTCGCCCTCTATTGCGGCAAGATGACCGAGGCCGAGATGGCGGCGAAGCTGCGCCAGCACCGCGCGTTCCAACTCATGTCGTACCTGCGCCAGTACTTCTTCTGCATCATCCAGGTCGAGCACGGCTCGCGCGAGCACGAGGACGCGGTCGTGAGCATGGACCACGTGTTCGGCGAGAAGAAGGAGGAAGGAGGCTACGCGGGCTTCTTGAAGCTCGCGCG
>CAZVZP010000118.1:7858-8571 GCA_964631625.1 uncultured Hyphomicrobiales bacterium | reverse complement strand
CCCGGCATGCCGAAGCCGCTCGCGCGGTCCGCCACGTTGCCGCACGCGACCGACCATTTGCTCGATGTCGCCTCGGCCCAGCCGTTGTTCTCGCAGACGAAGACGCAGGGCAAATTCCAGACCTTTGCCAAGTTAAGGCTCTCGAACGTCGTACCCTGGTTCGAGCCACCATCGCCGAAGAAAGCGACCGCCACCCGCCCCTTGCCGTCGAGCTTGGCGGCCAGACCGGCGCCGCACACCAGCGGCGGGCCGCCGCCCACGATACCGTTGGCTCCGAGCATGCCTCTGTCGAGATCGGCGATGTGCATGGATCCGCCCTTGCCGCGGCACAATCCCGTCACCTTGCCGAAAATTTCGGCCATCATGCCCTTGACGTCGCATCCCTTGGCGATGCTATGACCGTGACCGCGATGGGTGCTTGCGATTCGGTCTTCGTTGGTCAGATGCATCATCACACCCGTTCCACAGGCTTCCTCGCCCGCGTAGAGATGGACGAACCCCGGTATGGCGCCGCTCGCGAATTCCTTTCGTATTCGTTCCTCGAACTCCCGAATGGTCTTCATCATCCGATAGGCGCGGAGCGCGTCGTCCTTCGATAGCTGCATGATTGTCTTTATCCCCGATGGCCGCGTCGTGAACGCGCGGACATTCCCCAAGCGTAGCACTTCCTGAAAGAGATAGGCAATCCGCGAGATGCGGCCTCTGGCGATTTA
>CAZVZP010000118.1:0-7848 GCA_964631625.1 uncultured Hyphomicrobiales bacterium | reverse complement strand
CCGCTCACCGATAATCATGCCGATTAAAGAGAAATCCGGGAGAACAGCCATGGGACAGCTAGACGGCAAGGTCGCACTCATCACCGGGGGTGGAACCGGCATCGGCAGGGGCATCGCGATGCGCTTTGCCGAGGAGGGCATGAAGATCGCAGTAGCCGGTCTTGAGCGGGCGCGAAGCAGCGCTAATCAGTATGGCGGGCGTCACCTTGGCGGCTATTCGGCGGCTCAAGCCGTAGCGCGAACGATCGGTAAGGATGCGATCGCCATCGAGGCCGATGTCACTGATCCCGCTGCAGTCGAAGCGATGATGGCGCACACCGTCGAGCGGTTTGGGCAGGTCGATGTCGTGGTGAACGCCGCCGGTGTGATCACTGTCCGCCCGATTGCGGAAATGAGCGAGGAGGAATGGGACAACGTGATGGACGTGAACGCCAAGGGCACTTTCCTTGTGAACAAGGCGGCGATCATCCAAATGCGAGCCCAAGGTGGCGGAGGACGCATCATCAATATTTCATCGATATCGGGGAAGTTTGGCGTAGCGACGCTCACCCACTATTGCGCGTCCAAGTTTGCAGTGGTGGGATTCACGAACGCGCTCGCAAAGGAGGTGGCGCGCGAGGGCATTACCGTGAACTGCATATGCCCCGGTATCGTTGACACGCAAATGTGGACGCTGCTGAACAAGGCGTTCGGAAAACCTGGTGAAACACCGGAAGAGACTTACGCCCGCGCCGTTGAGCACTACGTGCCCCAAGGCGAGCCGCAAAGCGAAGAGGATATGGCCGATATGGCACTTTACCTCGTATGTGCACCGCACGTAACCGGCCAAGCCTTCAATGTCGACGGTGGCGCTGCTCTCTAGGTGTACGGTCCCTCGGCGCTCAGACCCAGACGAAATAATGCTTGAACTCCCAGTCCGTGATCGCCGGGGCCTCCGCATCGATCTTGTTTTCTCCTGCCCAAGCGGCGAAATCGGACCATTCCTCTTCCTTGAGCTTGGCGAAGTGCTCGACGAACAGAGGGCCCAGACAGTCACGGACCCGCGGTGACTCCTTAAAGGCGGCGATCGACTCCGGAAGCCGGCGCGCCAGGGGCTTGAACCGCGAATCCTTCCTCAGATCGCGCTCCGCGTACGGCCCCGGGTCGAGGCCGTTCTCGATGCCGTAGCGGCCACTCCAGAGGATCACGGCGAGGGTCAAATAGGGGTTGATGTCCGTGCCGCAGACGCGGTGCTCGAGGCGCGTCAATTTCTCAGGGTACGCCCCGTGGACCACGCGCAGGGCCACGGAATGGTTGTCCACGGCCCACGAGGCGTCTTCGGGAGAGAAGAGCCAGCGGTCCATCCGCCGGTACGAGTTGATCCAGGGCCGAAAGACGAGATGGAAGTCCGGCATGGTTTCGATCATTCCTGCCGCGAGCTGCCGGCCTAACCTGCTCAATCCCCCGGTTTGGCCGTCCCAGAGGGCGTTCATACCGTCACGCCACACGCTGACATTGTGATGGAGTCCGCACGCCGAATCGCCGGTGCCCAGATGAATGACCGGCATGAACGAGGCCACCAGGCCAAGCTCCTCGCACAGCTGCTTCATATGGAGTTTGGCTCGCGTGGCGTCGTCGGCCGCCTTAAGGGCCGGTTCGTGCGCCAAGGTGAACTCCAACATCCCATGGCCCAACTCCGTATGGAAGGCCTCGACCTGCACGCCGAGGGCGGCCATACGGTCCATGAACGTTACGGCGAGCGAATCGAAAGAGGGAAAGCGCGTGAGGCTATAGAAGTCCCAGCCCCGGCCGAAGGGCCTTAGCTCCCGATAGCGCTGCTGGCGCAAGAGCTCGGGGTCGCCATGGAACAGACAAACCTCGAACTCGAACGCAGCACGGACCTCGAGGCGTTCCTTCTCGTAGACCTTAAGGAAGCGCTTCAAGAGGTGCCGGGCGTCGATGGGGCAGGGGGTGCCATCCTCCATGACGAGATCGCACAGCACCGCGGCCATTTCCGGTCGCCACGGCCAGCGCTGGAGTGTCGCGTAATCGGCGAGCGCGACCATCTTGGGCAAACCCGTTTCGATGCTGGTGAAGGGTGTGGCCACGAGCTCATCGCCGCTGCGCGCCGCGACCAAGCCGGTCGATATCCCCGTGCCGTAGGCCGCGAGAGCCTTCTTCAAGGGCACGATCTTTCCGCGCACGGTGCCGTTGACGTCGGGCATTTCCATTTGCACGTAACGAACGCCGTGGTCGGTGAAGCGGCGCAAGAGCGCAAGACTTTCTTGGTGCCGCCGTTCGAGCTCGTCGTGGTTGAGCATGTCGGCAAGAACCTCTTCGCGGTCGCAGTCCTTATGCGGCGATCGATCCGAATCGCATTCGGGCCTTGCGATTACCGGGCGGCCCGTGACCGTCGGTCCATCGTCGAGTCCGGGCGGATGACCGCCGCAGGCTCGATGCTAAGAAATTCGAAAGATCGCGGCTTAGCAAGAGAAAGCGTGAAGCCCGAATCGACCGCGCGTCCCGGCCCGGTCGATGCCCGCCATCTCGAGCGATGCGAGGTCCGTTGTGACTCTCCCAGACGTCCGGTACCATGAGTGGGTCTTGATGTTCTTGTGGCCGCGGCCGCCCACAGACCAGGGAGAGGTCTCGATGTGGCGTCAACCTGCAACCCGACCCAAGCGTTCGGTCGAAGCACTGTATCGGTCGATCGAGCAGGATCTCGGACTCGTCCGCGGCCGCGCGACGCCCGAAAGGCTGCTGGACATCTTCCGCAGCTATGCCGACCGGTTCGACACCGACGTGAGCAGCCCTTACAACCTCGGATACTATTGTCTCGATGCCGATCTGCCGTCGCTGATGGCCCTCGAGGAAACCGATCGGCGCGCGGCGAACATCGTGGTCATGGGTCAGCATCCCGCGGCCCAAGCCTTTGAGAAACTGAGCATCGATATCGTGCTTCGGGCCTTCGATATCGATCCGGCTCGCGGCCATGGTCATTACACGTCGTGCGGAACGGAATCGAACAACACGGCGCTCATCGTCGCCGCCTCCTCGCGCCTGAACCATAAGCGTCTTCCGCGGGGCTGTTATGATGCCGCTCTCTGCGCAGACGATCGGGGGCGGGCTCGGCCCTATGAGTTCGTTTGGCACGGTGCGCTCCCCTTGAAGGCGCGTCCGGCCGTTTACGTGACCGGCCAGACTCATGACTGCGTGCGGAAAAACGTCCAAAATCTCTTGGGTCTGTCCTCGATACGGGAAGTGCCAATGGATCGGCGGCTGCATATGGATGTGGCCGCGCTCAGGCGGATGATCGCACAGGATCGCTCGTCCGGGCGATACATTCCATTTTATGCGGTCGCAAGCGTTGGCGCGACGGCGTCAGGAATTATCGACCCGATTGATCGCATCGGGGCGGTCTGCAAATCGAACGGCATTTGGCTCCACGTGGATGCGCCGTGGGGTGGCATCGCTGCATTCTCGAAACGCCTGAAGAGGGCGTGCCTCAAGGGGCTCGACTATGCCGATTCGATCACGTTCGATCCGCACAAAACGCTTGTCCCGCTCGGTTCGGGCGGGTGCGGCATGTTTCTGACACGCGATCGAGAGGCCGTTCAAAAAGCCTTCAGCGTGGGCGGCGCGAGAGTGAAGGACTACGATTACGGCTCGATGTCGCTGCAGGGCTCGCGCGCGGCGAGCGGGCTTCGGGTGCTCATGGCCCTGCGCGATCCGAAGGGGTTGGCCGAGCGCGTCGAACGCGAGGCGGCGCTCGGGGGCTTGCTCGGACGCGAGCTGGAGCGCGCGGGCTGGCACGTCGTCAACGATACGCCGTTGCCGGTTGTCTGCACGATCCATCCCAAGATGAAGCGCGGCCGTCTGTCGGCCCAGCACGCCGTCGACTACCTCCACAAGCAGGGAATTTACGCCAAGACCGCGGCGCTTCATCCGCACGAGCCGACGGCTCTTCGGCTCGGCATCATCAGCCGGCGCACCGAGCCGCAAACCATTCACCAGGTCGTCGCTTGCCTCAAGGAGTTTGCCCGCCAGGGTTGACCCTGGACGGAAAACGAGCCGGGAGGGCCGAAGCACCTTGTAGCCGAGAAACGGGCCGTGCCGCGAGGGCTGGCGGCGTAATATCGACCTCGACAGCCTCGAGGGCGCGGGTCACCTGCCCGATGACTCGAAGACAATAGAGTCGAGATTTTCGATGGGGGAGTAAGACATGGCTATCAGTCTCGAAGGGAAGGTCGCGATCGTCACGGGCGCGGGCCGCGGCATTGGAAAGGGCATCGCCAAGGTATTTGCCGCAGACGGCGCCAAGGTCGTTGTCGCCAATCGCCGGGAGAGCGAAGGACAGGCGACCGTAAAAGACATTGAGAAGGCCGGTGGCGAAGCCCTGTTTGTTCAGACGGATGTTCGAACCCCGAGCGATATCGTCCGTCTCGTGGAGCAATCGCAGAAGCGATACGGTCGGATCGATATCCTATGCCATAACGCGGCCATTTATCCCAACGTCCTCATCGACGACATGTCGATCGAGATGTGGGACGATGTGCTCGACACCAATCTGAAGTCGGCCTTTCTGCTCACCAAGGCGTGCGCGCCCGTCATGCGCAAGCAGAAGCGCGGGCGAATCCTCTTCACCTCGTCGATCACGGGGCCGACCGTCGCCTTTTCTTCGCTGGCCCATTACGGGGCAAGCAAAGGGGGTCTTAATGCCTTCGCGCGCACGGCGGCGCTCGAGTACGCGGCCTTCGGCATCACGGTCAACACCGTGTCGCCGGGGAGCATCCTTACGGAAAATGTCGCGAAGCTGCTCGGTCCCGAGGGCATCAAGGAGACGGCCAAGGTCATCCCGGTGGGCGGCATCGGCAAACCGGAGGACATCGCCTACGCCATGTTGTTCCTGGCTTCGGACGAGGCGGGCTTCATCACGGGCCGGGACCTCGTGGTGGATGGCGGGCAGGTCTTGCCGGAATCGCCCGAGGCCTGGAGGAGGGCCGAGGAGTGATGCGCCCCGGAGCTTCGTTATCGTGCCCGGGCCAAGCATAATCTCGCGCAGGCGTCGTCGCTCTCTGGTCGAGTCGAACGAGTCATCGCCCGGGCTGAGACCATACGGTAATCCGCCGTGCCGCCGAGAGGGTCCGCCGACCGCGCGCGGCCGTCCGAAAATCGATCTCGCGCTCCAAATGCGGCGTTGCCGCGACGGGCTGCCGGATATCGGCGCGCGGCGATCGTGCGGGCGAGCTTTACCGCTGAGGCGCCTTGCGGCATTCTAGAGCGTTATTTGGCGAAGTGGAATCACGGGTGAGCGTCAAATTTGCCGATGCCCCCACCCCGGCCCTCCCCCACGAGGGGGGAGGGAGCTTCTCATTTCGTCCCCCTCTCCTCGCGGGAGGGGATAGGGGGAGGGGGTGCTTCAACCTAATCCAATTGCGCTCTAGACCCAGGCACTCGAAATAAGACCTCCCGCTTTGCCGACCTTGAGCGACGCATCGACCCGCCGCTATTCGCGCCGTGAGCTTGCCGCTTGGTGTCTCTATGACTTCGGCAACTCGGTCTTCCCGGCGGTGGTGTTGAGCTTCGTCTTCGCGCCCTATTTCACCGAGCAGGTGGCGGCCAACCGCGAGCAGGGAAGCGCGCTTTGGGGCTATGCGACGGCGGCCTCGGCGTTCGGCATCGCGATCGTAAGCCCGTTCGCCGGGGCGTTCTGCGACAAGGGCGGGCGGCGCAAGCTATGGTTGGCCGGGTTCAGCCTGCTCGCCGTGATCGCCACCGGGCTGCTGTGGTACGTCGAGCCGGCGGGTTCCGCGGTCTTTGCGGCGCTCGCGCTCGTCGCCGTCGCCAATCTCGGCTTCGAGCTCGCTTATGTTTTCTACAACGCGATGCTGCCTACGATCGTGCCGCGCCGCATGATCGGCCGCGCCTCCGGCTGGGGCTGGAGCGTCGGCTACTTCGGCTCGCTCGCCTCGATGGGCGCGGTGTGGCTGCTGTTCTTCGACGGCGGTTGGCTTGCCGGCTGGCTCGACCGCGACGCGTACGAGCACGTCCGTGCGGCCGCGCTCTTCGGCGCCCTATGGTTCGTGCTCTTCGCATCGGTGCTCTTCGTCGTCATCCCGGACACGCCGGCGAGCGGCCGCGCGGCGCGGGCGGTCGTGCGCGAGGGGTTGAGCGAGGTCGCCGCCAGCCTGCGGCACCTGCGCCGGTTGCCGTCGATCGCTTGGTACCTGGCCGCGCACATGGTCTACATCGACGGACTCAACACGTTGTTCGTGTTCGGGCCGATCTATGCGGCCGGCACGCTTGGCATGAACGAGTCCCAGGTGCTGCAATTCGGCATCGGCATCTACGTCACTGCGGGCGTCGGCTCCCTGGCGTTCTCCTGGCTCGACGACCGTATCGGCGGCAAGCGCGTGCTGCTGCTCTCGCTCGCCGCCATGGTCGGCTTGGGCAGTGCGGCCTTGCTGGTCGACGAGCCGAAGAGCTTCATGGGTTTGGCCCTCGGACTCGGCCTGTTCATGGGGCCGGTCCAGGCGGCCAGCCGCTCGCTCATGGCGCGCTTGGCGCCGGAGCATCTGCGTAACCAGATGTTCGGCCTCTATGCGCTCGCGGGCCGCGCCACGGCGCCGCTCGGCCCGTTCCTCGTCGGCCTTGTGATCGCGCTGAGCGCGAGCCAGCGCGCCGGCATGGCGCTCTTCGTCGTGTTTCTCGCGCTGGGCGCCTTGCTGCTGCTCCCGGTCCGCGAGCCGCGCGGGGACGCGGGCGCCGGAGCGACGGCGCCTTAGCCGCCCCCTTCCCGAACGTCGCGTTCCAGCGCGATCACACGTTGGCGCAGGCCGTCGGCGATGCGCTGCTCCACGCTCTCGCCTTGGCCTTCCGCGCGAAGCTCCGGAACCGTGGCGGGCTGGCCGAAGACAATCGCGAGCGGCCTTAAGCGCGGCAGGCGGCGGCCGCGGGGCATCGCCGCGAACGTGCCCGCAATGTAGGCTGGCACCGTCGAGGCCTCGCGGCGCGAAAGCAGAGCGCCCACGCCCGGCAAGAATTCCTGCACGGAGCCGTCGGGCGAGCGCCAAGCCTCCGGAAACCAGACTTGCACATGGCCGCGTTTGAGCACGTCCACGGCTGAATCGATCGCCGTGCGCGGTGCGCGCTCATCGACCGGGAAGACCCGCATCATGCGGCAAAACAGGCGGCTTATGGCGTTGGCAAAGAGCCGGCTCACTTCGCCCGACCAGTAGGTTCGGCGCAAGAGGCGCGCGGGTAAGGCCGCGGCCAGAACCAGTGCGTCGAGGTCGCTCGCATGGTTGGGCGCGATCAGCAAGGCGCCCTCGCGCGGCAGCTTCTCAAGGCCTCGCACCGTGAGGCCGAACACACCGCGGATCAGCAGGCGGTTCAGCGCCGCCACCGCGGCGCCGGCCAGGCGCAGCCACAGGGGCAGCGGCCGCAGCCAGCGCTCACGGTCGGCGAGGATGGCCTCGATTCGCTTCCGACGCGGCGGCGCTGCGCCCTCATGCCCGGCGCGACGAACACGCTCGATCAGCTCGCGCACGGTGTCGACGTCGGCGATGTCGTCGCCGCTGAGGATGACGCCGATGTGCTCCTCGATCTCGAGGGTCAGGTTCATCCAGCCGAAAGAATCGAGTCCAAGGTCGAGACTGGTGCTGCTCTCCATGCCGAACGGCCGATCGGGGAAGCGTTCTTCGAGAAGCCGCCAGACCGTCTGGGCGAGGGGATCCCGCAGCAATCGGCGGTCCTCGTCCGAGAGTTCGGCCTTCTGCGGCGCTTCCTCTTTCGCGATCGCGCGCTTGTAGATTTCGTCGAGCTTGAAGCGCCGGTACTTGCCGAGACGCGTGCGCGGCAGCGTCTCGC
>CAZVZP010000117.1:3547-8596 GCA_964631625.1 uncultured Hyphomicrobiales bacterium | reverse complement strand
GCACACATCTCCGCGAGATTGGCGCCCTTGCCGCCCAGCAGCTCGCGCATCGCGGCCGAGCCCTCGGCGCGATCCTTGCCGAAGGTGTAGACGAATTTGGCTTCCGCCACGGCGTTCAACCTTCGATCTTGGAGAAGTCGGCGACCGCGTCGAGCGCGGCGCGGGCCTGCGAGAGCAAGTAGAGCCGGTTGCGCCGAAGCTCGGCGTTCTCGCAATTGACCGTCACCCGGTCGAAGAACGCATCGACCGGCGGGCGCAGCTTGGCGAGCTCGGCCATCGCGGCTTCGAACTCCTCGCGCTCGAGCGCGCGCGCGGCGGCCCGGTCCACGGCGCCGAGCCGCTCGAACAACCTGCGCTCCTCGTCCTGTTGAAAGCGCCGAGGGTCGGGCATGCCGTCGTAGGAGGCCTTATCCCGCTTCTCCTCGATCTTGAGGATATTGGCGCCGCGCCGGTAGGCGATGAGCAGGTTCGCGCCGTCGTCGGTCTTGAGGAACTGGTCGAGCGCGGCCACTTTAGCGAGCAGGCGCACGAGGTCGTCCTCCTCGCCCCGATCGAACACCGCGCTGATGAGATCGTGGCGCACGCCCTGCTCCTTGAGATGCACCTTGAGGCGCTCGGCGAAGAAGGCGAGCAACTCATCGTACACCACCTCGATATCCGAAGCCTTGACCCCGGCTTCCGGGTCGGGCTGCGGCAGGCGATCGCCGTAGGCCGCATGGGTGGCGGCGAACACGGGTCGCAGCGGCAGGCGGACCGAGTTCTCGATCAAGAGCCGGATCACGCCGAGCGCGGCGCGCCGGAGCGCAAACGGGTCCTTCGATCCGGTCGGCTTCTCGCCGACGCCGAAGAAGCCGATGAGCGTGTCGATCTTGTCGGCGAGCGCGAGCGCAACCGAGACCGGTGTGGTCGGGCAGACATCGTTCGGCCCCTGCGGCGCATAATGCTCGGCCAGCGCATCGGCGATGGCCCGCGACTCGCCTGCCTCGAGCGCGTAGTAACGCCCCATCACGCCCTGCAGCTCCGGGAACTCGCCCACCATCTCGGTCGTCAGGTCCGCCTTGCACAAGAGCGCCGCGCGTTCCACGGCCTTGAGATCGGCACCGGGGACGGACTTGGCGATGAGGGGCGCAAGCCGGCGCAGGCGCTGCACCTTGCGCCCGAGCGTGCCGAGGCGGGCGTGGAACATGATGCCGCCGAGCACATCGACCCGGTCGGCCAGGCGTTTACGGCGGTCCTGCTCCCAGAAGAACTTGGCGTCCGCAAGCCGCGCGCGCAGCACGCGCTCATTCCCCGCCCGCACGCCGCGTCCGCCGTCCTTCGTCTCAAGGTTGGCGACGACGATGAAATGATGGCTGAGCTTGCCGTTCTCATCCTCGAGGGCGAAGTACTTCTGGTGCGCGCGCATGGCGCTCCTCAAGACCTCGCGCGGCAGCGTCATGAACGCTTCGTCGAAACTTCCGATGAGCGGCACGGGCCACTCGGTCAAGCCGGCATTCTCCGCGATCAACGACGGGTCGGGCGACAGGCGAAGCCCCGCCCCCTCGGCCAGCCGCAGGGAGCGCGCGCGGATGACCTTTTCGCGTTCCTGCGGGCGAAGCAACACGAAGGCTTTGCGCAATTTCGCCTCGTAATCGGCGAAGTTCGTGACCTCGAAGGGCTCGGGCGCAAGAAAGCGATGGCCAAAAGTGATATTACTGCTCTCCAGACGATGGGCAGGATCGCCACCGACAACAAGATCCTTGCCGATTTCTGCTTTTCCAATGCCGCGCGTCAAATTGAATCGAACGACCTTTCCGTCGAACAAACATAGGATGCCGCGAAGCGGCCGAATCCATGTCAAATATGATTTTTCACCCCAGCGCATCGACTTGGGCCAGGCGAAATTCCAGACTAAGTCTGGAATTTTCTCGGCCAGCACCGCGGCCGTGGCGCGTCCCTTCTGGTGCAGCCGAGCCATGTAAAAGGCGCCTTTCTCGGTCTCCTTGACCTCGAGCGCATCGAGCCCAAGGCCGAGCGAGCGGGCGAAGCCCTCCACGGCGGCGCGCGGCGCATCGGCGCGGGGGCCGCGCCGCTCCTCGTCGATGTCGGGCTGGCGCGTGGGCAGCTCGCGCACGACGCCCGATAGCCGGCGCGGGGTGGCGAAGGTCTCGACCGATGCGCGGTCGACCGCGGCACCGAAGCCCAGCGTCTGGGCCAGCTCGTAGAGCGCCTCCGCGAGCTGCTCGGCCGCGCGCTCCTGCATGCGCGCCGGGATCTCCTCGGATAACAGCTCGAGCAAGAGTTCGGGCACGGCCTAGCGTCCGGCCTGTCGGCTCGCGAGATACGCCACGCAGCACTCCTTGGCGAGAGCGCGCACGCGCGCGATGTAGGAGGCGCGCTCGGTCACCGAGATGACGCCGCGCGCCTCCATGAGATTGAAGATGTGGCTTGCCTTGAGGCAATGGTCGTAGGCCGGCAAGGGCAGATTGACCGCGAGCAGCGTCGTGCACTCGGCTTCGGCGTCCTGAAAGTGCTGCCACAGGATCTCGGTCCGGGCGTGCTCGAAGTTGTAGGCCGAGAACTCCCGCTCGTTCTGCCGGAACACATCGCCGTAGGTGACGCCGGCGCCGTTCCAATCGAGCGCGAACACGTTCTCGATGCCCTGCACATACATGGCGAGCCGTTCGAGGCCATAGGTGAGCTCGCCCGAGACCGGCTGGCAATCGATGCCCCCCACCTGCTGGAAGTAGGTGAACTGCGTGACCTCCATGCCGTCGCACCAGACCTCCCAGCCCAGGCCCGAGGCGCCCAGTGTCGGGCTCTCCCAGTCGTCCTCGACGAAGCGGATGTCATGCGCAAGCGGATCGATGCCGAGCTCCGTCAGGCTCGCGAGATAGAGCTCCTGGATGTCGTCGGGCGAGGGTTTGAGGATCACCTGGAACTGGTAGTAGTGCTGCAAGCGATTCGGATTGTCGCCGTAGCGGCCGTCCTTGGGCCGGCGCGAGGGCTGCACGTAGGCCGCGCGCCACGGCTCGGGCCCGAGGCTCCTGAGGGTCGTCGCCGGGTGGAACGTGCCGGCGCCCACCTCCAGGTCGTAGGGCTGCAGCAGCACGCAGCCCCGTTTCGCCCAATACTGCTGGAGCGTGAGGATCAGGTCCTGGAAACAGGTGGAGCGGCGCGGCGCGGCCATGGGCTCAAAGGCTTATGCTGCGGCGCAAAAATAAGGGCTGGGCCGGAGCCGGTCAACATTCGCCGCGCGAGCGCGCGCGCCGTGCCGCGGGAGACGGGCGATGGCCGACCGCTCAGGCGGGGGGCTCATCGCGATCGTCGATCTCGGCGCTCTCGCCGCTCTTCTTCTTGAGCTTCGCCACCACGGAAAAGACCGTGAGCACAGCGACGATGACGGCGACCAGAATGAGGAGCTTGAAGAGCATGGATGGGCCTGCCTTGCCTTGCCGCGGGTGCCCGCTTGAGCGGCGGCCTATTCACCTAAGCAGAAGTCACGCCACGCGCCCACCGCAATCTTACCCGCCTCAAAGGCCGTAGCGCGTCCACAGCGCGCGGGCGGCAAGCCCGGCCAACGCTTCCTCCACGAGCAGCCCCGCGCCTCCATCGGGTCCAGGGCCAAGGCCCAGCCGCTGGCGCAGCCAGCCGCGCGAGGGCCCGATGCGCTTGAGCTCGACATGCGGCCCAAAGCGCTCCTTGAGCGTCGAGTTAAGCTCGCCCAAGCCGTCGGCCAGGCCCCCTTCCACGGCGCGCCGTCCGCTCCACACCTCGCCGCTGAACAGCTCGGCCTCGTCGATCTTGAGCTTCCCGCCCCGGCGCGCGCGCACGAAGGCCTTGAAGTTGTCGTGGATCTCGCCCTGCAGGCGGGCGAGGCGCGCGAGGTCTTCCGGCGCCTCGGGACGGAACGGATCGAGCAGGATCTTCTTCTCGCCCTGGGCGTGGAGGCGGCGCTCGATGCCGAGCTTCTCGATCGCGTCGGCGAAGCCGAAGCCCGAGTAGATGACGCCGATCGAGCCCACGATCGAGTTCTCGTCCACGACGATCTCATCGGCCGCGCAGGCGAGCCAATAGCCGCCCGAGGCGGCGACGTCCTCGACGAAGGCCATCACCGGCACCGATTTCTCCTCGGCTAGCGCGCGGATGCGCCGCGCGATCAGCGCCGACTGCGCGGCGGAACCGCCCGGTGAATTGAGCGCGAGCGCGACCGCGTTGAGCCGCGGCAGCGCGAACGCACGCTCGAGCGTGCGTTGCAGGTTGGCGAGGTTGAGGCCGTGGCGAAGCGGGGCCAAGGGGCCGATCACGCCCGCAAGACGAACCACCGCGACGCGCGGCGGCAGCTTCTGCAAGCTGAGCCGTCGCACGAGATCGCGGGCCACCCCCATCGCGCCCTCCTAGTCCCCGGTTTCAGAAGTGGATGACTCGGTGGACGACCTCATCCTTCGAGACGGCCCTACGGGCCTCCTCAGGATGAGGTCGTTGTTTCGAAAAAAGAAAACCTCGCCCTGAGGAGCGAGCGAAGCGAGCGTCTCGAAGGGCGGGTTGCGTGGTGCGCATTTTCGATACTGGGTACGAGCGCCGACTGTCGCAGAATCCTAGGTCACCCCCGCCCCGGCCCTCCCCCGTCGAGGGGAAGGGAGCAGCGGACTGCGCCGCCGCGATTTTCCCTCCCCCCTTGCGGGGGAGGGACAGGGTGGAGGGTATGTTCGGCATCGGCGATTCTCGAAACTAGCGATCGAAGACGAGCGGCGCGCCGTGGCGTAGCACCGCCTCCGCCTCCTCGGTGTATTCGCCGTCCGCGCGATGGAGCACGAGGCCGCCCAGGAGGCGCAGCGGCCCATGCGCGCCCACGCGCGCCCGCGCGATGATGCGGTGTGCGGGCCTCGCCTTGGGACCGAACGGATCGAAGGGCCAGAGTGGAAACACCGCGATGTTGCCGGCGCGGCGCGCCAAGAGCGAGACGAGCGGGCCCAGCCGATCGGCGCGCTGGATGATCACCACATGGCCCCCGGACCGCGCCATGGTCAGGCAGTGGCCGACCCAGCTCGCGAGATCGACGACACCCTC
>CAZVZP010000117.1:0-3537 GCA_964631625.1 uncultured Hyphomicrobiales bacterium | reverse complement strand
GTAGGTAGAGACCTCCCTCCGTGTCCGCGAGGCGCTTGCCCGGGATCGGCGAGGGATCGTTCGCCGCCGGCTCGAGATACGGCGGGTTCGCCATGACGTGGTGGTAGCTTCCGGGCGCGAGCTTCGGCGGCGGGCGCGAGACGTCGCCCACCATGATGTCGACGCGCGCGCCGAAGCCGTTGAGCGCCACGTTCTCGCTCGCGAGGCGCACGAGCTCGCGCTGCACCTCGATGCCCTTGATGCGGCAGCCCGGCACGCGGCGCGCGAGGCATAGCGCCGCGGCGCCCACGCCCGCGCCCACGTCGAGCACCGTCTCGCCCGCCTCCGCCGCGACCGCCGCGGCCAGCATCACCGGATCGATCGCCGCGCGATAGCCTTGCGCCGGCTGGCGCAGCACGACCTGGCCGCCGAGCAGCCGGTCTTCGGTCACGTCGCTAAGGAGCGCCATCGTGTTCGCCCAACGTGCGCAAGAGATCGAGCGCGCGCGGTCCATCCGCGTCCGCCACCACCATCAGGCGGCGCGGGATCGCCGCGGCGCTGCCCTCCGCAATGCTCATGTGCTCGTCGAAGATAAACGTCTCGATGCCTTCCGCCTTGAGCGCCGCCACGAGCCACGACAGTCTCACGGCATCGTTACTGCGCAAGAGCTCGATCACGGCGCGATTTCGCTGTTCCGCCCGCCGGGCCCGGTGCTAGACTTCCGGCGGTTCATGCTCGCCCGGCGGCCGGGAGAGCGTCAAGGACCCCCCATCGTCGAGGAGCACCGGGTTGGTCATCGCGGTCACAGTCGGCGGCGGGCGCCCCGAGGCCCAGAGGCCCACGCTCGACCGCCTGAACGCGTTGATCGCGGACGATCTCGCCGAGGTCAACCGCGAGATCGTCCGGCACATGGAGAGCCGCGTTCCGCTCATCCCCGAGCTCGCCGGCCACATCGTCGCGGCGGGCGGCAAGCGGCTGCGGCCCATGCTCACCCTGGGTGCGGCTCGGCTGTGCGGCTACGGCGGACGGCGCCACATCGGGCTGGCTTGCTGCGTCGAATTCATCCACACGGCGACCCTCCTGCACGACGACGTGGTGGACGACTCCGCGTTGCGCCGGGGCGGCGCCTCGGCCAACGCGATCTGGGGCAACAAGCCGAGCGTGCTCGTCGGCGACTTCCTGTTCAGCCGTTCGTTCCAGCTCATGGTGCGCGACGGCTCGCTGCGCGTGCTCGAGATCCTCTCGGAGGCGGCGGCCGTGATCGCCGAGGGCGAGGTCATGCAGCTCTCGACCGCCAACGACACCGAGACCTCGGAGGACGAATACCTCGAGGTGATCAGCGGCAAGACGGCGAAGCTGTTCGCGGCGGCGTGCCAGCTGGGCGCGGTGGTGGCGGAGCGGCCCGCCGCCGAGGAACAGGCGCTCGAGAGCTTCGGCCGCAATCTCGGCACCGCCTTCCAGCTCGTGGACGACGCGCTCGACTACACGGCGCGCCAGACGACCCTCGGCAAGACCGTGGGCGATGACTTCCGCGACGGCAAGATCACGCTGCCCGTGGTGCTGGCCTTCCGCCGCGGCAACGACGAGGAGCGTGCGTTCTGGCGCCGCGCGCTCGAGGCCGGCGAGCAGCACGAGTCCGATCTGGCGCGGGCCATCGCGATCATGGAGCGTCACGGCGCGCTCACCGATACGATCGAGCGGGCCCGGCATTACGGCGCGATCGCGCGCGATGCGCTCGGGCTCTTCCTGCCCGGCGAGGTCAAGGACGCCCTCATCGAGGCGATCGACTTCTCCATCGAGCGCGCCTACTGAGGCAGCGGATCAAATCGCGGGCGGGGTGCGCGCCTCGACCGCCATGGCCGAGAGCCGCCTGAGCAGTCGGCAATGCTTCACGATCGGCCACCAGTCGTAGACGAAGATCTGGACCGGCCGCCACATCGCCACCCAGGCCAGGATCAGGAGCCCGTCGCCGATGATCTGGTTGACCGTGCCGGATCCGTCGGCGACCACGAGCTCGCGCAGCGCGTTGCAGCCGATCAAGAGCACGACGCCGATGGCGAGAGAGTGGGTTCCGGAGCGGAACAGCGCACGCATGTCGGCCCGGCGCGCCTTGAGCCGGTAGCGGAAATAGTCGTGCAGCGCGCTTTCGAGCCCTGGCACATCGAGCTCGTGGAGCTGTTCGCGCGGCAGATAGAACACGAGCTTGGCGCTCTCTCTGGGCGCCATCTCGCGTAAGGATTCGACGATGTAGTCCTCCGCCTCGCGATCGAGATCCTTGGTGGCGATGAAGGGCGCCGGGTCGAAGGTGTCGAACAGCTGCTCGATGGTATTGAGGCGAATCTCGATGAGCACGGTGCCGTCGGGCTCGCGCCGGTAGCGCGCGGCGGGCTCCTCGCCCTCGTCTCGGAGAAAAGGAATCCGCATGGGATGGCCGCCTTCGTCCGCCCTCGCCCGCCCCGGCCGCTCCTCGCCTTGCCGCCTTCGACTTGAAGGTGCCTTGGCTCAAGCGTTATAACGCAGGGCTGCCCTGGTCGGAGTGTAGCTCAGCCTGGTAGAGCACCGCTTTCGGGAGGCGGGGGCCCCCGGTTCAAATCCGGGCACTCCGACCAATCATTTCAACGACTTACAGTCCAAAATAGGCGGCGGCCTATGCTTCAAATGAACCATCAGCTGGCGTGAGCGGGCAAGTGGACGGGAGGCCAGCGTTTTTGGTAGCTGACAAGAGTGCCCCGAGCCTTCGAGTATCTGATGAGGTCAGAAATATGATCCGGGACCTTAAATGCGCCGACTGCGGCACTGTTTCAGCGGCCACTAAAGCCATACCGCCAGTGACGGAACCAATTGCGCCCTCTCTTTTCCCGCCGAGCACAGCCCACTGTCCATCCTGCGGTGGAAACAGATTTGATCCGGTGGAGCCGGATGAGGGCGCAGCTTCCGATCAGTCGTGATCGATCGGGCGCTTCGCGCCGCCACGGCCCGAGCGCGGCCTCGAGGAGCCTTGGCGCAACCCTGGGGGAGGTGCCGCCGAGAGCGCCATCGTGCGCCCTGCGCGCTTCTCCTGGCCCATGCTTGACCCTCCCCGTCGGGCGGCGCTACGCTCGGTTGATGCAAATGATACGCAATTTCATCCGATGCGCGGCACACTGCCGGGTGCGCACATCCTCGGTTCTTCTGGCCGCCCTCATGATCGGCACGCTCGGCTCACGGGTCCACGCCGAGGAGCGCTGCTATGTTCCCTACGCCGAGTTCGAGGGCGTCGTGCCGCATATCGATCTCATGGTCTGCCCGCCCTCGGTGATGGGTGCCGAGGCCGAGTTCTGCCGGCTCGGCGTTGCCGGGGAGACGATCTACGTCTATCGCTTCGCGATCGGCGAGACGGAGGACTGCCTGATCGCGGTCGAGGCCTATCGCGCGGCCGATTTCTTCGCGCAGAACGGCTCGCGCTATCATACCGAGTGACGGCCGCCCGAACGAAGGGGGCCTAGAGCAATATCCACTCGGATTGAACCGTCCGGTTCGATCCGAGTGGATGACATTGCTCTAGATTTAAAGACGATA
>CAZVZP010000116.1:0-8628 GCA_964631625.1 uncultured Hyphomicrobiales bacterium | reverse complement strand
CGTGGCATAGAGGCGAAACCCCGGATGGGGCCGGATGATGCGATTCTGGTCCAAGAGGGTGAGCCGCCCTTCGACCTCGAGCAGCCGCTGGATCACGAACATGACGTCGGGGCGGCCGGCGTCGTACTCGTCGAACACGAGCGCGGTTGCGCCCTGCACCGCCCAGGGTAGGACGCCGTCGCGGAACTCGGTCACCTGTTTGCCGTCGCGCAGCACGATGGCGTCCTTGCCGATCAGGTCGATGCGGCTGATGTGGCTGTCGAGGTTGATGCGCACGCAGGGCCAGTTGATCCGCGCCGCGACCTGGTCGATGTGCGTCGACTTGCCCGTGCCGTGATAGCCCTGGATCAGCACCCGGCGGTTGTATTGGAAGCCGGCCAGGATCGCGAGCGTCGTGTCGCGGTCGAAACGGTAGGCCTCGTCAATCGCCGGCACGAAGCCCGTGCGCTCGGAGTACGCATTGACCCTCATCTTGCTCCGAATGCCGAAGAGCTGCTCGACCGAAACCTCGATGTCGGGGAGGCCCGCGGGCCGGTCGTCGCCCTGACCGGATACAATCTGTGTCGCCATGGTGGTTGGAGTCCGTCGCTGTGGCCGATGGGGCGTCAGAATCGCCCGGTGTCGATTAAGAAATTATAAGCATGGTTAATCAATTTCAACCGTTCTTCGGCCGCCTTTGAGCCGCCGTTGGCGTCCGGGTGGTGGCGCTTGACGAGCGCTTTGTAGCGTGCCTTCAGGGCCTTGCGATCGACCCATGAGTCGAGCTCGAGCACGGCGAGTGCCTCGATCTCGGGCGGTCGCAGGTGGCGTTGCGACGCCTCGCGGGGGTGCGCCGGCTCAAAGTCGCGCCATCCGCGCAACAGGCCGAAGAGGTCGTGCAGGCGCTCGAGGCGAAGGCCCCGCCCGACGCCGAAGGGCCACGACGGCCGATGGCCGACCACGTCCTCCTTCTGGTAGGCGTAGATCTGCTCCTGGTTCATGCCGGCGAAGAAGTCCCAGGCGCGGTTGTAGGCGCGCACGTGCTCGAGGCAGAACCAATAGTAGTCGGTGGGCTCCGACGGCGCCTGCGGCGCGCGGTAAAGGCCGGTCTCGGTGCAGCCTTCGTGGGCGCACGGACGAAAGGCAACGGCATCCTCGGCACTCAGGCCGTTGGTTCGGCGTCGGCTCGTTCGCATCGGCTCAATATGTGGCGCAAGCTCGGGCCACGCAAGTGCTAGCGGCGGGGTGCGCCCCTGGCGCATATTGCCCAAGGGGAATTGTCTTTGATAATCTCTAAGGATTGATTGCCGCCCCCCGCCGCCATGCGAGTCGAGCAAACTATCTGGGCCAAGCTCTTGGGCGCGCTCGCGCCCGAGCGTCTCGTCATCGTGGACGATTCCGCCCACCACGCCGGGCATGCCGGAGCGCAGCCCGGGGGCGAGACGCATTTTCGCGTCGAGATCGTCTCCGATCGTTTCGAGGGGCTGTCGCGGCTCGAGCGGCAACGTCTGGTGCACCGTGTGCTGGCCGAGGAGTTGGCCCGGCGCATCCACGCGCTCGAGCTTAAGACGCTCACCCCTGCCGAGGCCGCCGCCCGCGCCCCTTAGCTCAACCTCCCCGGTACCACTCGGGGAACAGCTCCTTGACCACCGGCCCGTCGGCCCGCAGCGCGTGGCAAGTGTCGAGCACGCGCGGCTTGGCGTGCGGATCGCGCGGCTCGCCCGGCTCGCCCGGCGCCACACGAGCTCGCTCGGAGAACACGGTCTGCACCGCGACGGTCGCCATCGGCACGAGCAGCTCGGTCAGATGGGTGCAGCCCAGAACGCCGCCCAGCCGCTCAAGCACTGCACGGCGGAAGCCGGGGCCGATCTTGAGCCCCTCGAGCCGGCGGAACGCCGGCGTGATCTCGGCGCAGACGCGGAACGGGCCATGATCGGTCGCCGCCTCCACGGCGTGCACGACCAGCTCGGCGTCCACCGTGAGCCGGAGGCCCATCTCGTGCAGGGGCTCGCCCGGGGGGATCGTGCCGCGGTGAGCGTTGCGGAATTCATAGCTCTTGGTATCGACCAGATGGCCTTCGATATCGAACATACCGTCGGCGCGGCGGTAGCCGCGGCAGGCGATCTGGCGATCGTGGAAGACCTCGCGTTCGGCCGGCGGACTGAGCGGCATGGCGATCTCGTGGGCGCTTCGGGTGGCACGGTCAGAGCACGAGCAGGAGAATAAAGGGCAGGGCGGCGAAAGCAATGAGGGTCGAGACGACGGCGAGGCTCGCGGCCTCTTCGCGTCCTCGGCCGTAGTGGGTCGCGAGCAGGTAGTTGAACACGGCCGCAGGCATCGCCGCCTCGAGCACAACGACGCCGCGCACGACCCCCGAGAGGCCGAACAGTTCGGCGACCGCCAGGCCCACCCCGAGCCCCATGCCGATGCGCAACGCCCCCAAGGCGATGCTGCGCGGCGGCTTGGTCACGCCAAGGCGCGCCAGCGAGACGCCAAGCGTGATCAGCATGAGCGGGATCGTGAGGCCTCCGATCAGCTGCGCGGTGTCGAGAATCCAGCCGGGCGGCTTGACGCCCAGGACGAGCAGGACGGCGCTCAAGGCGGCCGCATAGGGCAGCGGCGTCTTGAGGCCCGCGGTCGGCAGGGCGTGGCCCGAATAGATCCAGGCCCCCACGGTGTACTGCAGGGTCGCGGCCACGACGAAATAACCCACGGCGATCGCGAGCCCGCGCTCGCCGAAGGCGAACAGACACAGGGGCAACCCGATGTTGCCCGCGTTGACGAACATGAGAGGGGGCAGGAAGAGCGACAGGGGCAGCCGCGCGGCCTTGAGCACGGCTAAACCGATGACGGCGAACCCGGCCGTGGCGGTAAGCGCGGCCAGCATCACCTGGCCCAACGCCGCGAGAGGCAGCTCGTGACTCAAGAAACTCGAGAAGACCAGGCAAGGCGCGCCGACCATCATGATCAGCCGCGAGATCACCTGTTCGTCGTAGGCCCAGCCGAGCCGGCCCCAGCCGAAACCGAGTCCGGCGGTGATCAAAACGGGCGCGATGATCTCGAAGAGCTGTGCGATCATGGCCGGCGGCCTGCGCGAGATAAGCGGGCACTCCGGGCCGCACCCGAGCTCGCGCCCGCCCTCGCCCCTTCGCCCCAGGGAAACCCTAGACCAGGAGGCCGCGCCTTGTCCGCCGCTATCCCCTCGCCCGAAGAGTCGGTGTGGCGCCTGCGCCGCGTCCCATGAGAGGCGTCATCGTGTTGGAACACCCGCTCGACGAGCGGGCGCGGGGCGATCGTGTGTTCGCGGGCGTGCTCCTCGTGTTCAGGGGCTTGGCCGCGCTGCGGCAGCTGTGCAGCGAAAGCGATCGCCTGATTCGCCGGGTGTTCGAGGGCGTCGAGCCGGTGAGCGCCCAGCATTCCCTGGCGCGCGAGGAGTTCCTTGCGCGGGTCGCGCGGCTGACCCGCCTCTACCGCGACGATGGCGAGGTGCGCGCGCTGCTGCGTGCGGCCCTCGAGGAGGCCGGCGTCTCGCCCGAGCGCACCTACTGGGACACTCTGCACCTGCGCCTCGTGCCCTCGGGCGAGGGCTGGAGCAACCGGCGCACGCGCCGGCTGCCGCCGCATCGGGACAGCTGGGGCTCCAATCTGCCCTGCCAGGTCAACTGGTGGACGCCGCTCTACCCGGTGAGCGAAGGCTCGACGATCGCGATCTATCCCCGCTATTGGGATCGGCCGGTGGCCAACACGAGCGCCCACTGGGATTATCACGCGATGCGCCGTGAGCGCGCGCAGGCCTTGGCTGAGGGCCGTTCGCCGGACGAGGCCTATCCGCTCCTGCCTTTGGCCGCGGAGCCGATCCCGAGGGAGGAAGCCGTGCCCGTGGTGGTCGAGCCCGGCGATTTCCTGTGCTTCTCGAGCGCCCACTTGCACGGCACGATGCCCAACGAGAGCCAACGCACGCGCTTCAGCGTCGAGGTGCGGACGGTCTCGGCGCTCGATCTCGCGGAGGGCCGCGGGGCGCCCAACCTCGACGGCCGCGCGCCGCACGCCGCCTACGAGTGGTTCGCCCGCATCGCCGACGGCGCGCCGCTCACGCCCCTGGCGGGCCCCGCTCCTCGCTCGGCCGGGGCGTGATGCGCAAGAGCGTGATCTGGTTGCGCTGCCGGCGCTCGACCTTGAAGCGCAAGTCGTGGAACAAGAAGGATTGGCCGACCTCGGGGAGCGCCTGCGCCTCCTCGATCACGAGGCCGGCGACGGTGGTGGCGCCCTCGTCGGGCAGCGTCCAATTGAGCTCGCGATTGAGATCGCGGATCGGCGTCGCTCCCGGCACCAGATAGGAGCCGTCGGGCTGCGGCTGGATGCCGTGCAGCTTGACGTCGAACTCATCCAGAATGTCGCCCACGATCTCTTCGAGAATGTCCTCGAGGGTGACCAGCCCTTGGAGCGCGCCGTATTCGTCGACCACGAGCGCGACGTGTGCGCGGCGCTGACGGAAGGCCAGAAGTTGGTCGCGCAGCGTCGTCGAATCCAACACGAACCAGGGCCTGCTTGCGATTTTGAGGATATCGATCGCGGCGAAGTCGGTCTGCCGGTCGTGCATTGCGCGCAAGAGGTCCTTCGCGTGGATCACGCCGACGATGTTGTCGGGCTCGTCCTGCCACAGCGGAAAGCGCGTGTAGGGGCTGTTCAGCACCTCGTCGATGAGACGCCCCGGCTCCATGCGCGCATCGAGCGACAGCATGGTGCGCCGGTGCACCATGACCTGGCTGATCGTCGTGTCGCTTAAGTCGAGGATGCCGTGGAGCATGTCGTGCTCCTGCTTCACGAAGCGGCCGGCGCGGGCGTGCAGGCTGATGGCGCCGCGCAGCTCCTCCTCCGCGTCACCGCGGCTGACCTGCACGCGCATGCCGATCCCGAAGAGGTGCAAGGTGGCCGAGACGATCGCTTCGATGGCGATGACCAGGGGGGCCAGGAGCCAAACGAGGACGCGCATGACCGGTGCCACGAGGAGCGCGAGCCGGTCGGCATGGCGGAGGGCGTAGGTCTTGGGCAGGATCTCGGCAAAGACGATGATGAGCAGCGTCATCGTGATCGTGGCGTAGAACACGCCGTTCTTGCCGAGGGCGGCGATGAGCACTCCGGTCGCAAGCGCCGAGGCGAAGATGTTGACCGTATTGTTGCCGAGCAGGATGGTGCCGATCAACCGCTCGCGCCGCTTCAGAAGCGCTGCGGCGAGGCGGGCGCGCCGGTTGCCCTGGCGCTCGAGGTGGTGCAGGCGCGAGCGCGAGGCCGCGGTCAGCGCCGTCTCCGAACCGGAGAAGAAGGCCGAGAGTACGAGCATGATGGCGATGACGGCGAGCGGAACGATATGGGCCGTGGTCATGGCGGACATCCGTCGGTGGAGGTGTGAGAACCTTGGAGCGGGGCGAACGGCGGAAGCATCGCGGGAGCCGGCGGCTCTCAGCGCCGAAGAGCCGCCTCCAGCACAGCGCGCACGGCTTCGGGCGCGACATCGCGGGCGATGAACGCACGGCCGAGGCCGCGCGTGAGCACGAACGTCAGGCCTCCCTCGCGGCTCTTCTTGTCGAAGGCCATGTGCGCCATGAGCCGCTCGGCATCCGGTGGCTCGGGCAGGATCGCGCGCGGCCGCGCCGGCAGGCCGACCGCTTCGAGATGGCGCGCCAGGCGCTCGGCATCGGCGGGTGGGGCATGGCCGAGCCGTGCCGAGAGCTCGAGCGCCAGCACCATGCCGAGCGAGACCGCTTCCCCGTGCTTAAGCGCCGGGCCGTAGCCGGTCGCGGCCTCGAAGGCATGGCCGAAGGTGTGGCCCAGATTGAGCAGGGCGCGCTCGTCGGCCTCGCGCTCGTCGGCGGCGACGATGCGCGCCTTGTGGCGGCAGCTCTCAACCACGGCGTAACGCCGGGCCGCAGGCTCGCCCGCGAGCACCGAGTGGCCATGGCCTTCGAGCCACTCGAAGAACGGCAGGTCGCCGATCACGCCGTACTTGACGACCTCGGCGTAGCCCGCACGCAGTTCGCGCGCCGGCAGCGTAGCGAGCGCGGCGATGTCCGCGAGCACGAGGCGCGGCTGGTAGAAGCTGCCAATCAGGTTCTTGCCGTGTGCCGTGTCGATGCCGGTCTTGCCGCCGACCGAGCTATCGACCTGGGCCAAGAGCGTGGTCGGGAGCTGCACGAAATCGACGCCGCGCAGGAGGATGCTCGCGGCGAAGCCGGCGAGATCGCCGATCACGCCGCCCCCGAGCGCCAGGATCAGGAGCGAACGGTCGGGGCGGGCCGCGAGCAGGCGCTCGAGCAGATCCTCTAGCCCGCGCATCGTCTTCGTCGACTCGCCCGGAGGTAATACCTCGGCGCGCCAATCGAGGCCCGCCGCGGTCAGCGCCGGGCCGACGGTCGGAAGGTGCAGAGGCGCGACGGTCTCGTCCGTGACCACGACCGCGCGCGGGCCGCGCGCGAGCGGCGCGATAAGGGCGCCGGCCCGCGCCAAGAGATCGGTTCCGACCCAGATGTCGTAGCTGCGCGCGCCGAGCTCGACACGGACTCGCTCGGCCGCCGCAGCGTCGAGCTCGCTCACGGTCACCCCCCTCGGGCCGCGCTCGCTTGGCCCTCCCGGGCGCGCCCATGGGCGTTAAGCGCCGTCATCAGCCGCTCGAGAGTGGCTTCGTGCGGACCGTCCAGGCTCTCCACCGTGATGTCGGCCTGCGCATAAACCGGCGCACGTTCCGCCATGAGGCGCTCGAGGATCGCGCGCTTGTCGCCGCCCTCCAAGAGCGGACGGTTCGAGCGCCGCGACACCCGTTCGACGAGCACATCGAGGTCGGCATGTAGCCACACCGAGACCGCGCGCTCGCGCACGAGCGCGCGCGTCTGCGGATCGAGGAAGGCGCCGCCGCCGGTGGCGAGCACGCACGGAGGGCCGTTCAGGAGGCGCGCCATCACCCGCAACTCGCAGTCGCGGAACGCGGCCTCGCCGTAGCGCTCGAAAATCTCGGCAATCGAGCAACCGGCGGCGGCCTCGACCTCCTTGTCGGAATCGACGAAGGGCCGGTCGAGCGCCCTGGCGAGGCGGCGCCCGATCGCGCTCTTCCCCGCGCCCATGAGGCCGATGAGCAGAATCGTCTTATCCGGAACGGGATCGGACGGCGTGGTCATTGCCGCTTCAGGTGTCCGGACGGTTTTCCGGGAGGGCGTTGAAAGCGTCCCGGCACGCCGATAGACTGCGCCACCAACATTGCGAGGAGACGGTAGCACAGGCCTTCCGGCTTGTCCCGGCACTCCTCGGCTATCGCCTATTGCGCGCGGCCATCGCCATGTCTCGCGTCGTGAAGATCATCGCCGGTCTGGTCTTGCTCGTGCTCCTGGGCGGGGCGGCGTTCATCTTCGCTTGGGACATTCCCGCGCCGACGAGCACAAAGGAAATCGTCTTGCCCGATGATCGCTTCCCGAAGTAAGGCCGTCGCCGCGCTCCGCGCGGGGTTGCTTCTTCTGGGGATGACGGTGGCCGCCGCGGCCAGCGCCTGGGCGCAGGTGGGGCAGGAGCCGATCCCGCTTCTGCCGCCGCTCGAGACGGCCCCGGCCTCGCCCGCGCCGGCCACGGCCCCCTTGCTGCCCGCACCCGCCTCCGAGGGGCCCATCGTCATGGGCACGCTGCCCGACTTCGACGCCGATTCGGTGGGCACCCTCGCCCCCGGCGCCGGCGGCTTCCCGATCGCGCTCTGGGAAGGCGTCGGGCGCGTCACGGTCGAGGCGCTGATGCGCCGCTTGCCGGTGCGCGCCGACTCGCGCGCGATGCACGCGCTGACGCAGCGCCTCATCCTCAGTGCGGCGACGCCGCCGCTGGGCGAGGGTTCCGAGAGCCTGCTGGGCTTGCGGGTGCGCACGCTCATCGCCATGGGCGAGCACGGCGCGGCCGCGGATCTGCTGGGGGTGGCGCCGGGGTCCGCGAAGGGAACCGATGCGGCGCGTCTCGAGGTCGAGCGGGCGTTTCTCGAGGCACGGAGCGAGGACGCCTGCCGCCTCGTGCAGGCGGCGAGCGCGTCCGCGGCGGACGTTTTCTGGCACAAGGCGCTGATCTATTGCCAGGCGATCGCGGGCCAACACGACGCCGCACAGCTCGGACTCACCTTGCTCACCGAAAACGGCGATGACGACGCGCTGTTCGCGGCGCTCGTGGCTCGGCTTCTCGGCGCGGCGCCTGCCGGAGAGCTCACGTTCGAGGTCCTCGAGCCGCTGCACTTCGCGCTCCTGCAAAGCGCCAAGGTCGAGGTCACGGAGGCGATGGTCGAGGGCTTCGGACCGGGTCTGCTGGCCGCGGTTGCGCGTTCAACCAGTGTGCCCGAGGCGATCGCGCTCGCCGCGGCGGAACGGGCGGAGAGGCACGGTCTGCTCGGTGCCGACGAGCTCGCCCGTGCCTACGGTCGGGTCTCGTTGACGGCAGACGAGCGCGCTCATGCGCGCGAGGCCGCCGAACAGGATCCGGGGCCGCAGGCGCGCGCGCTGCTCTTCCAGGTGGCCGCGATGCAGGGCACGGTCGTCGCGCGGGCCGAAGCCAAGTCTTCCTGAATCGAACGAACGAAACGCTAGAACAGAAGGAGAAGTGATGATTGAGTTCCTGATGAATCCAGCTTGGCTC
>CAZVZP010000115.1:4658-8631 GCA_964631625.1 uncultured Hyphomicrobiales bacterium | reverse complement strand
TCGCGGACGATGCCATGGTGGCAGCCCTCAATCGCCGCTACCGGGCCAAAGAGGGCCCCACCAACGTGCTGTCGTTTCCCGCCGAGGCGCCCGCGGGCTCCCCTAAGCTCCTGGGCGATGTCGTGCTTGCGCTCGAGACCGCGCGGCGCGAGGCGCGGGCCGAGCGCCTGCCGCTCTGCGAGCACGCCGCTCACCTCGTGGCGCACGGTGTGCTGCACCTCCTGGGCTACGATCACCGCACGCCGGCCGAGGAGCGGCGCATGAACCGCTGCGTGGGCCGGGCGCTCGAGACGCTCGGCGTGCCGGCGCCCGGCGCCGCCGCAGGCCGCCGGGCGCCCATCGAAGGCCTGTGGGCATGAGCAGCGATCCGCCGCCCGAATCCCGCTCCCGGCCGCGACGCGGCTTTCTGCTGCGCGCCATCCGCAATCTGCTGCGCGGCGTGGGCCGGCGCAACGGCGAGTCCTGGCGCGAAGCGCTCGAGGAGCTGATCGAAGAGGACGCGGAGGGCAGGGCGCGCGTCGCTCCCGACGAACGGGCGATCCTCGCCAATCTGCTCGAGTTTGGCGAGTTGCGCGTGCGCGATGTCATGCGTCCGCGCGCCGATATCGTGGCGGTCGAGGCCAAGGCGACGCCCCAGGAGGTGCTGGCGGAGGTGCGCGCCAAGGGTCATTCGCGCATGCCGGTCTATCGCAATTCGCTGGACGACATCGTGGGCCTCGTCCATCTGCGCGACGTAATGACGGCGATGGAAGCGCCGCGGCCCTTCGTCCTGGGCGAGATCGTGCGGCCGGCCCTGTTTGTCGCGCCCTCGATGCGAGTGATCGACCTCCTGACCAAGATGCGCGACGCCCGGCTGCACATGGCGGTCGTGGTGGACGAATACGGCGGCACCGATGGGCTCGTGACCATCGAGGACATCGTCGAGGAGATCGTGGGCGAGATCGAAGACGAGCACGAGGCGGGTCAGCCGCCCGCGATCGTCGCGGCGCCCGACGGCGCGTTGATCGCCGATGCGCGCTCGGCGATCGAAGACCTCGAGGCCATGGTGGGGCAAGCCGTCGCGCGGCCCGGGCTCGCCGAAGACGTGGACACCCTGGGCGGGCTCGTGTTCACGCTCGCGGGCCGGGTGCCGGTGCGCGGCGAGCTGATCACCCATCCCGACGGGCTCGAATTCGAGGTGCTCGAGGCCGATCCCCGCCGCGTCAAGCGGCTTCGCATCCGGCGTCTCGGGCGCGGGGCGGCCTCGCCGGCAGCGTGAGCGCGGGCCGGTTGTCTGCTTCCCCGGGCCGCCGGCGCGCGCGCGGCGGGTTGACCCGGTTCGCCCTCTCGGCCCTGCTCGGCGTCGCGGCGGCGGCGGCGTTGCCGCCGGTATATGCGCTGCCGCTTTACGCCGTGGGCTTCGCCGGGCTGCTCGTGCTCATGGGCCAGGCCCGCCGCGCGCTCGGCGCCTTCGCGCTCGGCTGGGCCTTCGGCTTCGGCCATCACGCCGCCGGCCTCTATTGGGTCGGCGCGAGCTTCCTCGTCGATGCCGAGCGCACCGGCTGGGCGGCGGTGCCCGCGGTCTTGGGCCTTGCGCTCGGGCTCGGGCTGTTTGCCGCCGCTGCCGCGTTCCTCACCCACTTATCCCGCGCACGCGGGCTCGGCCGGGTTCTCCTCTTTGCCGGCCTCTACGCCCTTGCCGAATGGCTGCGCGGCCACGTGCTCACCGGTTTTCCGTGGAATCTTCCGGGCACGATCTGGAGCGTCTCGGCACCCATGATGCAGTTCGCGAGCGTGGGCGGGCTCTACGGCTTAAGCCTTCTCACGCTGCTCGCCGCCTGCGCGCCCGCGGCGTGCTTCGAACCGGGCCTGTCGAAACTTGCGCGGCTTCGGCCGCTGGCGCTGATGGCGGCACTCCTGGTTGCGCTCGCCGGCTTCGGGCTCGCGCGCATGCCTACGTCTTTTGAGCCGTCGGCGATCGAGATGGTGCCCGGCGTGACGCTGAAAATCATGCAGCCCAATATCGATCAGCGACTGAAATGGTCGGCGGAACTGGCCGAACGGCACTTCGATCAGTACCTCGAGCAAACGGCGGCGGGAGAGCCGGCCACGCTCGTGATCTGGCCCGAAAGCGCGCTCCCTTTCCTGATCGACAGCGATCCGGTGCGCCGCGCCCGGATCGCCGCGGCGTTGCCGGAAGACGCGGTCCTCGTTACCGGAGCGGTGCGCATCGAGGAGAGCAACGGCGAACGGCGTTTCTTCAACAGCGTGCTCGCGCTCGATCGGGCGGGCGAAGTGCTCGCCGCCTACGACAAGTTCCATCTCGTGCCCTTCGGCGAGTACATCCCCTTCCGCGCGCTCTTGAAGATCACCAAGCTCACCGAGGGGCGCGGCGACTTCACGCCCGGCCCGGGGCCGCGCACGATCGCGCTCGGCGGGGGCGTTCCGCCCTTCAGCCCCCTCGTGTGCTACGAGGCGATCTTTCCGGGCGAGGTCAGCGAGCCCGGCCGCAGGCCCGACTGGCTGCTCAACGTGACCAACGATGGCTGGTTCGGCACCAGCTCCGGGCCCTACCAGCACCTTGCCGCGGCGCGCTTCCGCGCGATCGAAGAGGGGCTTGCGCTCGTGCGCGCCGCCAACACCGGAATCTCGGCCATCACGGACCCTTACGGACGCCTGCTCGGAACCTTGGGACTGGGTCGGCGCGCGAGCCTCATCGCGCCCCTGCCAAAGCCGCTCGATCCGCCTCCGCTCTACGTGCGCCTGGGCGATGCCCTCTTCTTCGCCCTTGCGGGTCTCGCTCTCTTCGCTGCTCTGGTGCTGCGCCCAGGCCCGCTCTGACAGCTTCTGCGTGCGTTTACCAGAGATTAGCAACCGGGGGTTTATAGACACCCTTGGGACGCGCCCCGAAACTGCAGGCGCGCTGCCTCGCGCTGAGCCGACCCATGACACCCCGACCGCCGCCCGGCAGCGGCGGCGGCCTCCAGAGGGACCCGAACGGATGGCTGCCAAGCCCGATCCCGTCGATGTGCATGTGGGCCGGCGCCTGCGCTTGCAGCGCACGCTGCGGGGCTTGAGCCAGCAAAAGCTCGGCGAGGCCGTGGGGCTGACCTTTCAGCAGGTGCAGAAGTACGAGCGCGGCGCCAACCGCATCGGCGCGAGCCGTCTCCATCAGTTCGCCAAGGTGCTCGCCGTGCCGATCTCGTATTTCTTCGAGGAGATGTCGGCCGAGGTGCAGAGCGGCGAGGCCCCGCGCGGCGGCTTCGGCGAAGAGCTCGCGGCATTCGGCGAAACGCCGGGGCAAACCCTAGCGGCGCTCGAGAAGCGTGAGACGCTCGAGAAGCGTGAGACGCTCGAGCTCGTGCGCGCCTATGCGCGCATTCGCGATCCCGAGGTGCGCCACAAGCTGTTCGAGCTGGCGAAGCTCCTGGCCAGCATCGACGAGCGCACGCGCCGCTAAACCCTCGACCTCGCGGCGTATCCCCTCGCCCTTGACCCTTGCGGCGTTCCCTGTAACAACGGGGCGCACCGCGGCGGGGCGCACCGCGGCGGGGCGCGCCCGGTGCGCGCGTGACGGGCTCTGTGCGGCGGGCGCGGAGGCGGCGTTGATCCGGGGAAAATATCTGTTCACGAGCGAGTCCGTGTCCGAAGGGCACCCGGACAAGGTGTGCGACCGCATCTCCGACGCGGTGGTCGATGCGTACCTGACCCAGGATCCCTTCGCGCGGGTTGCGCTCGAGACGCTCGTCACGACGAACCTCATCGTGCTCGCGGGCGAAGTGCGCGGGCCCGCCTCGATCACGCCCGCCACGCTCGAAGACATCGCGCGCCACGCGGTCAAAGAGATCGGTTACGAGCAGGCCGAGTTCCACTGGAAGACCGCGCGGGTCGAGATTTACGTTCACGCCCAGTCGCCCGATATCGCGGTGGGGGTGGATGCGCGCGGCAACAAGGACGAAGGGGCGGGCGATCAGGGCCTGATGTTCGGCTATGC
>CAZVZP010000115.1:2035-4648 GCA_964631625.1 uncultured Hyphomicrobiales bacterium | reverse complement strand
TGCCTGCCGCGAGACCGAGACGCTCATGCCGGCCCCGATCCATCTCGCGCACGGCGTGCTGCGCTCGCTCGCGGAGGCGCGCCACTCCGGCGCCGAGCCGGGCTTGGGGCCCGACAGCAAGAGCCAGGTCACGCTCGAGTACGAGGACGGCAAGCCGGTGCGCGCTGCCGCGCTCGTGGTCTCGACCCAGCACGCGCCGGAGCTTTCGCAAGAGGAGGTGCGCAAGATCGTGCGCCCCCACGTGGTGAACGTGTTGCCCCAGGGCTGGATGTGCGAGGAGCGCAATTTCCTGGTCAATCCGACGGGCCGCTTCGTGGTCGGCGGCCCGGCCGGCGACACCGGGCTCACGGGCCGCAAGATCATCGTCGACACCTACGGCGGCGCCTGCCCGCACGGCGGCGGCGCCTTCTCGGGCAAGGACCCGACGAAGGTCGATCGCTCGGCCGCCTACGCCGCGCGCTATCTGGCCAAGAACGTGGTCGCCGCCGGTTTGGCTGAGCGCTGCACGATTCAGCTGGCTTACGCGATCGGGGTCGCCGAGCCGATCTCGATCTACGTCGATACGCACGGCGCCAACACGGTGCCCGAGGCGACGCTTGTGCGCGCGCTGCGCGAGGTCATGAACTTGACACCGCGGGGCATCCGCGAGCATCTGGGCCTCAACAAGCCGATCTACGCGCGCACCGCGGCCTACGGCCATTTTGGCCGCGCCCCCGAGGACGACGGCGGTTTCTCCTGGGAGAAGACCGATCTCGTGGCGGACATCCGGCAGGCCGTCGGAGCCTGACGCGGCGGACACCCCCCCTGCGGATAGCGGGCCGGCGGGGCGACGCGGCTCGCCCCTCTACGGGCGCCGGCGCGGGCGCAAGCTCAGCCCGGGCCGCGCGCGGCTCTTTGCCGAGCTGCTGCCGCGTCTGCTCGTGCGACTGTCCAGCGAGGAGAGGCCTCTCGACTGGCGCGCCCTTTTTGAGGGCACGCCGAGCGCGCTCTGGTTCGAGATCGGCTTCGGCAAGGGCGAGCATCTCGCTTGGCAGGCGGCGCATCACCCGGACATCGCCTTCATCGGCTGCGAGCCCTTCGAGGAGGGCATCGGCGGCCTGCTCGCCGCCATCGATCGCGAAGGGCTGCGCAATGTGCGCATCTATCCCAACGACGGTCTCGTCCTGCTTCGCTTGCTGGCCGAGGCGAGCGTAGCGCGGCTCTTTGCCCTCTTTCCCGATCCCTGGCCGAAGCGGCGCCACCACAAGCGCCGCCTGATCCGCGCCGAAACCGTGCCCCTCTTGGCGCGCGCCTTGGCCGACGGCGCCGAGCTTAGGCTCGCCACCGATCACCCGCTCTATGCCCGTGCCATGCTGGCGGCGCTCTCGATCGGCCCCGATCTGCGCTGGACCGCGCGGCGCGCCGCCGACTGGCGCACACGCCCCCCCGACTGGCCGAAAACCCGCTATGAGGCCAAGGCCGAGGCAGAGGGGCGGCCCGGCGTTTACCTCGTTTTCCGGCGCCGCCCGCGCGGCGGCGCCCCGCGCGGCGGCGCCCCAAGCGGAGCCGCCCGGGACGCACCTCAAGGCGGCCAAGAGGCTTGAATGGGTGGGAACGATGGCTATATCTTGTGCAGCGCCATGTAGGCAGCGGATGTCGGCTGATAACAAGGATTAAGTGGGCCCGCCGCCCACTTTTTTATTACGTGGAGGTGGTGTGCGTGAGGCTGCGCCGCTGGTTCGCCGCATCGAGACGCTGATCGAACCCGCGCTCGAAGGCCTGGGCTTGCGCTGCGTCCGGGTGCGCTTCGCCGGCCGCGATCGTCGCACCCTCGAGGTCATGGTCGAACGCATCGACGAACGCCCGGTGGGGCTTGAGGACTGCGCGCGCGCGAGCGAGACGCTCTCGACGCTGCTCGATGTCGAGGATCCGATCGCAGGCGCCTACACGCTCGAGGTGAGTTCGCCCGGCATCGATCGCCCGCTCGTCAAGCCGGGCGACTTCGAGCGTTTCGCGGGCTTCGAGGCGGTGGTCGAGATGAAAGAGCCGGTCTCCGGGCGCCGGCGCTTCCGGGGCCGGCTCGAAGGCGCCGGAGAGGGGCGGGTGCGGCTTGCGCTGCCCGAGGGCCGTATCGAGCTTGCCTTCGAGGCGATCGCGCAGGCGAAGCTCGTGCTGACCGACGAGCTCTTGGCGCACACCAGAGGAGCTTAAGGAAGGGATTGCCATGGCGATGAACATCGAGGCCGGCGCCGGCCGCATCGAGCTGTTGCAGGTGGCCGACATGGTTGCCCGCGAGAAGGGAATCGACCGCGAGATCGTGCTCCAGGCGATGGAGCAGGCGATCCAGCACGCGGGCAAGCGCAAGTACGGCCAGGAGCACGACATCCGCGCCCTCATCAACCGTGAGAGCGGCGAGATCATCCTGCAGCGCTACCTGCAGGTCGTCGAGACGGTCGAAGTCGAGGCCGTGCAGATTCCCCTCAAGGCCGCGCAGAAGCGCAATCCGGCGGCGCAGGTCGGCGACTTCATCTCCGAGCCCTTGCCCCCCATCGATTTCGGGCGCATCGCGGCGCAGACCGCGAAGCAGGTCATCGTCCAACGGGTGCGCGAGGCCGAGCGCGATCGCCAGTATCA
>CAZVZP010000115.1:0-2025 GCA_964631625.1 uncultured Hyphomicrobiales bacterium | reverse complement strand
GAGTTGCTGTTCGGCCGGCTCACCAATGGCGGCAACGTCACCGTCGATCTCGGCCGGGGCGAGGCGGTGCTGCGGCGCGACGAGATCTTGCCGCGCGAGAACTTCCGTCTGGGCGATCGGGTGCGCGGCTACATCTACGACGTGCGGCGCGAGACCCGCGGACCCCAGATCTTCCTCTCGCGGACCCACCCCCAGTTCATGGTTAGGCTGTTTGCCCAGGAGGTGCCCGAGATCTACGACGGCATCATCGAAATCCGCGCGGTCGCCCGCGACCCGGGCTCGCGCGCCAAGATCGCCGTGATGTCCAACGATTCGAGCATCGATCCCGTGGGCGCCTGCGTGGGCATGCGCGGCTCGCGGGTGCAGGCGGTCGTCAACGAGCTTCAAGGCGAGAAGATCGACATCATCAATTGGTCGGCCGACCCGGCGACCGTCATCGTGAATGCGCTCGTCCCCGCCGAGGTGACCAAGGTCGTGCTCGACGAAGAGGCGGAGCGGGTCGAGGTCGTCGTGCCCGACGATCAGCTGAGCCTTGCGATCGGGCGGCGCGGCCAGAACGTGCGTCTCGCCTCTCAGCTCACCGGATGGGACATCGACATCCTGACCGAGAGCGAGGAATCGGAACGGCGCACCGAGGAGTTCCGCTCGCGCTCGCGCCTGTTCCACGATGTGCTCGAGGTCGATGAGGTGATCGCCCATCTGCTCGTCACCGAGGGCTTCGCCTCGATCGAGGACGTGGCCTTCGTGCCCGAGGCCGAACTCGCCGGGATCGAAGGCTTCGACGAGGAGCTGGCGAAGGAGCTGCGCGCCCGGGCGCGGGCCTACCTCGAGGAGCAGAACCGCAAGATCGGCGAGCGCGTGCGCGAGCTCGGCATGCAGGAGGAGCTTATTGCGGTTCCGGGGCTGACGCCGCCCATGCTCGCCGTGCTGGCCGACAAGGGAATCTTGAAACTCGATGATCTCGCCGATCTCGCGAGCGACGAGTTCGTCGAGATGCTGCGCCCGATCGCCCTCTCGGAGCAGGACGCGAACGCCATCATCATGGCGGCGCGTGCCCACTGGTTCGAGGGCGAGCAGACCAAGGCGCAAGAAGCACCGGGCACCCAGGCATGATGGCGGCGGAGCGATTCGAAGACGGCGGGCGCGGGCGGCGTGAGCGGCGCTGCCTTGTGACGGGCGAGGTGCGCCCGTGCGCCGAGCTCATCCGCTTCGTCGTCTCGCCCGAGGGCCGCGTGCTGGCCGATCTGGCGGCCGATCTGCCGGGCCGGGGCCTTTGGGTTGCAGCCGATCGCGCCGCGCTCGAGCGGGCCGGCGCGAAGGGGTTGTTCGCCAAGGCGGCGCGCCGCCCCGTGGTCCACGATGCCGACCTGATCGAGGCGGTCGAGGCAGGGCTTGCGCGCCGCCTCCTCGACTGGATCGGGCTTGCGAAACGGGCTGGCGAGCTTGTCGTGGGCTTCGAGAAGGTGCGCCGGCTGATCGAGCGCGGCCAGGCGGGCGTGCTGGTCGTGGCCGGCGACGCCAGTGCCGAGGGCCGGCGCAAGCTGAACGCGGACGCGGCGCCGGTGATCGATCTCTTCACTCGGGCCGAGCTCGGCCGGGCGCTGGGCCGCGCCGAGGTCGTGCACGCGGCGCTCTATCCCGGCCGCTTGGCCGAGCGCTTGCTCGCTGACGCCTCCCGCTTGCGCGGTGTGCGCAATCGCAACCCCCTCCGCGCGAACGATGCGCAACCCAGGGCAGCCAAACGATGAGCGATACCGAGAAGACCAACGAAACGGCGGTGCCCGAGGGCAAGCAGCGGCTGGGCTTGAAGCGCCCCGGACGCCTCGAGCTGCGCAAAACCGTGGACGCGGGCCAGGTGCGCCAGAGCTTCTCGCACGGGCGCAGCCGGGCGGTGGTGGTCGAGGTCAAGAAGAAGCGCACCTTCGAGCGCGGCGAGACCGGCCGCATGCAGGAGGTCAAGGAGCGCAAGGAGCGCAAGGAGCTGCCCAAGCCGGCGCCCGCCAAGACCGTCGAGGAGGAGCGGCC
>CAZVZP010000114.1:0-8733 GCA_964631625.1 uncultured Hyphomicrobiales bacterium | reverse complement strand
TTTCATCCACTCAGATTGAACCGGACGGTTCAATCTGAGTGGATATTGCTCTAGGATGCCCAGGTGCGGTAGCGCTTCTCGGCGCCGCAATATTCGAGCACGCGGTGGTTGTTGGTGTCGGCGAGCAGCACGCGGTCCCAACCCTCGGCCCATACCCCGGCCGGCTCGCCGAGCGGCAGGCACACGGGGTCCGTGCACCGATAGGAACCGTCATCGAAGTCGCCGATCTGGCCGGCCGCGAGATCGATGAGGCGCAGCGCGTTGTTGTAGCTGTCCGCGACGATCAAGCGGCTGGGATCGAGCCAAGCGAGCCCCAGCGCGTGCTGGAGGCGGGCTTGCGCGAGCGCGCCGTTCACGTGGCCGAAGTCGAATAAGCCGGCGCCCACCACCGTGCGCACCTCGCCCGCGCCGTCGAGCGCGAGCACACGCACCGAGGAGGTCTCGCTATCGGCGAAGGCGAGTTGCCGGCTGTCCGGGCTCAAGGCGAGGCCGCTCGGCTGGGCGAGCAAGGCCTGTTCCGCCGGGCCATCGACGATGTCCTCGCCGCCCGTGCCCGCGAGCGCGCGCACCGTTGCGCGCTTAAGATCGTACTGGCCGAGCTGGTGCGTGCCCGCGTTGGCGAAGCAGAGCCGCTCACCCGCGAGCTCGAGGTCCCAGACCGAGGCGAGCGCCTGGTTCGCACCGGGCGTGGCCGCGCCGAGCACGGGTCCCCGCCGGCCGGTGCCTGCGAGCGTTGTGACCGCTCCTGATTTGAGGTCGATGCGGCGGATGGCGTGATTGCCGGTATCGGCGACGTAGATGGCGTCCGTGCCGCAGACGAGGCCTTGAGGCCCGTTGAACGCGGCGCGCGCCGCGGCGCCGTCGACCAATCCCGGCCGGCCGGAGCCCAAGCGCTTAACCTCCGCGCCCGCGTCGTCGAGGAGTGCGATCTGATGGTGGCCGGCATCGGCGAGGGCCCAGCGGGTGCCGTCCGCGGGCGCCTTGAGCGGTTTGATCTTGCCGGGGAAGGCAAAGCGTCCGGCCGGCCTCTCGGGCGGGGCCAGACGCAGCGCCGAGGGCGAAAGCGTGCCTGCCGCACGGTGCTCGGCCAGCGCTTGGCCTACGGCCGCCAGCAGGCGGTCGGGGTCCGGCTCGCCCGGCGCATGGCCGAGGATCCGTCCCTCGGGCGAGATGAACACGAGCGTGGGCCAGGCGCGCACGCCGTATTGCCGCCACAGCGTCATGCCGGGATCGTTCACCACCGGATGCCGGATGTCGTAGCGTGCGATCGCCCGCTTGAGATTTTCGGCATCGCGCTCGGCGCTGAACTTGGGCGAGTGGATGCCGATGACAACGAGCTCCTCCGGGAACGACTCTTCCAGGCGGCGCAGCGCCGCCAGCACATGCATGCAATTGATGCAGCAGTAGGTCCAGAAATCGAGGATCACGAGCTTGCCGCGCAAGCTCCTCAGCGACAGCGGCGTCGGCGTGTTGAACCAGGCAAGGTCGGGGCGGTCGATCTCGGGCGCGTGCACGAGGGCATCCATGGCGGGGGCTCCTTCCCTCCGCAATGTGTGGGCGGGCCTCGCCCCTTTCAAGCGCACGACCTAGCGGGCGAATCGAACACTTGGTACCCGCGACTGACCTCACCCTTCGAGACGGCCCTTCGGGCCTCCTCAGGGTGAGGCCCAAAACCGGCCCTCATCCTGAGGGCGAGCGCAGCGAGCGTCTCGAAGGATGAGGGTCATCGGGGACTCATGTGTTGAAACGAGACCACTAGCGGGCGAGGAGCTCCTTGAGCTTCTGGTCGATGAAGCGGGTATCCGCCGGGTCCTTGTCGCCCGCCGCCATGTGGCCGTAATCCGAGTCGATGACGACGAGCTCGCCGTCCTTGAGCTGGCTCGCCTCGTACTCGTTGTCCTCCGGCGGAAAGTAAAGATCAGTGCGGCTGGGCATGACGAGCGCGCGAGCCTTGATCGCCCGCAACGCCTTCTCGAAGTCGCCGCGGTAGGCGTCGTTGGCCGAGATGTCGCCGTGCTGCCAGGTCCAGACGAGCGACAGCATGTTGTTGGCATCGCGTTGCAGGAAGCTGCCTTCCCAGTAGCGGATGAGGAAATCCTCGACCGAGGAGTAGCCGAGAGTCTCGTAGAGACGCCGGCGGTAGAACGCCTGGGAGAAGGCCCAGCCGGCGTAGACGTGCGCCATGGCCTTGAGCCCGACGACGGGCGGCGCGTCGTACCAACCGCCGTTCCACGCGGCATCGGCGGTCAGCGCCGACCTGACGCCGTCGAGAAACACGTAGTTGTGGCGCGAAGTGCGGGCGGAACCGCAGATGCAGCACATCCGCTCGACCTCCTCGGGGAACAGCGCGGCCCAGTGATACGCCATCTGGCCGCCCATCGACCAACCGAGCACGAGCTTGAGGCGTTCGATGCCGAACCTCTCGCGCAGCAGGCGGCGCTGAGCGTGCACGTTGTCCCAATAGGTGATGGTGGGAAAGCGCGCCTTGTTCTGCGGCGCCGGCGTGTTCGCGGGCGAGGAGGACAGGCTGTTGCCGAAGGTGTTCGGGATGAGAATGAAGTATTTCGAGGGATCGAGCGCCTTGCCCGGCCCGATCAGGAACTCGTTCTCGTAGTGGCGGCCCGAGAAACGGGTGGCGTAGAGGATGACGTTATCCTTGGCGGGTGCGAGCGTGCCATAGGCCTTGTACGCCAGCTTGGCGCTGGCGAGGGTCAGGCCCGATTGCAGCCCGATATCGCCCAGATCGAAGATCTCGTAATCCACCCCGCCCCTCGCTCTCGGCCCCAAGGCCCCTCGCCATCTTGTGACCGTCGCGCGAGCGACGCAACGGTGGCGGCCAATGAGAAGGGCGCACCCCGCGTACGGGGTGCGCCCTCGAACGGCCCTCGTCGAACCCCGGCGCCTCTCCCCCGAACCGGAGAAGCTCTCCGGTATCGCCGGCGGCTCCGCGGGCCGCAGCGAACCGCGCACGCCGCTCGTGGGCGCCGCGCGGCCGCTCTAATCGCCTCAGCGCTTGGGCGCGGGGCGCCGGATCTTCTGATCCACGGTCTCTCCCTTGGCCCGCGCGATCGAGGCCAAGATCCGGAGCACCGTGCATACCGCGAGCCGCGAGGTCGTGCCACTCACGTCGAACACGGGCGAGAGCTCGGTCACGTCGATGACGCTGATGCCCTTGCGCGCGCCGATCATGTCGGCGATGCGCATCATCTCCCGCGATTCGAGGCCGCCCGGCTCGGGCATCGTCACGCCCGGCGCGTCGGAGGCATCCATGACGTTGAAGTTGAAGCTTAAGTACTGCGCCTGCGTGCCCTTCCAGACGCGCTCGATCGCTTCCTTGGCGCACTTGTCGACGCCCTTCTCGATCATCTCGAACATCGAATAGAACTTCATGCCCCGGCTCTTGGCCAAGTCGAAGTAGTCCTTGGGGTTCATCGAGTTGCGCACGCCCACGACCGCCACGTTCTCGGCCTTCACGTTGGGCAGCTCGGTGATGCGCGCCATGGCGCAGGGTGCCACATTCTTCTGCCCCGCCCAAGTATCCGCCATGTCGAGGTTGGCGCCGAAGTGCAGGCAACCCATGCGCTTCTTCTTGCCGATGTGATCCGAAAGCGCGCGGGCCGCAGGAATCGAGATCGAGCGATCGCCGCCGCAGATGATCGGCGTCAGGCCCGCACCCAGGATATCGCGCACCGCCTTGTAGATTCGCTCGTAGGTCGCGCCCGGATTCACTTTCAGGAACTGCACGTCGCCGCAGTCGACTGCCGAGCCGTGCAGATCGACTTGGTATTCGAACCAGTACGGAAAATATTCCTGCGAAGCCAGGCGGAACTCGCGCGGCCCCTCCTCGCAGCCGGGCTTGCCAATGTTGCCCTCCTCGAAGGGCACGCCCAAGAACGCATAGCGCGCCTTGACCTTCTTGAGACGCGCCGGATCGAGCGGCACATAGGCCGAGCGCATGAAACTGATCTGCCCCGGCGTCCCGTACCCTTCCGCGTCGTCCGGGCTGCTGGGCGAGAAGAGATGAGCATAGGCCTTCGCGGGATTCATGGTCGGTCTCTCCCGACGGACTCGCCGTCAACGGTTGCTCTGACTTGAGGGTTCAGCCTCGGGTCCTCGGCCCTGATCGCGGAGCGTCTTCGCACGGCTCCCGAGGTAGTGGTAGGCCAGGCAGCAGACGAGCTTGACGCTCATGTGACTCACGTCGTATTGCGGGCAGAGCTCGGAGAACTCGAGCACGTCGCAGCCGTATTCGCCCAAGATGCGGGCCACCTGAATCGCCTCGCGGGCCTTGATGCCGAAGCATTCGGAGGCCGTCGTGCCCGGCATGCAGGAGGCGTCGAGCGAATCCGTGTCCCACGAGCAGTAGAAGCCGTCCGTGCCGTTCCGGCACCGTTCGAACACCTCGCGGAAGCTCTTCTCGAGCCCGTTCTCGACGACCTCGTGCATGGGAATGCAGCGTATGCCGTTGTCGACGTAGAAATCCCACCAGTCCTTCGGGTTGAGCCCGTTGCGCGAGCCGATATGGGCCATGTTCTTGGCACGACAGTTGGGCAGGTCGAGCACGCGCGAAGGGCCCGAACAGTTCGTATTGCGAACGCCGCCCCAGTCGGGCGCCGAGTCGAGATGGCAATCGATGTGCAAGTAACCCATCGTGCCCCTCTTGTAGAAGCCCGACACCGCCTTGGCCCCCGGGATCGGCACCGAGTGGTCGCCGCCGCACAAAATCACCGTGGCCCCGCCCTCGAGACACTCCGTGACATAGGCATGGATGTACTCGTGGGTCTTGTCGTTGTTGCCCGGGACGATCGGGATATCGCCGCAGTCGACCGCCCGGAAGAATTTGACGATGTCGACGTCGTACTCGAACATGTAGGGGAAATACTGAGTCGAGGCCTGGCGCAGGCCGTTGGGCCCTTGCGAGGTTCCAGCGCGCACCATCTGGCCGTGATCCCACGGCACGCCCAGGAAGCACACCTTGGCGCCCAGCTCGCGGATCGCCCGCCGCTCCGGGCGGCAATAGGGAGCGCCCATGAAGGTGACGATGCCGCCGGCCTTGAACGCGCCGTTATGGAGTTGCGGCGAGCGCAGGTGATCATCCGCGCCCCGCTGCTCTTCGGGCCCTTGGTGCTGATGGGGCACGAACGACCACGTTTGCGGGGACCGGCTTGCCGTCACGTCATTCATGACCCCTCTCCTCGGATCGGCCTCCCGGGTTAATGCAGGATCGCCGCGCCTGAGGGTTCTTGCCCTGAGCGATGAGCGTCCGGGCCCGGCTGCCCAGGTCGTCGAGAGAAGTGATCCTCGAGCCCCTGGTGCGCCCCGGGATCCCGATGCCGATGGGGCCCGAAGGACCACATCGGTGCGATACCGACGTTCATCGAGCGGGCTCCCTGGCCGACGCCACTGGGTCCTGCCCATGCCGGCCGCGCGCGGGCGCGGCCCTGCCTCCGTCGAGCTCGATGCCGACGAGCTGCATCTCGCGGCCCGTCACGACTTTGGGCGTCGGCCGGCCGCAGGTCGGACAACGGAAGTTGTAGAGCGCCCGCGGCGTCTTGATTTCTTGGCAATAGCCGCAATGCACGCTGAGCGGCACCTCCTCGATGTCGAGCACCGCGCCCTCGCACCGCGTGCCCTTGGTCGCGGGCTCGAAGCAGAAGTAGAGCGAGCGCAAGATGCCTGCGAGCACGCCCAAGCGCACCGAGATGCGCGTCACGCGCGTGGCGCCGTTCCGCTCCGCGTAGTCCACGGCCATCTCGACGAGCGAGCGGGCGAGCGTCAGTTCATGCACGAGCGCCCTCCCTCGTCGACGAATCCGCTGCCAAGGCCAACGCCTCCCCTCACTCCGCCGCGTCGAGGCGCGCCTTGAGCGCCGAAAGCTCGCGCTCGGCCGCCGCCGCCCGCTCTTCCAGCAGCGGGCGCACGGCCCGCCGAATCCACTCGAGCCAGCGCTCCATGCCCGCGCCGGTGCGCGCCGACAGCTCGAGCACCTCGATCCGATCGTTCACGGCGCGCGCGTGATCGATTACGCGACCGACATCGAAATCGACATGCGGCAGGAGGTCGATCTTGGTCAGGATCATGAGATCGGCCGCCATGAACATATCGGGATACTTGATCGGCTTATCATCCCCTTCCGTCACCGAGAGCAGGGCGACCTTCCGGGCCTCGCCCAGATCGAAGGCGGCGGGACAGACCAAATTGCCGACGTTTTCGATGAACAGAACACTGCCCGGTTCGAGCGGCAGGCGGTCGAGCGCGTGGCCGACCATGTGGGCATCGAGGTGGCAGCCGCGACCCGTATTGACCTGCACGGCCGGCGCGCCGGTTGCGCGGATGCGATCGGCATCGCGCGAGGTCTCCTGGTCCCCTTCGATGACGGCAATAGGCTGACCGCCCTTCAGCGCCTCGATGCTCGCCGTCAACAGCGTGGTCTTGCCCGCACCCGGGCTCGACATGACGTTGATCGCGAGAACGCCCCCCTGCGTAAGGCGCCGGCGGTTCTGCTCCGCGAAATCGCGGTTCTTGGACAGGATATCCCGCTCGA
Source organism: uncultured Hyphomicrobiales bacterium (assembly GCA_964631625.1). Lineage (GTDB taxonomy): Bacteria > Pseudomonadota > Alphaproteobacteria > UBA828 > JAPUJA01 > CAZVZP01. The sequence goes on along the minus strand of CAZVZP010000114.1, from coordinate 2,189 downwards.
TCTCGACCCATCGGCCCGTGCCCGAGGTTTCGCCCGGTCCGGCCCCGATCGCCGACGCCGCCCCGTGATCGTGAGCGTGGTCATGAGCGTGTTCGTGATCGTGAGCGTGGCCGTCGTGCGCGGGACGATGGTCCGAGTGAGCGTGCGCGTGGGCTGGCTTACCCTCGATCCGCGCCTCGCCTTCGCCGCATCCGCAGACGCCGCACATCGCTCAAGCCTCCCGGAAGTGCCTCGGAAACACGCTCGCGAGGTAGCCGAGGCAAATCCCCTTCGCTCGGGCGTGGTCGAAACGCTCAGGCATGGCGTTGAACTGCTGCCACAGCCCGATGATGAGAGCGGCGTAGCCTTGCGCGATCCGCTGCGCATCGACGCTGGAATATCCGCCCTCTTGCACGAGCCTTTCGAGCTCGCTCCCGATCGCCACGACGTTGGCCTCTTCCCACGGCGCGCAGTACCGGCGGTAAGCCGGCCGGTGCTGCACGGCGCCCCAGAAGGCGAACCACACGGCCACGCGCGTGGGCGTGCACACGAGCGGGCCCAGATCGAAGTCGATGAGCGCACGGATGCGCCGCTCAGGCGACGACCCGGGTCGGCTCAGAATCTCTTGCCAGCCGCGGTGGTATTCCTCGGTCAGATACTGCAGCGTGGTGACCAGAAGCTTGTCCTTGGTGCGGAAATGAAAGCCGACGAGGCCGCGCGACAAACCGGAAATTTCGGAGACGCGGTCGAGCGTGGTTTGCTGCAACCCGCCGTTGGCGATGGCCTCGATCGTGGCTTCGATCAGAAGCCGGCGCGTGACCGCGCTCTTTCCCCGTCGCCGGTCGGCGGACTCGAGCTCGACAATCGGCGGAGTCGTCTCGATCACGCGGCTCATCCCCCTGCGCCACGCCAGACCGGTCGCAAACCGGAAGCCCGATCCTTGACCGCCTCGCTGGTCTTTTATAGACATAGAGGTTAGCTGGACAGCCAGACAGTTTCAACCATAAACCGGGTGCCGGCACCGGCCAGGGAGGAAGGCAATGGCCCCGCGATCCACGGCCCCTTACGTCGAGACCCTTCCGGCTGCGTCGTATAGCGAAGACGCGGTGTTCGAGCGCGAGCAGGAGCTCATCTTCGCCAAGAACTGGAGCGTCCTTGCCCGCACCGATCAGCTCGTTCGGCCGGGCGATTACGTGTCCGGCGAGATCGGCCGCTTCCCGGTCTTTGTCTTGCACGGCCCAGACGGCAGCTTACGCGGCTTTCACAACGTGTGCCGGCACCGGGCGGGTTCCTTGGTCAAGGCGGGAACGGGGCGCTGCAATCTCGCTTACGGGGTGCGCTGCCGTTATCACGGCTGGACCTACAGCGCGGACGGCCGCTTGCTCGAGGCGCCCGGTTTCGTGACCGGCGCGGGTTTCGACCCCTCCGCGCGCGGCCTCGTGCCGATCCGGATCGAAACTTGGCACGACATCGTATTCGGCTGCCTCGACGACGAGGCGCCCGACCTCATGAGCTGGCTCGGCGATATTCCAAAGATCGCGGAGGAGTTTCCGATCGCCGCGCCGCTTCGCTTCTACCGCGAGGTCGTGGCCGAGGGCGACGCCAACTGGAAGGCTTATGGCGACAACTCGGCCGAGGGCTACCACGTGCCGTTCGTGCACACGCAGCTCAATCAGGCGGTCAAGGCTTGCGTGCTCGAGCCCCGCGAGAACGGCAAGTTCGTGGGCTTTCGCATCGGCTACGGGCCGTGGGGTAATCATCCGGCAAGCCGCGGCTATTGGATCTACAAGTTCCCTTGCGTGCTCGTGCACTTCTCCGAGTACGACTTCAACGTCGAGCAGGTTTACCCGTTAGGCCCCCGCCGCGTGCGGCTCGTGCATTGGTTCTGGCGGCCCGACGACGGCGCACCCCAGGGGTGGTACGACGAGCTCGCCGAGGGCTGGCGCGCGACCATGGCGGAAGACATGGGCGTGTGCGCGGAGGTGCAGCGCAATCTCGATGCTGGCATCTATCGCTCGGGGGTGTTGTCGCTCGAGCGCGAGCCCGGCACGATCTTCTTCCAGAGCCTGGTGCGCGAGGCGATGGCCGCCGCTGCTTAGCGCGTCGCCGCCGCACGCATCCTCATGGCCGCGGTCTCGCAGGCTAGAGCAATTTCATCCACTCAGATTGAACCGTCCGGTTCAATCTGAGTGGATGAAATTGCTCTAGAT
>CAZVZP010000113.1:7402-8745 GCA_964631625.1 uncultured Hyphomicrobiales bacterium | reverse complement strand
GACCGCCGATTCGGGCGTCAGGCGGTACTCGGTGCCGTCGAGATGCGAGCGGAAGGTCACCCCATGCTCATCGATGGCGCGCCGCTCCGCCAGGGAGAGAACCTGGAACCCGCCGGAGTCGGTCAGGATCGGGCCCTCCCAGTGCATGAAGCGATGGAGCCCGCCCAGGCGCTCGATGCGCTCGTGCCCGGGACGCAGCATGAGGTGGTAGGTGTTGGCGAGGATGATTTCCACGCCAGCGGCGCGCAGCGCCTCTGGCGTCATGGCCTTGACCGTCGCCGCGGTGCCGACCGGCATGAACGCCGGCGTGCGGAAGGGGCCGTGGGCGGTCTCGATGAGGCCCGAGCGGGCGCGGCCGGCGTGCGCGTGGACCGTAAAGCGGACGGCCATCAGGCCGGCTCCGCCGAGGCCGGCTCCGCCGCGCGCTCGAGCAGCGTGCAATCGCCGTAGGAATAGAATCGGTAGCCCGCGCGGACGGCGTGGGCATACGCCGCCTTCATGCGCTCGAGGCCCGAGAACGCGGCGACCAGCACGAACAGCGTCGAGCGCGGCAGATGGAAGTTGGTGAGGAGAACGTCGACCACGCGGAAGCGATAGCCGGGCGTGATGAAGAGCGCGATGTCGCCGTCGAAGGGCCCGACGCGGCCATCCTCGCCCGCCGCGGCCTCCAAGAGACGCAAGGATGTCGTGCCCACGGCGAGGATCCGTCGCCCGGCGGCCTTCGCCTCGTTGACGGCGGCGGCGGCCTGCTCCCCGATCCGGCCCGCTTCGGCGTGCATGCGGTGGTTCTCGATCTCTTCGGTCTTCACGGGCAGAAACGTGCCGGCGCCCACGTGAAGGGTGATGAAGACCCGCTCGATGCCGCGCGCCTTGAGCCGCGCCAAGAGCTCGGGCGTGAAATGAAGCCCCGCGGTCGGTGCCGCGACCGCCCCCTCGTGCGTGGCATAGACCGTCTGGTAGTCCTCCGCGTCGGTGGGTCCGGGCTCGCGCGCGATATAGGGCGGCAGCGGCACGGCGCCGTGGCGCGCCAGCTTGGCCCGCAGCGCGGCATCGTTTTCGGCGAAGCGCAGCACGACCTCGCCTTCCCGACCCCTCGCCTCGACCGTGGCCCCGAAATCCTCGCCCAGCTCGATCCGCTGGCCGGCCTTGAGCCTCTTGGCGGGCTTGGCGAAGGCGCGCCAGCGGCCCTCGCCATCGCGCCGGTGAAGCGTGAGCTCGATTCGCGCCGTGCCGCGCCGGCCACGAAGCCGCGCCGGAATCACCCGCGTGTCGTTGAACACCATGAGATCGGAGGGACGCAGCAGCTCGGGCAAATCCCGCATCCGGTGATCGGTGAAGCCCTT